>CATLCV010000108.1 GCA_949893755.1 uncultured Lachnospiraceae bacterium | reverse complement strand
ATCTGCAGCGAATAGGAATTCGCCTGTGTTACAAGCCCTCATCCTACAGCTTCAATAAAGATTTTTTTATATTCACTTTCCCATATGCCGTAATTTCTCGGCACATAAGACAGTTCATCCCCGGTACGCGCCATTCCCGCTTTGAACACTGCATTATAAAGATTGGACACAACCTCTGCCTGCATCTCATTTTTTCCCGGATGGATATACTCCGTGATATCCGCACATTTCATAACCTGATCCGGAAACGGGACTTTCTTTCCGTTGATCTCTATCATAAAGGTATCGTATACCTCTCCCAGATGCAGGATATAAGTTTTTCCCTCTGCTTTTTCGGGAATCTCCAGTATTCCTCTGTAAAAGCCTCTTCCGGCAAAATGTTCCAGCCGCGCATCCAGCTTTCTCCATGGAGCCAGCTTATCCAGTTTTATGACTTCCGAAGCGGATGGGCTTCCGGCAGATTCCCTGCCTGTGCTGTTCTGTATTCCTCCATAGGGTACAAAACCGCTCCGCAGAAAAGAGGTTTCTCCCTCTTTTTCCGGGACAAATTCTTCCAGACGCAGCGTGTCAAACCTGACGCTTCCGCTCTCCTTTCCTTCACCTGAAAATCCGGGGTTGCGATCCTGTGAGACTCCCTTTTCTTTCGTGAGTGCCAGCAGGATCATCTCATCTTCTTCCAGAAAGACCGTGCCGCTCATATATCCGTCCGGTCCGGCCTGAAAATCCCGTTTCCTTATCTTTCCGTCCCATGGATTACACTCATATACGGTTCCGTTTCCTTTGAGCCTCACAGAGACTTTTCGCCTGCTGATGCTCCCGGGGCGTTCATAGCTTCCTTTCGTCGTGCCTTTCCTGTACATCGCGCTGACTGATATCTCATCGGGATTCGGATTCTCCGGATCCGCTTCCGCCCTGTTGTAGGCATACAGCATATAACAGGTGAGCGCTTCGTCCTCATCCACATGCTCCGCTGTCATGATATCCATCCCGCCGTCGAGCACTACATCCGGCAGGATTCCTATTTTCATCAGAAATTCCGGCACTTCCCTCTCTGTTTTCAGGCGATATATATTGCCGGCCTTCTCTGCTTTTTCAAGCTCCTCCGCCCATAGCTGCCTTTTGTCCGCCGTATTCCACTCTGAATAAAATACCGCCCTTTTCGGCAGGCTGCCAATCCAGATCACAGGCAGGCCCGCATCAGCCAGTTCCCGCATTTTTTTCAGCATTTCCACGGAAATACCGGCCTGTTCGGGTATGATGAGGCACTTGTATGCAGGTCCATCTTTATCCAGCCTTCCGCCGCTCACCTTACAGGCCGGAAGCTTCAGAAGTTCCGCGGATACAAACTCATAGCTGTACCCTCTGTTATTCAAGACATCTCCCCCCGGATACAGGCAGAACTCACCGCCCATGCCTTCACTGTGGTAATGATTCCGGAACACCGCACAGTCTACTTTTGCCTTTCTGCGAAACAGGACATTCATCCGGGCTACGGCATCCATACAGCCTCTGGCATGTTCCGCGGACAGGGTCCTGTTCCAGTAATTGGAGACAAACTGGTCAAATGCCTCAAATCCGGGCCACTTGACCCCGGGTATATTTCCGTCCACGGATTTTTCACCGTAGTATCCCCCGGAATAGCTCCCTCCGTGGAGCACCTGGGCATTCATTCCTGCCATCATGCTTCTCTTGATCCACCAAAAAAGATCCTCATAGCTCTGCCCGTAGCTGTTTCCAAATTCCGCCGCGCATTCAAAGGAATATCTTTCCTTTCTTCCCAAATGTGCCGCAGCCGCCATGGTTTTCTGGTAATCCACGGACGGCCTTCCAAGCGCCTCATTTTCCGGTATTGCCACATGAAGCGCACTGCGCTCTACCTCGATGGGCTTATTATATGCCACCTGATAGCGCACAGTTTTGCCGAATCGCTCCGCCATCTTTTCCAGAGAATCCAGGTGGTACTCACAGTAGCACCTGGTCACGGTTTCCACATAATCCAGATTGACCATCTCGCTGATCTCCGGATTTTCCAGTTGGTATCCCGGCACATCGCAGGGCGGATATATATTTTCAATCCCAATAAACGGCAGGTATGGAAGTATGGAATACCCCCTTCTCGCCTCAAATTCCCCGGGGAAGTCAGGAGTCCAGTCCAGGCTCACATTATATTCCAGCGAATCACAGAAAAAAGACTCCATGGATTCATAAGAGTACTTTTTGAAAATCGTTTCCCAGTATTTCTCTGTGGCCCGTGCGCCTTCTCTGCTCAAATGGTCGATCACATAATGCTGGCCTGCATTGATCTTATGCAGCGCGGGCTGTCGGTAAAATGCAAAAACCGCCCAGGTGCTTCCCTCTTTTGGAAATGTATACTCTAATTGTTCCTCCCCCTGGCTTCCGCTGACAAAACCGTCCAGATCCAGATAGCTGTCCTGACAAAGCACCTTCTTATCCTTTACCTGATATGCCAGCACATGAACCAGCACCGGAGTCCCTTCCTCATGCCGTCTCCTCCGCTTGGGCAGCCTGCCGCGGTATGCTGCGCCGCCCTTTACTTCCAGAACCCCATAGGTCAGTTCACACAGCGCTCCCGGGTCATCTGCATGCCGGATTTCCGGGGACGCGATCGGCCATCCCGGGCCGATGGCAAGGTCCATGGACATCCCCAGCTTTTTGGTTTCATCTGCGATAACCGCAACCATCCGATCCCAGTTCTCGGTTCCCCAGCCGTCCCTGCTTCTGGCTATGTCATCGGAAAGCGTTGAAAGGACAACCACTTCGATCCCTCCGAATCCCCGTTCTTCCAGTTGTCTGATCTCCTGCCTCAGATCGTTTTCGTCCATTGCCGCGGCCGGAAGCCAATATCTGATTTTGGGGCGCATTTCCATCTTTAAATCCTTCCAGATTTTTAAAGTATGATCCATACTCTGTCTCTCCTATATAAAATTTTATGTTCCTCTCATAGAATGATTGTTCCCTTTTGAGAAAAAATTGCCCTATACAAATTCTTGTCAGGGCAATTTTTTCTGTCTGCCGCCAGGTCACTTGCCTGCAGTTTACTGCAATGTAAATAGTCTGACAGATCAGTCGTGTTATGACCTTGCTGCTTTTCTTTCATTCTCGGCGATCATATCCTGCATCTTGTCCTCCAGATCATATCTTGACAGGATGAGGAGCATGATGATAAACATGGCCAGCGGGATATAAATGTTCAGAGTATAAATAGCTGTAACGACACCCTTTGTTACTTCTCCGCCTGCCGCTACCGCGTCAAAACCGCCTGCTGCCAGCACCCAGCCGATCGTGGATCCGCCGAGTCCGGCACCGATCTTGCCGACAAAGCTGTTGGATGCGTTGGTCATGCCTGTGATGCGCACGCCGAAGTTCTTCATATTGACCTCAGACGTATTGAGCACCATAGCCGGGAGCACGGAGATCAGCGGAATCGTTGCATACATGACTACGGAACCAAAGATCAAGGTTACAGGAATGCTTGACGGGAAGATACATCTTACAATACATCCAAAGATTCCGATAATGCTCGCGTATTTTGCGGTTTTTGCCAGTCCGAATCTGTTGATCAGGATACCCACAGTCAGGAAACCAATGATGGAAGGGATCAGGTTCACCGTATTGACCGTACTGTAGAATCCCATATCCCCTACGATACACTGTGCGTAGTAGATCGGAGCCGCCATGATCGTCGCATACATCACATTCATGCATACTCCGAATACGGTTATCTTGATCCAGTACGTATTTTTCACCAGCATTTTCAAGCCTTCTAAGATGGACACTTCATTTTCCTTTTCCTGCTCTTCCCCTTCTTCCGCAAAACGTTCTTTAGAGCCTTTAAATGTGATGAAAAGCCCTGCGCCTGAAAGAACTGCCAGAATCGCCGCAAATTTGATCCATGCCGCCTGGTCGTCTCCCAATGCCATGGTGATCGGAATCAGGCCGATTCCAAGGGTTACGCCGATCGCATATCCGACTGCGGAACGGTAGGTACCCATCTTGCCTTTTTCTTCACTGCTCTTCGTCTTATACGCCATCATGGTATAATATGGAACAGCGACTGCCGTATAGCAGATTGCGGACGCAAATATATTTGTGAGCAGCGCGTAAATATACTGGAAGTTACCCGCACCCTTCGGAACGGTAAACAGCGCAACCATTGCGATCATGACCGGAAGGATCATCCGAAGCAGCCATGGCCTTGCTTTTCCGTATTTTGTATGGGTCTTGTCCACGATCTTACCCATGAACAGATCGGTCACCGCGTCAAAGATCTTCGCGATCAAAAGCACTGTAGCGACTGTAGCTGCCGCCATTCCCATCTTATTCGTATAAAAGAAGGTCATCTGACCTGCCAGGCAGCTGATCGAATTTAATGCAAGCTGCCCCAATGCATCTGATACATAATCCGGCGCACACATAACCTTTTGAATACCGTCTTTGTCTTTTCCCAATTCTCTTGCCATTTCTTTTCTCCTCTCCTTTTTGGATTCCTGTTTCTCGCTCCGGAACCGCGGCCGCAGTGCCGGTTCGTATGTACCCTCCATACGTGGATGGATATATCCGTCCTATTATGAAACTGTCAACAATCTTCGTATACGTTCTTGCTGAGTATATCCTACACGATCTCAGGCTTCTGATATATCTTTATTTTTGTTTTTTTGTACTTATCTTGCCCTGTTTTACATGTTTGCAAAATTTCCACCTGTACGGTTGGATGATCTAAAGATCATCCAACCTGCGCATCCATTCGCAAAATCCGTGCTGTTGCACTCTTGCGTCTGCTAATGCAGCCTCATTTTGCTCATTCTGTCACCAAAATTGCGGTCCCCTCCTTCGCAGGCAGGCCGATCCTCACCTCTCCGCTGAGTCCCTCCCCTGCCGTTTCCCTGGTCATGTTCCAGATGTCGATCACCTCGGCCTTATATTTCCGGTCTTTGGCCAGATGGAGGTCTGCATATACCGGACGGATCCGGTTGAAATACTCCAGATACCACGTCTCCCCTTCCAGCCGGAGCGGACAGCCTCCGGCCAGAAATCTTTCCCTGGCTTCCTTCGGTGTGCTCCACAGCCTTTCAAAAAACAGGCGGAACCCGGAGGCCTCTTCCGGACTCATATCCGGGTCCGGCACATCTGCTTCATTGGGATTCTTCCCCACCATCTCCGGCAGATGCCATTTTCCCGGCAGGCTGTAGAGGAGCTCCTTTAAAAATGCGATCCTCGGCGCGCTCTCTCCATAAAGTCTGCCGCCCTTTGCCCACCAGAGGACCTCATCCTCCCGGTGGAAGGTCTCGCCGTGGGTGCAAAAGCCGCCCCGGAGCATGGTCCACCAGAACCGGTGCACCATCTCAAATGCGGTCAAGCTCCCCCAGCCAAACGCCAGGTCCCCCTCATAGCCGCACTCGTCGATCACGACCGGGATCTGGTACTCGTTCCGCCAGCCCAGCACCTGATCCAGGTCTGCGGACTGGAGCTGGATGGAACAGTGGGTCATCCAATTCCGTTTCGGATAAGGCGCAAAGATATTATGGATGGAAATGAGATGCCCGTAAACGTCCTGCTCCTGCAGCATTTCTCCGTATGCGTCCCAGTCCTCGTCCGTCTTTTTGAACAACGTCTCGTATTCATTTGCCAGACTCCACCAAATGTTCCTATATGCGGCCAGACGTGCGATGCAGTATTCCAGATACGCAAGGGAATCCTCCTGAGAAAGCTCCGCGAATCCCCAGCGGTCATACGGATGAAACAGAATCAGGTCTGCCTCGATCCCCAGCTCCCCTAACTGCCGGATCCGTTTGTCCAGCTTCTCCCAGAACTGCTGGTCGGGCCGGGTGACATCCCAGGCTCCGTCTTCTTTTTTGTAAAATGGATAGCAGTCCGGGTCGTTGTTGTTATAGGGCATGGATTTTGGGAACACGCACATGCGGATCTTGTTAAACGGGGATTCCGACAGGCTTCTCAGGGTCTGCTCCTGCAGCTCCTCCGTCTGGTGGATCCAGGCATAGCAGGTCGTGCCAAATGGAATATACCTTTCGCCATCCTCGTACTGAAAGCGGTCTCCGTCTGCCTTCACCTTTCCATGGTTATTTCCGGTATTCGGCACGCATTCAAACGTTCCTTCCATCTCCCTTCCGCAGATAGAGATCCGGTAATCCCATACTCCCTCTTTCTCCGGCATAAATCGGACTCTGTATTCCCCGGCGTCTGTCCGGAAGGCGCGCACCTGCCGTGTATCCTCCCCGTTTCGGAATACGGCGCCGCCTTCTGTCAGCCTGTCCGACTGGATTCCGCTGATCGCAAATTCTATTCTTCCATATCTCTCGATTCGTTTCATTTTTTCTGCTCCTTCCTGCTTCTGATTGCCCGTAATATGATCCGCCATACCGGATATTCATCCCCGATCGGACCAAGTCCGCTCGTCCCAAAAGGGCCGGCGTTATTGGATAATCCTTTAGTATCCTTTTGCAGACACGTCCATGATCCTGTGCAGTGAATGCACATCTGGAATTTTTTTCATACTTGCTGTCAGTCCTCATAGAACCGCAGATCTCCCCACACATCCATCAACTCCTTCCGGCGCACCAGCCTGGTGGTCGTCTTCCGGTCAAAGATTCGGATTTCCGTGTTATATCCGTCATATTTCGGCCAGTTCTCCGGATCCGGCTCTCCGGTTTTGGTAAATCTCACCCACGGGGTATGCATCGCTTCGATCAGCGCGTCCTTTGTCTCTTCCGTCTCGCCCTCAAACAGGAACTGACTGAATTTGAAATCCTTGTTCGCGAATACGCAGGGAATGTCAAAGGCATGGGATGCCTTCCATCCTGTTTTTTCCCCGTTCACGGAAACGAATTCGAACCGGTACATCCATACATCATTATATTTTCTCTGGGCTTCCGCCACCTTCAAGGCCGGCATCTGGAATGCGTAATCCGTAGCAAATTCGATGAACGGGTCGCCGCCCTCCGTGCGGTAGTCCGTCTTTATATCCGGCACCGCGTTCTGGGTAAATTCCTCCTGCGCCTGAAATGTCCGGAAACGATCCCGCGCGGAGGGGTGATAGTAGTTGATGATATCCGGGAGCGCGCCTGCATTGCCGTTCTTCTCAAACATTTCCGCAACCATTGCCCAGCTGTTGGGGAATCCGGTTTTCTCCGGGTGTACGAACATGGTCCCCTCATCCATGTTGGTGCCGATGATCACCTTCACGTCCGCCGCGCTTCCGTCTCGGATGGCCTCGATAGGGCGTACCGGAAGCAGATCGTCGATGACGGGCCCCGGCAGGAACATGCCCGGATTCTTATACTGGTGCTTCTCCGCCACGTACTGGTTTCCCTTCTGGAAAGAGAACGGGTCGTCTGTCCTCAGTCTGTGCAGGTCTTCCTCCGTCCAGCCCATGCCCTCCAGAAACAGGTCGATA
This sequence comes from uncultured Lachnospiraceae bacterium, assembly GCA_949893755.1. Classification (GTDB taxonomy): domain Bacteria; phylum Bacillota; class Clostridia; order Lachnospirales; family Lachnospiraceae; genus Schaedlerella. Next base: position 10,805 of record CATLCV010000108.1, on the reverse strand, counting down.
TTTTCCCGCGCGGTCTGGTGGGTACATACACAGTTGGGCAGCGCGCTCTGGATGATGGCCTGCTGGAACATGCCCTTCACCGCCGGGATCGCCAGCATATTGACCACCGATGCCCCGCCTGCGGATTCTCCCGCGATGGTCACACGGGCCGGGTCCCCTCCGAATGCGGCGATATTTTCATGGATCCAGGTCATGGCCATGATCTGGTCCGAGATCCCGCAGTTGCTGTCAAAATCCTCACAGCCCGGATATGTCGTAAAATCATAGAACCCAAGCACGCTCATCCGGTACTGGAAGGATACGAACACCAGGCCGTCCTGTGCGAATGCTTTTCCATTATAGAGAGGCACCGATGCCGCCCCGGTGCAGTACCCGCCCCCATGGATCCAGACAAATACGGGCAGGTTTTCTCCCTCCAGAGGCCGCTGCACGTTCACGGTCAGGCTGTCCTCAGAGCCTTTCAGTTCCCCTTCATCCAACTGGATGGATTCCGGGCCGTACTCCTTCGCGTCCAGGATGCCCTCCCAGGGCTCAGCCGGGACCGCCCGCCTGAACCGAAGCTCTCCCACCGGCGGCTTGGCAAACGGGATGCCGAGATATTCGATCCGCCCGTCCCGCTCGTAACCTCTGATCCTTCCGTTTTTTGTTTCTACGATATGTTCGCTCATGTCAGTTTTCCTCCTGTTCCTGTTTGTTTTTCCGGTTTCCCATCTGCATCCTGCAGCAGTCCGCCTGTTCCTGCTCGTTTTATGGATTCCGCAGAACTGTATGCCAAGCAGATCTATCTTTCTGCTCTACGCCGTCTCTCCCCTGCTCTTTTCCCGCTTCATCTGGGACACTCTCAGCCCTGCCGCGCTCAGATCCTCCATGCTGCCGGCTGCTTTCTGCAGTACCAGCGCCTTCTTCCTCGGCTGACAGCCGTCCGCCGGTTCTGTAAAGAATCCGAAATACACCTCCGCCAGTCCGCCGATCTGGTTGTCTTCAATCCCGGCCTTTTTGAGCATCCCAGTCTCGTTCAAAAGCCGAAAGTTGAAGATTGTCCGCACATAGGGCAGCTCTGCCGCGATCTGCAGAAGCTTTTGCGTATACCGGGCCTGCCGCTCTTCCCGTTCCTGGTCCCCGCAGTCCGTGAAGCCCACCTCGGTCAGCAGCACCTGCTTGTGTCCGTCCCCGTACTTGCACATCACCCGGTATGCCGCGTCGTTATAATCCTTCCAGAGATTGTCCGGCTCCTGGATATGTAAAAACAGATCCGCATCCTTTTCCTGCTGGTTTGTACTCATCTGATAAGGATGCCATGCCACCAGATCAAAATAATCATCCGGGTTATCCGACCAAAATCTCCCGGATCTGATCCTGCTGTAGATCTGATCCAGCGTCCAGGCGATCCCGTACATGGGCGGCAGATAATCCGGCAGGCTCCCGCCCAGCCACGGTGTGCTCAGCGCCGGGGAAAAGGATACCACCTTTGCCTTTGGGTTGCCCCGCCGCACTCCGCGGGCCGCAAAGTACATCAGATCCACCGCGATATCCAGCTTTTCATCCGCAGTAAACGGAACCGACATGTCGCTGTCCAGAAATCCGTCCGGCTGGAGAAATGCATTGATATTCCATTCATTTCCGATCTCCCAGTTGGACACCTGGGGAAAACATTTTGCCATGGTGCACCAGGACTGCTCCATCATGTCCAGCGTCTGACGGTAGAGGCTTCCCTCCGTCAGATCCCGTTTCGGCACCGCATGCCCCGTCCTCTGTCTGCAGCCCTCCGGCAAAAACCATTCATGGCTCATGCCCGTCACTTCCAGATCCAGTTCCGCTGCCCGGTCTAAAAGCCGTGTGTGCGCTTTGGCTGCCTCCGCATCCGGCGTCGCCGGGTCTTTCAGGATATCCGTCAAATGCATCCACGACCGGTATGCCGTGCAGCCCATGGCCTTTATCAGATCCAGGTACGCTTCCGCCGCCACACCGGTATCTCCTTCCCGCTGGATCAAAGGTTCTCCTACTCCATAAAAACGTTCTGACAACATCTTTTTTTGCCTCCTGTGTTTTCTGTCCTTTGTTTTTCTGAATGTAAGATAACAAAAAAAGACAAAACAGGATATCCTTATTTTGTCTTTTTTATCTTTATTTCGCCACAAAAAATTCTGTTGGCTTATAGGTTTCCCGATACTGCTTGGGCGTCATATTCTTAGCGGCCTTAAATATCTTTCCAAAATAACTCTGGGACGGGAAATTTACATACTCCGCAATCCTTGGAATCGTCTCTTCGGAATAGACAAGCAGGTTCGCTGCCCGCTCTACCCGCACCTGATTTACATAATCCTGAAGACGGACCCCTGTATCTTTTTTGAATGTCCTGGACAGGTAACTGCTGCTGATGCCTAAGCTCTCCGCGATATCCTCCAGATAGATCTTCTCCCGGAAATGCTTTGCCACATAATCCATACACCGCCTGGTATAGCTGGAAGTATTCTGCTTTTCTTTCATCTCATGCACACGTTTCGTCAGCTCCTCCACCGCATGATTCCGATATACCAGAATCTGCGTGGTGTCTGTACACTCTGCGCCTTTATTGATATAGAATCCGCTGATGCGATACGCGGCATAGGGGCTCACCCCGCCTTCGATCGCAGCCCTGGCGCACAATGAGATCCCGACGGTCAGAAGATTCCGCAAATGTGCCAGCTCCGACCGGCCCATCCGGCCGATTTCCACATCGATCTTCTTCGTCAGACGCACAGCTTCCGTCACATTTCCCGCTCTCACCATATCCAGGATCTCCCGCTCTTCCTGATAAGAGTGCCGAAAAATGTCCTCTTCCTCGGATTGGATATGAAATCGGATCTGATCCTTTACCTCCTGCTCCTTCGTCACCACAGCCATACGATTGGCATCCACAACCTCCTGATCCGTGTACTCTCTGCCGGTCACGATTTTTGCCGCAATGCACATGATCTGCAGCACCTCCATAAGCGTAAACCGGCGCAGGTTCTTTTCCGCGTACTCCGGGATCCCGTAGTGCCTGCAGAACCTGTGGCGTTTGAGCCTGTCGAAAAAATCCACGCTCATGGGACCGATCAGACAGTGCCCGTTCTCCGCCGCCACACAGCCGAAATACACCTGGAACTCATCCTGGAACAGGTAGGGAGCCTCCTGCCTGTCGGCTGCGTGGGTCAGCATGTCCCGCAGGGAAGCATCCTGGCATAGGGGGTTGGATTCCATTGTATTCTGACTGCCGTCCGGTTCGTTTTGATCGATGTAGAAAATTCCGATCTGGAGCAGGTCGGAGAGGTTTTTTAAGAGAAACGTGTCCATGGAGTCCTCCGTATCACTCTTTCTTACCATATGGTGCTGATTCCTCCGCCACCAATATCAATTCCTGTGATTCATAATGATAAGTTACATCTTTCTTTTTTTGAAAGGAGACAATATTCTCTTCTTTCTCAGTTTCCATATCTGCATGATCTGTCCACAACTCACATTGTGTCATAACCGTATGGACAGCATCCTCCATTCCTTCCGGCGGATAACGATGCTTTTTCAGCAATTTCTTTATCATCATGCGCATTTTTGCTCTGGCTGAATCCCGCTTCTGCCAATCAATCGTACGATTCTTTCTCAATGTTTCTGCCAGTTCTTTTGTAATGGCGATCAGCTCATCATTTTCATAGAAATCTTTGATCGCCTGTGGTTTCGTCAACGCATCATAAAAGGCCAGTTCATCTGCCGTCAATCCCAACTGCTGCCCTTCCTTATGCGCTGCCGCAATCTGCTTTGCCAGATTCAGGAGCTCTTCAATGACCTGTTCATTCGTCAGCATACCATTCAGATAGCGATTCATTGTCCCCTGTATGATCTCACTGAATTTCTCAGATTTGACCACATTGGTGTGGCGATAGATCTGAACCTGCTCTGCGATCAACTTCTTCAGCAATTCTACAGCAAGATTTTTCTCTCTCATTTTAGAGATCTCTTCCAGAAACTTCGGATCAAAAAGAGAAAATTCCTGTGATACATCCGAGAACAGATTGATCACACCGTCACTCTTGATACTTGCTTTCAAAAGCTCATTGATGCGGGAATTCATTTCCAGGAGGGAGAATTTGCGGCCTTCTCCTTTATTGATGATCCGAATCATAAGAACCCTTACAGATTCGAAAAACGCGGCCTCTATGCGGAGCGGTTCCTCTACCATGGAAGAACAAAGTGACAAAGCCTGTTTTAGCATCAGAGCTTCTTTTATGTATGCGTCCCTTTCTTTTTCCTTGTCTGGTGCGATCATAAAATTCACCGCTCCGGTGATTGCTTTTGACCTCTCCAAGTCTGTTCCTGATATGAATCTGGAGTAATCATATCTATAAAAAAAATCCCGACATATTGACAGCTTTTCCAAAAACTTCGGATATGCCACCTTTGCCACATCCGTATCGCCATAATTTTTCTTATCGCGTGAGGTATAGTCATTCATTGCTTCTTTTAATGCTGTGGCAATTCCGATATAATCTACAACAAGCCCCCCTTCCTTGTCTTGAAATACTCGGTTCACACGCGCAATCGCCTGCATCAGATTATGTCCCTGCATCGGTTTATAGACATACATCGTTGCCATGGACGGAACGTCGAAGCCTGTCAGCCACATATCCACTACAACCGCGATTTTCAGCGGACTGTCATTATCCTTGAACTTCTTTGCCAGTTCCTCCTTATGGCGTTTATTTCCAATCACACTGCGCCATTCCTCCGGATCTTTATTGTTCTCCGTCATAACAACCGCAACCTTCTTTGTCCACCCCGGACGCAATTCTAAAATCCGGTTGTATATTTTCATGGCGATCTCACGGGAATACGCGACAATCATTGCCTTACCGGTCAGCATATTTTCACGGTAATTTTCATAATGCTCCAAAATATCATTGACCAGAGATTCTATCGTCTGATCATTTCCAAGCACGGCTTCCATCTGCCCCAGCTTCCGCTTGCTCTTCTGAATGACCTCCGGATCCGCGTTATTTGCCAGAAGCTCATATTCCGCGTCAATCTGTTTCAGCGTTTCCTCATTCAATTTCAGTTTGATGACACGGCTCTCATAATAAACCGGACGGGTCGCGCCGTCCTCCACTGCCTGCGTCATATCATAGACATCAATATAATCCCCGAAAACCTCACGGGTGCTTCTGTCTTTCATAGAGATCGGAGTACCTGTGAAACCAATATAAGTGGCATTCGGCAGGCTATTGCGGATGATTCTGGCAGTGCCTGTTTTAATCCTTCCGGTTTCCGCGTCGATCTTTTCCCGCAGTCCATACTGCCCCCGGTGTGCCTCATCCGCCATAACTACAATATTCCGGCGTTCGGAAAGCGGCTCGTCAGACTCTTCAAATTTCTGCATGGTGGTAAATATTATCCCATTTGCCTTTCTGCCATCCAACAGTTCTTTTAGATTCTGACGGCTTTGCGCATGCATCGGATTCTGCCGTAAAAAATCCTTACATTTTGCAAACTGGCCGTAAAGCTGATCATCCAGATCATTTCTGTCAGTCAATACCACAATCGTCGGACTATCCAGCTTTTCCTGGAGAAGATGGGCATAAAATACCATGGACAATGATTTCCCGCTGCCCTGGGTATGCCAGAATACACCCCCTTTTCCGTCAGTAACCGTCGCTTTCTGCGTAGAAGCGATTGCTTTATTTACCGCAAAATACTGATGGTATCCCGCCAGAATTTTGAAACGTTTTAAGCCTTCATTGGAAAAACAAATAAAATTCTTAATGATATCAAGCAGCCGCCCTTGTTCGAAAATCCCTTCAAAAAAAGTATCAAAGTCGGCATACTGGGTATTCTCATAGCTGCCGTCTTTTGTTTTCCACTCCATATACCGGTCCTCTCCGGAGGTAAGTGTCCCTGCCTTTGAAGTCAAATGATCACTCATGACACAAATGCAGTTATAGATAAACATTGAAGGAATTTCCTGCATATAATTGCGGATCTGTGCATACGCTTCCGACGCATCCGTTTCCTCACGGGATGGTGATTTCAATTCCACCAATACGATGGGAAGACCATTCAGAAAAATCAGAATATCCGGTCTTTTTTTACTGTTCTCAATAAATGTCCACTGGTTTGAAATGATAAAGGAGTTCTGATCGGGTTTTTTATAGTCAGCGAGATAGACAAGGCCGGAATGCTCTTCGCCTTTTACAAAATAACGTACCTCCACACCATGCTGGAGGTAATTCATGAATACGGCATTTTTCTGCACCAGTTCCGCATTTTCAAAATTATTCAGCTTATACAGCGCGTCCTGAATGGCATCATCAGGCAGCGATGGATTCAAGCGGTATAAGGCATTAATTAATTCATCTTCATACAGCGGACAATGAAAATCCCGTTCCACATCCGGACCGTAGACGTAGCGGTAGCCCATATTTTGAAAAAGTTCTATGATAGAATTTTCGTAATCTGCCTCGGTATAAAATCCTGACATAGTTTCAACCCCTTTCCGTTAGATGATCAGCAACCTTTATAATCACTCTTGGAGAGCCTGTTTTTTCTTCAAATCTGCCATGCTTTTCAAGTATTTCTTTCATAAGCTTCCACGACTGCTCAAAACAGATCTCAAAAAGCCCGACAATGCCTGTCTGTTCTACGATTGTATACGGTTCTTCAATTTTGAGGCCCTCGTTAAGATTTTTGATTGCCTTACAAAAGTTGTCATATTTTTTCATATATAATTACTCCGTCCCTGTCTATTTCGGCCCGCAACTCGTTTGAAACGCCTCTGTCAAGATCCACAACATCGAACAGCAGTAAAGTCCACGCCTGTTCTTCAACATCATAATAAAAATCAAGCGCATTTCCGCCGCTTACTGCAAGGTCGATATCACTTCTTTCAGAATTAGTCCCCCTTGCCCGGGAACCGAAAAGAATTATTTTTTTTATATCGTTTTTCTTCGCAATTCTGATAATGTCATTTTCAACTCTTGTGTCAAGATCATATTTCATATTCAATTGCTCCTATGACTTTTCATATATTTTCTGAACGCGCTGTTGATCTGAATATTTCATGCCACAAGCAGCCCCTCTTTCATGATTGTATTATAAACGATAATTTAGAGCAGCAAACACAGGCTTTATACAAGTCTTGGTTTGTCGATTATGATCCTTTTGGTGGGGTTCGTCCTGCTGATTGGCTTTCTGGCACTATTGATGATCTTGCCAAGGAAGTAGTATGCGGAAAAACCCCGTCAACTAAGATCAAAGAGTATTACGGCTCTGATGTTCCGTTTATTACAATCCCTGATATGCACGGGAACACTTATGCAGTAACAACGGAGCGATATCTTTCTACATTCGGAGCCAATTCTCAACTAAAAAAAATGCTACCTCCAAATTCTATATGTGTAAGCTGCATTGGCACTGCGGGACTCGTTACACTCGTGGCATCTGAGAGTCAGACTAATCAGCAGATAAACTCAATAATTCCGAAAGATGAGTATTCGCCTTTTTATATTTATCTACTGATGCAGACACTATCCGAAGTAATAAACAAGCTTGGACAAAGCGGTAGCACAATAGTAAATTTGAACAAAGCTCAGTTCGGAAAGATTAAAATCATGCTTCCCACGGTTGCTGATATGAAGGCTTTTAATGAGATTGTTTCTCCTTTGTTTGCTCTAATACTAAAAAACCAAAAGGAGAATCTCCATCTTTCATCAGTTAGAGAGTTACTTTTGCCTAAGTTGTTGTCCGGCGAGTTGGATGTCTCTAGCCTCGACCTTTAAGCTCCCCATAGACTCGAAAGCTGCTCCGATGTTTCCTCGTTACCGCCGCAACCTACTTTTTCCGTATCTTCCCATTCCTGATGTGGCGGTAAATTAATATTGTATTAACATTGCAGTTATGATACAATTATATTACAAAATCAATGGAGGTGCAATATGGCAACACTACAAATTCGTATTGATGATACATTAAAAAAGCAAGCTGACACACTATTCTCCAGCCTTGGGCTCGATACATCCACGGCAATACGCATTTTTTTGAATGCGTCTATTGAAAATGACGGAATTCCGTTTACAGTAAGACATAAGGCAATTCCATCCTCCCTTCAAGAAGCGGTTTACGACAGCAGATTCCGTAAAAATCTGAATGGTCCTTTTGACAGTGCAGAAGATGCTGTCGCTTCTATGCTAGAGGATTAGCTTATGTATAAAATCGTTTACACCAATCGCATGAAAAAAGATGTCAAATTGATGAAAAAACGAGGCAAGAATATCGGAAAACTTACAAATGTACTTTCATTGCTTGCAAGCGGTGAACCATTGCCTGTTCAATATAAAGATCATCATCTATCCGGCAACCTGCGTGATTTTAGGGAGTGCCACATAGAACCTGATTGGCTGCTTATGTATCAAATCTATGAAGATACCCTTATTCTTTCGGCTACCGCAACCGGCAGTCATGCGGATTTGTTTGGAAAGTAAAATTCTTTCTACGCCGCTAGGCTACGCTCCCGGCTGAGCCGGGAGCTATCGGGCATTCGCCCGATGAAACACCGTCGATATACAGCCTTACGTGAGCGAGCTCCCGACGGCTGATATCGCCGCTGTTTCGCCTGGCTCATTGCATACGTTAAATTATCGTTTATCTTCTGATTAACTTCAATCTTTGCATCTATATCACCAAGCAAACTGGCAATCTTATCTTGTGTTTTCCTATCATACACAGGAACCTGATACTGCATTATTGCAGTTTTGTCCCCTCGAGGCATTTTAGTACCTTTTGCTGTAGCAGTCGCATAATTGAAAAAAGCATCATCAGAAAGTACATAGTAGAGAAATTGAGGTACAATTCCCTCTTTAGCACGTAATATCAAAATATCATTCGAACAACCGCCACTTTCTTTAGCAAACCAAATCTTTTTAAAATATGGTCTTATATTTGACACAAGAACATCACCCTTGCTATAACTCTGTGTCTGAATAGTTGATGGAAGCGATGCCGCCTTCACAATGCCGCCTTTATTAGGCTTCATATTTTCTGTAGATATAAAATTCTCTTTAGTAAGAGTTTCAACATCTACTTTACCCTTTGCATAAAAGCAAATATTTGACAAATCAGATTTCATACCCAATCGCCCCCAATTTCCTGCGAATCTCTTCCTCCAGTTCATGGCTTTTCGCAAACATCTGTGACAATTCCGAAGTCAGACGCTTCATCTTGTCTTCAAATGGCTCTCCATCCTCTTCCTGTTCTTCGATTCCAACATACCGTCCTGGAGTCAGGATATAATCCTGCTTTGCAATATCTGCCAGATTTGCTACGGCACAGAAACCTTTTACATTTTCAAGCGTACCCTCCTGAAACGCAGTAAATGTATCTGACAGCTTGTTGATATCCTCCTCTGCAAAATCACGATGTTTACGATCTACCATATGTCCCATCTTGCGGGCGTCAATAAAAAGCGTTTTGCCTTTCTGCTTTTTATTTTTACTGATAAACCACAGTGTAACAGGTATCGTCACACTATAAAACAATTGAGTCGGCATGGCAACGATCCCTTCAATGAGATCTGCCTCAATGATATTTTTCCGAATCTCACCTTCACCGCTGGACTGTGTAGAAAGTGCGCCGTTCGCTAATACCAATCCAATTTTTCCATTAGGCGCCAAATGATGAATCATGTGCTGGATCCAGGCAAAGTTCGCATTTCCGGCCGGTGGGATTCCATATTTCCAGCGTACATCCTCCAACAGCTTGTCCTGGTTCCATGGATGATAATTGAACGGCGGATTTGCCAGAATAAAATCTGCTTTTAATGTCGGATGAAGATCATTGGTAAATGTATCTGCATGATAAGGGCCAAAATCAGCATCAATACCCCGAATTGCCATATTCATTTTTGCCATTTTCCAAGTATCCGGATTTGCCTCCTGACCATATACAGAAATTGCCCCTCGCTTCCCGCTGTGTGCCTGAATAAATTTTGCACTCTGTACAAACATACCACCGGAACCACAGCAGCAATCATATACACGGCAATTCACAAAAGGCTTCAAAATCTCAACGAGTGTTTTTACAATACTTGAGGGTGTATAAAATTCTCCCCCGCCAACCCCTTCCTTTTCGGCAAACTGCGCAATACAATATTCATAGGTACGACCAAGCAGATCTTCATCGTGTTCATTGTCACTCATATCAATATGATTGGTAAAAATATCCACGACATCCCCCAGAACCTGTTTATCAAGGTCGGGACTGGCATAATTCTTGGGAAGTACATTTTTTAGCGTAGGATTTTCTTTTTCTATAGACCGCATCGCACCATCAATAACAGTACCGATCTCCGGTGTATGCGCAGCAGAAGAAATGGTATTCCATCTGGCTTCCTCCGGGACGAAAAAGACATTTTCCATCGTATATGCATCGCGGTCGTCTTCAAAACCGTCTCCATCTTCTATCAATTCCTGATAACGCTTCTCAAATGCGCTTGAAATGTAACGCAGAAAAATGAGACCTACAATAATTTTTCTATATTCTGCCGCTGGAATATGCCCCCACAACACACAGGCAACATCCCATAATTGTTTTTCAAATCCAATATTCGCATTCGTCTTTTCTGCCATTATGTATTCCCCACTTCCATCTAATCTCATATATTATGTAAATCCACTAATATAACCCATTTTAAATAATCAATTGTTAAGTCATTCCTTTTTTGCGCGTTTTATAGTACGCGGTTTTGGAGCACGTTTATCCTGATTTTCTTGACTGGCAGCTTTATGGTTTACAACCTCATATAC
>CATLCV010000107.1 GCA_949893755.1 uncultured Lachnospiraceae bacterium | reverse complement strand
GTCCAGCCGTTCCCAGGTTTTCAGATCCTTTGTCCGCACGATCCCGGCCTGGGCAACCGCCGCGGACAGGTCCGGGTCGGACAGATCCTTGCTTTCCGAGCAGAACACGCCGTATAGATAACCGTCATCATGCTTTGTCAGTCGCATATCATATGCATTGGTCTCCTCCGGGCAGGTGTCCGGCAGCCGCACCGGGTAATCCCAGAACCGGAACCCGTCGATCCCGCTGTCACTTTCCGCCACCGCAAAAAAGGATTTCCGGTCCTTGCCTTCCACCCGGGCCACGAGCTAAAATTTTCCGTTCAGCTCAATGGCTCCGCTGTTCATCACCGCATTGACCCCGAGCCGTTCCATAAAGTACGGATTTGTCTCCTGGTTCAGATCATACCGCCAGTGAAGCGGGGCATGCGCCCTTGTCAGGACCGGATTCTCATACCGGTCAAATATCCCGTTGTAAAAATCGCTCTTCCGGTTCTTTTGATTGATCAGGCGCTCCTGCTTTTCCAGTTCCTCATAGTATCTGCTGTGTATCATCTGCGATTCCCTCCCTATTTGTATTTGGCTCCTCTAATTTCCCAGTCTCCTGATCACTTCCATGCACATCCGCCCATTGTGATAGGGGCATTTCCAGGGCTCCACGATGGGCTTTTCCAGAGGCTTCCCGTTTTCGTCCACAGCCCAGAACCACTCCGAGCCTTCCCTGGGGTCGATCAGATGGGCCTTGATATATTCCCAGACAGCCTCCGCCGCTTCCAGGTATCTTTTTTCCCGGGGATTTTTCTGCCAGCCGTTCACAAAGCCGACCACCGCCTCCGCCTGCACCCACCAGACCCTTGTCGGATCCTGAACTCCGTTTTCCGCTTCATTTAACAGAGAATTGCCCGCCAGGGCCCGGTCATAAATATGGTCTGTGATCTCTGCCGTTATGGGGGAAAGCTTCTGCGTATATACCGGATCTCCCAGCACTTCCAGCCCCCGGTCGATCAGCCAGGCCGCCTCGATATCATGGCCGTAGGAATACAGGTCGATCAGAGGATTCCACTCTTTGTCAAAAAAGACCTCCTGCCTGCCAAGCTCCGGATTGTAAACCTTTTCCGCAATGGTATCCAGCATCCCCCGGAGCCGTTCCGCCGTTTTCGCGTCCCGGCTCACCCGGTACAGCTCCGTATACGCCTCAAATACATGGAGCAGCGTGTTCATGGTCTTTTCCGCGATGACGCCGTTTTCCGACAGCTTGTCATTTTCCTCCGGCTCAAAGCTCTGGTTAAATGCTTCCAGATATCCTTGGGAATCCCTGCATTTCTCCTCGATCAGAGCCTGCAGATCCAGCGCCAGCTTCAAAGCATGCGCATCCTTCACCGCGTCATAATAAGAGGACAGCGCATAGATGGCAAATGCCTGGTTATACGTGTGCTTCGTGCTGTCACAGACCTGCCCGTCATGGGCCACCGACCAGTACACGCCGCCGTATTCCTGATCCAGGCAGTGCTCCCGCAGAAAACGATACGCATGCTCCGCATAAATTTTCAGGTGCTCTTCCCCGAGAAGGAGGTACGCATTTGAAAAGAACCAGAGGATCCTGCTGTTCAGGATGCAGCCCTTCTCATACGTTGGATCTGTTTTCAGATCATATCCCATATATCCGTAAAAACCGCCGTACTGCTCATCGATCAGCCCCTCCCAGAAGGGAATCAGCCGCCCGGTCAGATGCGACCGGATCTCTTCCGCAAATTTCTGCATTTTTCTCTACCTCTTCCCGATTTCCGTATCATTTTCCCGGGTCACGCTGTGTTCCTTTATATAGGAAATGATGTCCTCCGCAGTCGTAAATGCCAGCCCCACATAGGTATCCGCCGCCCCGTAGTAAATGGCGATCCTGCCGCTCTCCGGGTCGTGGAGCGTGGCGCAGGGGAAGGTCACATTCTGCACAAATCCCCGTTCCTCGTACCATTCCTCCGGCGTCAGAAGGAAATTTTCACAGCGGTATCTTACAACCGACGGATTGTCCAGATCCAGGATCGCGCCGCCGATGCTGTACACATATCCGTTGCAGGTGCCTGTCACTCCGTGATAGAACAGAAGCCACCCCTCCGTCGTCTCGATCGGAGCCGCGCCGCCGCCGATCTTTAAAGACTCCCACCACTCGCTGCTCTTCCCCATCACATGGCGGTGCTTTCCCCAGTAAACCATATCCGGGCTTTCGGAAATGAAGATATCTCCGAAGGGGGTGTGGCCGCTGTCGCTGGGCCGGGAGAGCATCACAAAGTTTCCGCCGATCTTTCTCGGAAACAGGACCGCGTTCCGGTTGAACGGAAGGAACGGATTTTCGATCCTGACAAAGGTCTTGAAATCCGTGGTCTTTGCCATGCCGATGGCCGCCCCGTAAAAGTCCTGGCACCAGATGATATAGTAAGTATCCTCCACCTTCACCAGTCTGGGATCGTAGGCGTAGACCGGCATAAACGGATTGCCGTCCTCATCCACGAAGGGGATCTTTTCCTCATCAAATTCCCAGCGGACGGCATCCCTGCTCCGTCCCAGATAAATGTACGGGATCCCGTTGGTCTGCTCCCCCCGGAACACCCCGATGAAGCCGTCCTCATAGGGCATCACCGCGCTGTTGAAGATCCGCGCCACTTCCCTGGACGGGTTCCGCCCGATGATGGGATTCTCTTTATAACGCCATACCGGCGCACCGCTTATGTGCTCCGGCCGCTCCTGCCACGGGATGTTGGGCACCGGGGGAGCTATCATTTTCACCTCGCTCATCATTGACTCCTTTCCGGCAGAATGCCCGGACTGTTTCATAAGGATCTGTAGGAAAATAACTGACACATCTTGACTTGTATCGGTTATTTTTCTACAGATCCTAACCGGACGTACTGCCGTAACATTTTTTGTAAAATCTCTCTGCACTTTTCTGGGTGCGCTTAACCCTTCACCGCTCCTGCCGCCATACCGCTGTATACCTGTTTCTGGAAGATCAAAAACAGGATAAAGATCGGGATGATGGTGATCAGCACGCCTGCGCAGATGTAGTTGTACCGGTTTCCGTAAGGCCCTGTAAATACATACAGCGCCGTGGAGATCGTTTTCAGATTGGAATCCTGCAGGTACAGGTTGGACATATAGTATTCATTGTAAACGCCTACGCCCTTCAAAACCAGTGAGGTCACGATCGCCGGCTTGAGCAGCGGGAATAAAATTTTAAAGAATACTCCGAAATACGTGCATCCATCCATGATCGCCGATTCATCCAGCGATACCGGCAGGTTTTCGAAAAACTGGAGGAAGATATAGATGGAAATGATATCTGTCCCCATCAGAACGATCATATATCCGTATAAATGGTTGATCAGCCCTAAACTGTACATGATCTGGTATACCGTAACCTGTGTCGCGATCCCGGGGATCAGCGCCGCAAAGGTGAACAGGCTCTGGATCACGGAATTTCCTTTGAATTTAAACCGGTTCAGCACATAGGCCAGCATGGAGCCGATGAAAATGGAAGCCGTCAGCACCACGATCAGCACCAGCGCGGTATTGAAAAAGCCCCGGAGCATATTTGCCTTTTCCATTGCCACCTTGAAATTCTCAAAGTAGGTGAAGGACTTCGGGAGCGCCAGCACTGAGGAGGTATTGTACTCTTCCTCCGTCTTAAATGCCGTCAGCACGCAGACGCAGACCGGCGCCAGGGAGATGAAGGATCCGATGACCAAAACCAGATATTTGAATACTGTAAAAACGGAATTCAAAGCCTTTCTTTTCTTTACCGACATTGTCATATTACATGCCCCCCTTTGCTGCCTTTTTTGCTGCTTTCGCTGCTTTTCTCCGCTGTCTTGCGGCTGCTTTGGACTCGTCCGCCGTCCCGTCGTCAAAGGCGTACTTGAAGAACAGGTTCTGCGCTACCGTACATGCCACGATGATCGCCAGCAGGACAATGGCCATGGCACAGGCCAGCCCGACCTTCTGATTCTCATGGGCCAGACGGTTCATGATGACGAAATAGGTACCGGTTCCCCACGCTCCGTTTGTGATAACATAGGGCGGTTCGAACGCGCTTAAGGATCCGCTGATGGACAGGATCAGGTTCAGTACCACGATGGACTTGATACTGGGCAGGATGATGTACCGGAACTGATGCCATTTATTGGCGCCGTCCAGGTCAGACGCTTCGTACAGGTCTGTGTCCACGGACATCATAGCCCCCAGAAACAGGATCATATTCTGCCCCGTGTACCTCCATACGGAGGTGGCCGCCAGGGAAATGTTGTTGATCTTTTCCTCCTCCAGCCAGAGCGGGATATTGTCGATGTTGAAACCCAATGCCTGCAGGAAGGAGTCCAGTACAAATCCTCTCGCATAGAAGAATTTGAAAATAAATCCGATGGCGATCCCGCAGATCAGGTAGGGGAAGAACATGGCGCCCTTAAAGATGCCGCTCCCTCTTGTCTTAAATACCAGCATGGTCGCCAGAAACAGCGCCAGGCCAAGCTGGATGATGGCGCCTGCCATGTAGTACACGCTGACGAACAGCGACCGGAAGCATTCCCCGCGCGAAAATACATCCACGTAATTTTTCAGGCCGACAAATGTCCTTGGCCCGATATATTTCATTTTATAAAAACTGAACTGCACCATTTTAAAAAACGGTACATAGGTAAACACGAGCAGAAGGAGCAGCGGTACAAACATAAACACTGCGATCACGAGCCATTTCTCTTTTGCCCTGCTTTTTACATTCTCCATAGGACCCTCCTCTTTCTTTTTTATCTATTTGCAATGCTGCCGGCAATTCCCCGGCAGCCTGTACAAGATACCGTCAAAGCGTTGGCTTACAGGTTCACTTCCACGCCGAGGGATTCCTGGGCCGTGCTCCATTTCTCATTCCATTCGTCCATGATCTCATCCAGCGTCTTCTCGCCCTTCAGTGCATACTCCAGGATCTCACAGTCCGGGAAATCGTCCTTGTTGATCCCAACCTCGCTCTCATCGTTGACTTCATCAAACAGGTCGTCCTCTCCCTCCGGTGCCGCGTTGTTGGAAATGATCTCCGTATCCGCAAAGTCTGCCAGCGCGTCCGGAAGAGGCTGGTCCTTCAATGCCGGGATGCTTCCCTCATCGGTGTAAATGGTGGACTCTTCCAGGAGCCATTTCAGGTAGACCATCGCCGCGATCTGATTGTCCTCCGTCGCCTGGTTGTTAATCCCGAATCCGTAGTTTCCGCCGGATCCTGCGTACATGGTTCCGTCTACGGTGATCGGGAACGGCATATAGCCTACATTTTCCGGTGTGCTTCCCTGTTCCTTACACTGCTCTACCGCCCAGGAGCCCAGCACCATGGTGGCGATCTCGCCTTCGTTCAGCCTTCTCTTGGAGGATTCCCAGTCGGTACTGGACGGGGATTCTTCGATCAGCCCGCGGGCAACGCTTTCATACAGTGTATAGTAAACCGCATAGGGGCCGGTCAGGTCGTCCCGCTTTGCGAACGGATCCTTGGTATGGGGCATGTTGTTCCGGAAATCCGGGTCGCCGGTCGCGGTCAGGTCAATATAATCGTCCCATGCCCCCATGGTCCAGCCTGCGCCGAAGTTGGTGTACAGCGGGATTGCATCCGTCTTGTCCTGGATGGTCTTCAAATCGTCCAGAAATTCATCCGGTGTCGTCGGCAGCTCTGTGATCCCTGCGTCCTCCCATACCTTCTTGTTGTAAATGACGCCTCTTGCGGTGCCGCCGTTGGCAATCCCGAACACCTCTCCCTCAAAGGTCTTTTCCTGCACATACTGGTAAATGGGATCCAGCGTGTCAAACTCACCCAGCTTTGTGAAGTATGTAGACAATTCGCTCTTGCTTACGGATGTGGGGATAAAACAGAGGTCGCCCCAGTCCCCGGTAGTCAGACGCAGCTTTAAGGTCTCCTCGTAGTCCGTGATGCCCTCGTACTCTACCTTGATATTGGGATAGACCTTCATAAATTCCTCCGCGTATCCCTTGTACACGGTGTCCACGATATCCGTCCGGTTTGTCAGGACCTTGATCTCCGCCTCCAGATCCTGATAATCCTCGCCCACCTTGATCTGGTCGATGGTCGGGATATCCGCGGAAGCGCTTCCTCCTCCGCTGCCTCCGTTTCCGCCGCATGCAGCCAGTGAACATACCATTGCAGTCGCCAAGCCCAGACTGAGTAATCTTTTCTTCATTCTCTTTCCCTCCATTTTTAATATTTTTTTAGGCTTTTTTAAGCTAAATTTATTTTAATATATAAATTCGTTATTTTCAATTACTTTTCCGTAATTAGCGCATTTTCAGCCATTTACAGTATTTTGCATGGTTTACTTTTGTATATTTTCTATAATTTTCGCCAAAAAAAGAACTTAATTTAAAAATTAAGTTCCTTTTGTTTTTAAGTTAATCCCTGTATTCCGTTTTATCCCACATTTCCCTCTTCCGCAGCCTTTCCTGCGGCACGGGTATTTATAGTGGTCTCATTTTCACACTGTTCTTCCAGATCACGCGCCCGGAAATGATCTCCAGATTGCGGCCCTTATCCGGATTTTTGAGCTGTTTCAGGATCTTGTCCAGGGCCACCTTCGCCATGGCTCTGGTGTTGATCTCATATGTGGTGATCCGCATATCCGCATATCCCGGCTGCAAAAAATTATCAAACCCGGTGACCGAGATATCCTCCGGAACACGATACCCCTGTTCCTTTAGCTTCGTGATCAGCATCCCCGCCACCAGATCGCAGTTGCATGCAAACGCCTCCGGAAGCCGCCTGGGCAGTTCAAACCCCACCTGTCCCAGGTCGTCCCGGTCCTCAATGACCCATTCCTCCGGAACCTGGACCCGGTGCTCCATGACGGATTTTTGGAAACCGCAGTACCGGTCCATGATACTGCTGGTGGCATAGATGGAACCGATAAATCCGATTTCCCGGATCCCCTGGGCGAACAACAGCTCCGTCATCTGGTACATGCCCTGAAAATTATCCGCGATCACCGCATCCCTGGCGATCTCATTGTCGTAAAAGTCCAGAAATACGATGGGCTTCTGGAGATATTTTTTCAGGTGGCGCACATAGATCCGGCTGATCTCGCCGATGATGATCAGAGCGTCGATCCCATTGTTTTTCACGATCTGCGGCAGCTCCAGGGTTTTGCGCTCCGCATCCTTTTTTAAGACCTCGATGGTCGTATAGCATTGCTTCTCCGTGGCGATCAGGGACAGCTCCTGGTACATCTTCCAGTAATAGGTGGAATACTGCGCCAGATAATTCTCCGCGATGATCACTCCGATCTTCCAGAAGCCTTCCGTTCCCTGTTCTCTTTTCTTTGCGGCGGCCTCCTGCCGATAGCCCATCTCCTCCGCGGCTTTCAGGATCTTCTCCCGCATCCCGGCACTGACCCCCTTCTGCCCGGAAAGCGCATTGTGCACCGTGACCGAGCTCACGCCCACCTTCTCCGCAATATCTACCAGACGCACCTTACCCATGTGATCCACCCCTTTTCCGACTTCAGTTTTAATCGAAAGCTTTTATTAAGTATATACTAAGTCTCTGAAATTTTAAAGTCGGCAATTTATATCAATTTTAAAACTTATTTTTGATATAATTTGCAAAAAATGAAGTGGTTTTTAATTAAAAAGTATTTTTGTATTAATTTATTTTTTAATCTATGCATGATTCTATAATTCGCCGCGGCGGAAAAAGATTGACATAAAAACCCGGAATGTATATAATACTATTAGAAAGACGGGAACACTCGTCTGGGTGTGCTGACACCATAATAATCTGACAGTTATGCCAGTAATGAAGGCTGGCAAGTTGGGGAGCAACGGAAAAACTCCACACAAACGCCATATTTTTATGGATGGCAAGTTGGCAGACAACGGAAAAATCAGCATATTAAGTATAAAAAGGTTGTCCTTTTTGGACAGCCTTTTTTACTTCGAAAGGGGCAGAATATGAAAAACTATGATGCAAAAGCAGCACTCCCCATCATTCTTCAAGCAGCCAAAGATTATGATGCGAATCTAAAAGACAGACATTTTCTAATTGTTTATCGTAAACAGTCCGGGGTTGAAATATGCCGGGTTGGTTTCCGAGATTTATATTTCCTGCATCTGACAGGAATCACTTCAAAAATGTCGGCACCTATGTTTTACTCGGCATGTTTATCAGGCAGGCTTTCCATAAATGACATCAGCGTTAGCACCAAGGGAAAGGCGCAACAGAAGCTTGCGGTCTTACCCTATTTGTCAGAGCTTTTATACCATAATTGTATGATAGGAGACTTTTTAAACAGTGGGATTGCCGTAAAAGCAGATTATTTTATCGGGGATACAAGGATGTCAATCAGTGTTGGCTTCAGGGAAGGCAAAGCCGTCGATATTCCTGTAACGCTTTATAATGAAACCATAAAAAGACTATCAAATCCTACCTGCAAGGTTTTAGCAATTTTTTGCAAAATGTATAGCAGCAAAAAATTTGATCAATGTACATATCTTTCTAAGGGTTACAAAATAAGTGGCTTTTCTGAAAAGATTAGAAATGAGCTGGATAATAAATTGTATGAAAAAGAAAACGAAATAGAGTAAATGGGCGATTCAAAGCAGTTGCAAGCCCTATTGCCAGAGGCAATTTTCATGGGCTTGCAAACAAATCTTTCTTGTGCATGTATTGCACCGAATCTTAAGGTGAGAATCATATCAGCTCCAACGTTTTCACACTCTCCCGCTCCACGATCCTTCCGTCCGCATACAAAGTCATGCACTTTTTTTCCTCTCCCCTGATCTTCCCGAGCAGAAGCTTTACCGCGTTTTCCGCCATTTCTTCCAGATCCACATGATACGTTGTCAGCTGTCCTGCGAATGGATGGCCGAACAGGTAATCATCATATCCAACGATCGAGATGTCCTCCGGCACCCGGTATCCTTTTTCTGCCAGTGCGTCATACAGTCTGCCCGCAGCCAGATCGCTGCTGCAGGCAAACGCTGTGGGCATCTGCTTAGGAAGCCCCACCCGGACTTCTCCGGTCAGCAGATTCCGATCTTCCAGGCGCCATTCCTTCCGGACGGGAATCCCGGCTTCTAAAAGCGCTTTCCGATAGCCGAAATACCGGTCCATGATATTCTCATTATCCCGGATCGAACCGGCAAACGCAATTCCTGTGTGTCCCCGTTCCAGCAGATACCTTGTCATTTGATACATCCCGATGTAATTATGGGACAGCACCGCATCGCAGGGAATATCCCGAATCCGGGAGTCCAGCAGGAGAATTGGGAGCTTATCAGATTTCTTTACAAGCTTTCTGATATAGTCCTGCTTTACCCAGCCGATGACGATCAGTCCGTCAATCATATTTTCCTGAACCATCCTCGGAAACCGGTTCGCTTCTTCATTTTCCTCATCCAGAATCTCAAGCATGGTCAAGCTCCGGCTTTTGGATGCTGCATAGATGACCTGCTGATACAGCGCCCAATAAAAGGAGGAGCCTACGCCCATGTATTTATCCGGAGCCAGGACACCGATCTTGGTACTGTCCTTTCCCTTCTCGTATTTGGAAAGGTTATAGCCCATGGATCTTGCGGTCCGGAGCACGGTTTCCCGCACCTCATCGCTGACCCCCTTTTTTCCGGCCAGGGCATTGGACACGGTAACAGTGCTGACCTGCAGAGCATCTGCTATATCCTTTAATTTTACATTTCCCATGGTGTGTGCCCTGCCTTTCCCGTCCCATCGCATTGCCCGGCTTTCCGTTTCCCGCTCTTACATATCGCCTTTCCAACCGTGTTCCCCTGAATCAATCTGCCCTCTACGATGCGCACGCGGCCTGTCTGTCTCTGCCCCTCCAACTGTTCGATCAGAGCAGCGACACCGAGATGCGCAATCTCCTTTTCATCTATTACATATGTGGTCAGCTTCCATTCAGACTGAGACGAAAAATATTTGCCGAATCCCGCCACCGAGACATCCTGCGGAACACGGATTCCCTGTTTTTGAAGCCGTTCCAGCAGGACTTCGGCACTTACAGCCGAATCACACACAAAGGCCTCCGGACGAACTACGACACTTGCGGCTGAATCACATCCGATGGCATCCGGACGAACTCCGGCACTTGCGGCTGAATCACATCCGATGGCATCCGGCTGAATCCGGGAGAAGTCCGCCTCTGCCACAGTCTGTTTTTTTTCTGTCCGATCGGGCTGAGGCAGCTTTACAATGTTTGCTTCAAGCTCCCGCTTTTCCATTGCTTTACAGAACCCCAGATAACAGTCCGCCGCATTCGTCCCCTCCTCCGGCGAACCCACAAATACCAGCTCCGTATGTCCGGCCTCCAAAAGCAGCTCCGTAACCTGTTCCATGCCGCCGTAGCAATCCGGCACAATCGAATCGGCCTCTTCGGAAATATCATAGCTCCCCACACATACAACTGGAACCTGATAGACTTTTTTTAATTCGGCAGCACAGCCCTTGTCCGTTTCTCCGATGAGCAGGATTCCGTCGATATCCACTCCCTGGAAGAGGGTGGCTTTCTCCGTTCTTTCCTGCCGCTCCTCACTGAGTACTTTCAGGAATGCCATGCTCCCCCGCAGCGTCAGCTCCTGAGCGGCACTCTGGTAGATTTCCATATAAAAGGAAGGAAATTCCTTCACGTGGCGCTCCGCGACCGCAACCCCGATCTTGTAGGATCTGCTTCCGGTTTTTGCGGCAGTACGGTAACGATAGCCCAGGCGTTCGGCGGCCTCCCTCACCTTCCGGCGCATGTCCTCGCTGACCCCCTTTTTTCCGTTTAATGCATTTGATACGGTCACAATGCTCACTCCTACTTCCGCGGCAACCCGCTCCAGGGTGACTTCTTTTTTATGCTCCATTGTAAATGCCTCTGTTTCTGTTTGATTTCTTCCATATTTTGCGGTATACAGTCTTAATAGCTACGCTTATTTTACTTTAATTTAATCGGAATTTCAATTTTTAATTAAGTGATCTGCAAAAATGTATATGCGGCTTCGAACAGATATCCTGTTGAAGTCAGTTAATGCCTGCTGAAATCTATTGACAGAATATCTATAACGTAGCCTTGACGTACAGAAAACTGTACATTATAATCCAAGTGTGGAAAGTCATATTTATATAAGAGAGGGTGTTTTATCATGGTAGCAGTAAATTACACAAATCTTCGTGATAATATGAAAATGTATATGGATAAGATAACAGATGATTATGAGACTATGATCGTTACACGAAAAAATAATAAGAATGTTGTTATGTTATCAGAAGAAGCTTATAATAACCTTATGGAAAACATTTATGTCATGGGGAATAAAGAAAATTATGATTGGCTGATGAAGGGTAAGGCACAGTTGGAGAATGGGCAATATTCTGTCCATGAGTTATCTGAGGTAGAATAAAAGGTGCATCAGTCTATGAATTCATCAGACCATGCACCTTTTATTTGCTCAAAAAACAGCTTCATTTAGGAACTTTGCCCTAGAACGCCTCATTCCTCCTTGTACCTGAAGATTTGTTCTGTACAAAAAGGCAAGTTATTTTTGCACAGTTCCTTACTCCGCAAAAATCTTCACCTCATAAGCCCCAAGCTCCACTTCGCCCTTGATCACTTCGCCGTCGAAGAATTCCCGCAGCTCCTTCTTCACCACCGCTTTCACGCTCTCCGATGCATAATTCAGCACGAACAGGTACTTCCTGCCGTCCTTCTCCCGGACAGCCAGCTCGCAGCACTCCGGCAGGTCCAGCAGGTCACCGTAAGGCGCTCCCACACCCAGCTTATCCAGAAATGCTTTCGCCGTATCCACTGCGAACGCGCCGCCGAAGTAATAAGCCTCGCCCTTTCCATATCGGTTGCGGATCAGCGCCGGAGTTCCCGCGTAATAACTGGACACGTAACGAGCCAGAACCTCCGCATGCTCTCCCGCCGGCTCCAGCAGGTCATTGAACACTGCGGTTTCTATCTGGTTTCCGTCCCAGTCCACCAGCACCCTGCCGTCGTCAGGAGCCACGAAGGAATATTCCGGGATATCCGTTCCGGTAAGTGCGGCAGCCTTTCCCGGCAGCTTGTCCATCACGCACCGTCCGCAGATATCCTTGTACCCGGTCCTGCATCCCATGACCAGCTTTCCGCCTTCGGACACATATCTTTCCAGCAGCCTCATCCGCGCATCCGTCAGAATGGACGCATGAGGATAGAACAGCACTTCATACTTTTGCAGGTCCTCCCGCGAGGTATCCTCCTCCAGATACACATAATCAAACGGTGTATGAGTCAGCTGCAGGACGGTAAACAGAGACTTCTGGCTGAACTTGTCCACCCGCTCATGCCACTTGTCCTGGCGGGCGTCCCAGATATTGTCATAATCCTTCAGGATCCCCACCTTCGCCGCATACCGCGCTCCTGCGATCTCCTTCATGCCTTCCATCTTGCTGGCGATCTCACGGATCTCCCGAAGCCTGCGGTTGTCCCGGCCGGAATAATCCAGGATACCGTGCCAGTACATCTCCGTCCCCACCGTGCAGGTCCGCCAGCGGAAATAGCTGACAAAGTCCGCGCCGTGGGCAATGCTCTGCATGGTCCAGAGCGTGATCTGCCCAGGTCTGGGCGTGGGCGCCTCCATCCGGGTGGTCCAGCCGTTTGCCCCGCTCTGCTGCTCCATGATCCCAAAGATCGGTGAAATGGCTCTGGTCTCTGCCAGATTGCGGCTCCATTTGCGGTCCTTGATGGGATCATCCGGCTGATAATCGTCCAGGCAGTACGCAAAGTTGGGATAGGAATCGTAGGTCATGAAGTCCAGGCTTTCCTTCTGCATCGCCTGGTTGTCCAGATTGCCGAAAATCCCGTTAGTCGTAATAAAATCGTCTTTCTTGCAATATTTCCGAATAATCTCGGACTGCATCCGTACAAAACGGCGAGCGCTGTCGGAAACAAAGCGATAATAATCCAGCAGATGATGGGGATTATTGGTATTGTGGACCGTCTTCCGCGGCACATAGATCTGCTCCCAGCAGTTGTAGGTCTGGTTCCAGAAAATAGTTCCCCATGCCTGATTCAATTCCTCAACCGTTCCGTATTTTTCCTGCAAAAACTTCCGGAACGCCGCCGAATCGCTTTCCGAATAAAATTCGTCCAGCTCGCAGTTCACCTCGTTGTCGATCTGCCATCCGATAATGGCAGGGTGACCGCCGTAGTGGGACGCGGACTTTTCCACGATATTGCGGCACAATTTCTGATATACGGGGGAATTGTAATTGTAGTGCCGTCTTGCGCCGTGGCGGTAGAGCAGGCCGCCCTGATCCGCGTTGAGCACCTCCGGATACTTCTCGGTCAGCCAGACCGGAGGAGTCGCCGTCGGGGTGCAGAAAATGACCTTCATGCCCTTTTTCTGCGCCAGCTCCAGGAAGGAGTCAAAAAATTCGTAGGTGTACACTCCTTCCTCCGGCTCAATCTTGTTCCACGCAAATTCCGCAACCCGGACTACCTCGATCCCCGCCTGCAGCATCCTCTCCAGATCGTCCTCCCACAGGGAAGAGTCCCAATGCTCCGGATAGTAGCAGGTTCCCATCACGAAGCGCTCTCCGTTTATCATTTTTCTCATGCTTGATCCTCCCTTTAGATTTCTTCTGTTTCCAGTATAATTGGTTTTCTTTTTCTATGCAACATCTCATTTCAGCATTGTAATACTTCGGATGTTTTACAATTGGCCCACGCAAGCAGTTGATACTGATGTTGAAAGCGATTGAATATCAGGACGTGCTTCGGTTATGCCGCGGTTTGAAAAGTGAAAATAATATCAAAAACAGGTTTTGTAAAGGTGCAATTAATTGCAAGAAGAAGGTGCAAAAAAGTGCAAATAATATCAAAAATGGCTTGAATGGAACGACGACAAACGGAGGAAGCCTTTGATTGTATGGGGGGCGAGGCAAGTCGGAAAGACATACCTTGTCAGAGACATTTTTGCCGAGACTTATTATAAAGACAATTATATTTATATTGATTGCAAGATTGAGGACGAGATTCGCGAATTTTGTTCAAAAACCGCGAATGCAGAAAAAATCATCGAATACGTTTCGTTGTTCAAGGGGAAAAAGATTACTGACCAGACTTTGCTGATATTTGACGAGGTGCAGGAATGCCCGAATATCGTATCTGCGTTAAAATATTTTTGCCAGGATTTCCGTCAGATTCCGGTTATCGTTACTGGCTCAATGGTGCGCATTAAGATCCAGCGGGAAACCCATAAAAGGGGAGTGGCGGATAATGGCAAGTTTCTTTTCCCGGTCGGCAAGATTAATCAGATCACGGTTTATCCGATGACGTATGACGAATTCTTGATGAACAGTAACAAGATGTTGTACGAAGTCGTAAAAAAAGCTTACGAGGAAAGGAAACCGCTGGATTTTAAAATTCACGAGCTGGCAATGGAGCAGGTATATAAGTATCTTCTCGTGGGCGGCATGCCGGAAGCGGTGGATATTTATATAGAAGAGGGAAATCTTTTAGAATCCAGGGAAATTTTAAAGACCTTGTATGACAATTATCTCTCCGACATGGATTTGTACCAGGCCAGCAGAGAGGCGGTTTTGCGTTCCCGCGCGTTGTTTTCAAACATTTATAAGGAATTAAATAAGGAATCGAAGAATTTTTCGCCTGGTCTGATTGAGAAAAAAAGCAAGACAAGAGATTTCGTGACATCCATCCAATGGCTTACGATGGCGCATGTCATCAATCAGTCGTTTCAATTGAAGGAGCATGTCACGACGCCACTTATGCAGGACAATGAAGGGACTTTCCGCTTGTTCCTTGGTGATATCGGCATGTTTTCGTATCAAAGCGGTATCAATGCGGCATCTTTTGTGTCAAGTGAAAGAGAGAATACCTTGTCGGGGATTTTCTTTGAAAATTTTGTGGCAGATGAATTGGCCGCGAAAGGCCACAGCTTGTTTTACTGGAAGGGCAAGTCCTCCGCCGAGCTGGAATTTATTGTGGAATCGGATAATAAGCTGTATCCGATTGACGTGAAAAAGGGCAGGGGGACGCTTCATTCCCTTGAAAAGTTTTCAAACCACAATAAGTTCGAGCTCGCCATAAAGGTTTCAAAAAATAATTATGGATATGATGCGGATCAGAAGCTTTTGACCGTGCCGTTTTACTTTTTCCCGTTCGTGGCAAAAGACCTTGCGGATGGGAAACATCTTTGAAAAAGTAATTGTGTTGAGAAAAACACACTTCTGTCCAATATCATGACTCCACATTTTTCACATAGATCGCCCAGTTCTGCTCTCCGTCATCCTCGATCTTCACATCCCGGAAGCTCTGGATATAGGATTTGAACTGGGAATATCCGTAGTCGTGGACCTTAAAATCGCCGAACCGGTTCCGGATCCGGTTCCCCAGGGTCCCCAGGGAGACGCCCTGCCTGCCTGCACTTTTGATCTGCTGCAGAATGTATTCCTCCAGCAGGTCCTTCCGGCTCTTGTCCTCATACAGCATCACAGAGACCTTGGTCCCGTCCTGCTTCAGCTTCAGCTTGGGAAAGGTCTCAAGAAACTTGGACAGGAGGCTGAACCCGTACCGGCGCACGTCAAAATCAGGATACAGCTTCAGGAGACGGCTTCCCACCTCGCCGAGCCCGGTCTCCTTGTTGTCGTTCTGGTTCTCCATGATGATCTTGATCACAGCCTCTTCGATCTGACTTTTCACCACATCCACGCTGCTGTGCTTCAATTCCCTGGCGGAAGCCGCCGCTGCCGGCGCCTTTTCCGCATTTTCCATGGTACTGTCTTCCAGAAGGACCTCCAATACCGTGAAAATGTCGCAGGCTTTCCGGAAGGGGATCGGCGTCTTGTCCTCGCCCATACCGATCACCAGCTTGCCGTTTTCCCTGAGGCGGCTCGCCAGCTTGGTAAAATCACTGTCGCTGGAGACCAGGCAGAAGCCTTCCAGCTCGCTGGTATAGAGCATGTCCATAGCGTCAATGATCATGGCGGAATCGGTGGCGTTTTTTCCGTATGTATAGCTGAACTGCTGGATCGGCGTGATGCTGTTCTGCAGCAGAACCTCCTTCCAGCTCAGATTATACGGGCTTGTCCAGTCCCCGTAGATCCTCTTGTATGTAATATTGCCGTACTTGGACAGCTCGTCCATGATGGGCTTGATATATTTCGCAGAAACATTGTCTGCATCAATCAAAAGAGCAATTCTATCTTCTATCATCTTCTCCTCCTACACTTGCGCTCTTTTGTATCTGCGCTCTTTTGCATTTCCATATCTGTTTTCATGTCCTCAAAATCTTTTCTCTTTCCAACACACTCCTTTCATGTCCTTCCACTGAAAGACACCATTTTCAAAAGTCATATACCCATGCGCAGACCCTTCCTTGGGGATGGATACGGAACCCGGATTCAGATACCAGAACGTCCCCATATCTTCGCATGCAGGAATATGTGTATGCCCGTTCAGCAGGATCTCTCCTGTCTTCAGCAGCGGCGGATCGTGCGGGTTAAATACATGGCCATGGGTTGCGAACATGGTCTTTCCGCCGATTTCCAGAAAACAGTACTCTGCCAGGATCGGAAATTCCAGGACCATCTGGTCCACCTCCGTGTCACAGTTCCCCCTTACGCAAAGCAGCTCCTGCTTTACACCGTTGAGCATGGAGATGACATCCTTCGGTCCATATTCCCTCGGAAGATCGTTGCGCGGTCCGTGATACAAAATGTCTCCTAACAGAAGCAGCCTGTCAGCACCTTCCCTCCGATATGCCCCCAGCATCTGCCGACAGTAGTACGCGGAGCCATGTATATCCGACGCGATCATCCATTTCATCGTTGTTCTTCCTTTCCATTTGTAAGCAATAATACACAATCCACGGGCAAAAAAATTCCCATAACTTTCCTTTTCTAGTATATCCTAAAAACCGACCCACCGTCAAATTATTTTATTCCCGAAGCGGCTTTGCAGTTCCCTTTTTTTCTGTGATGTTTTTTCATGGGTCCTTTCTGCAAAAAGGGCTTCCGGCCGCGGCATCATTTCTCCCATATCCCGATCACAAGCACGGTCATATCGTCCTGGGGCGGTTCTCCGGTCCAGTTCAGCACCTGCTCCAGGATGTGGTTCGCCATTTCCTTGGGATTCACCAGGAGGGTACCCTGGATGATCGTTTCCAGCAGGATGTCCTGCTCGCCTACCGGGAGCGCGTCCATCACCCCGTCTGTTACCATGATCACAAAATCTCCGTTGGAAAGCTGCCGTTCCACAGAGTCGATCTCGATCTGGTGTAAGACCCCGATGGGCAGGCTGGTGGAGCTTAAATGCTCTACCTTATCCTTCTGGCGGATAAATGTGGAGGAGGCTCCGGCCTTGATCAGCTCGCAGGTTCCTGTATAGAGGTCAAATACACTCATATCCACGGTGGAATAATGGATCTCCTCCCGCCCCATGACCAGCGTGGTATTGATCATCTGGATGGCCGTCTTTTCCGGAAAGCCTGCCTCCAGCAGTTCTTCCAGCAGTTCAATGACCAGCGTGCTTTCCTGGCATGCCTTTTCTCCGGAGCCCATCCCGTCGGACAGAGCCATGGCCTGCTTTCCTCTTGGGAGGTTGAGCATCATGAAATTGTCCCCGGAAACCTGGCTGCAGCCTTTTCCGACTCTGGCAACCCCCTGCAGCGTATAATACGTCGGCCCTTCCTGGCAGATGATGGTCGTATACTCCCGCCCCAGCGTCTGGGCATAGATCCCTTCCGGCACCAGACGGCGGCCCATGACCTCGGAAACGGTCCTGACCAGCTCCTTGCAGGTAATATGGATGTCCTGCATGGCGCGTGCGGTCACATGAACCTCATATTTCCCTTCCCGGTTCATAAAAAAATTCGTGTACAAGACCCGCACGCCCTTTTTCTTCAGCGCGGCTACCAGACGCTTTTCCAGCCGGTCGTCAATGAACAGGCTGTCCTCCAGCTCCTTCGCCGTCACCCGGATCATATCCGCAAAGGTGTCCATCTGGATGGCACAGCCTTCCCTGCTCTGAGCCATCCGGTTGAGCCACATCATATTCTGCCGGGCCGCGTGAAATGCCTCCAGCATCTCTCTCAGGAAACGGGGCGCCATGATGCAGCACTGCTTCAGCTTCCGTTTCGTCTCGGTATTCATTTCATTTCCATAGGAATCCACCGCCGAGAGGACCTCATAGCCCATCTGGTAGGTATGGACAAAATTCTCCCCCCAGCACCAGGAGCACTTCTCGCAGCTTTTGCAGACCTTCTCCCTGACCCATTCGAACATTCCGTCGATCTCTTCGCTTGTAAAGGACTGCTTCTTTTCCCCCATCTGCAGAAATGTATGGGACAGCTGCTTCAGGGAATCCGCAAATCTTTCAATCTGTGTCACATAAGGACTGGTATGTAATACTTGTCCATCCTCCATCTATATCCCTCCTACTGGTTTTCATTATACATACGCGCAGGACAGCAAAAAACTCCAGGCATCTCCCTGGAGTTTCTCTTTTGTGTATATAGAATGCAAAATGACGGCCTATTCCTCCGGCCGGAACAGGATCTAGTTGGGATCCACC
>CATLCV010000106.1 GCA_949893755.1 uncultured Lachnospiraceae bacterium | reverse complement strand
CATGTTCCGGATGTTCATATGCTCCATGCCGATCAGATAGTCGTATTTCTCGTAGTCATCCCTTCGAAGCTGAACTGCATATTTTCCATCTGTGGAGATGCCGAATTCTTTTAGCTTCCGCCGGGTGCCGTGATGTACCGGATTCCCGATCTCTTCCGTGCTGGTGGCAGCGGATGCAATGTAAAAGTCCTTTTCAGCTCCGGCTTTCATTACCATGTCCTTCATTACAAATTCCGCCATGGGTGAACGGCAGATGTTGCCGTGGCAGACGAATAGTATTTTGATCATTTTTCTATCACTCCTTGTATGTTCTGTATTTCTTCTCAAATGTAAGCGGCTTTACCAACGGGCCGATACCTCCCATCTGTTTACTGATACTTGCCGGGCTGCCAAACCGGCAAACGGGAAGCTATTCATTTTTTCTTACTGCCCGGCAGGGATTTCCATATGCTATTGTATGATCAGGAATATCTTTTGTAACAACACTTCCTGCTCCAATTACAACGTTATTTCCTATCGTAACACCTGGCAAAATGATGGCTCCGCCTCCGATCCATACATTATTGCCTATAATAACCGGTGCGGTTTGTGTTTTGCAAAATTCAAAGGAACCATCTTCTTTAGACGCTCCAAAACGGTCAGCGGCATTTGTCGGGTGAAATGCTGTATATATTTGTACATTCGGTGCAATTAAAGCATTATCTCCGATACGAATGATATTATCATCTAAAAAAGTACAATTCATATTAACTTCGCAATTATTTCCAAAATAAATATTGTTACCGTAATCGACATAAAAGGGGGCCGTTATCCAAAGATTTTTGCCCTTTCCGCCAAGCAATTCACTTAAAATTCTTTCTTTTTCCGGAGCATTAGCAGAATCTGTCTGATTATAGTCCCTTGCCAGATCTTTAGCCTTATGCCATTGCGTTAACAGCTCAATATCTCCGCAATCATAAAGCTGTCCTGCTAACATTTTTTCTCTTTCCGTCATGATCTACCTCTGCAAATATTTAAAAATGGGATGTTTGAGGGGCTGCCTGTGCTATAAAACGTGCGATCTGTTCCTGGCTGGTTTCCGTCAATTCCAGAAACTGGCATCCATATTCAAATTGTGCCGTATCTGTCTGCATCACACGCAGCACTTCACAATACACCACGAAGGCTTTCTTTTCTCCGAACAGCCTTGCCTTCAGAAAGAATTTATCCCCCTTGTAATACCGATGTTCCAGGCTGATCCCGGCTCCGCCGATGCTGAGATTTAAAAGCTTACACGCCCGTTCTTCGGCATCCGTCTCATTGGAGCTCATGACAGCGGCATCCAGATCCATATCCAGGCGGGGATCCGAACGTTCATTCTCGATTGCAGTGATGTTCAGATCCTCAATCTGCCATACATGCTTCTGACTGGTGGGACTCATAGTTCCTTCCATAAAAATCGCTTTTCTGGTATTGTCATTATAACCGCGGATCCTGACGGGAACGGGAGCTGTTTTCGGAAGGGCTTCCGGATCCATATCCTGAGAAATCTCCATTTCAGAGTACTGGAACAGCTCTGCCATATGGCTCCGGGGATCCTGCAGTCTGGCTATAAAAAGCAGATTTCCCTCAGAACCCTCCACCAATACACGCATACCGGAATACAGTTCAAGCTCTCTTGTATCGCTCAGTTTTTTATTTCCAGGTGTATCTTTTTCCGATTTTTTACCGAATCTTTCAAATAGTCTCAAATCAGACAACCTCCTCTTTTGTAGTCCCTCACTGTTTTGCACAGATTCTATTGTATCACAAGCCGGAAGGTATTTCTACATCTTTGTGAAGGCATTTTTGGCTGTCCGGATCTGGTGATCCTGTTTACTTCGACCGTATCCCATAAAATAATGCGCTGCGCAGTTGCGGAATCAGGGCGGCATCATTTCAGGCTGGAACGTTCACACAGCAGCAGTGTAAGTGCGCTTATACGGATACTGGAGGGCGGGAAATTCCCGCCAACATCTTGACAACATCTTCTGAAAACACTATAATAAACCAAGATAACGGCGTTATGCCGGGAGAAGGTGATGGATTGGCGGGGGACAAAGCGACAAAGGAAAAGCTCCTGGAAAGTGCAAAGCGTGAGTTTTTGGAGAAGGGTTATATGAAGGCCTCCCTGCGGACCATCTGTAAAAATGCGGGGGTGACTACCGGAGCTTTATATTTTTTCTTCCAGGGGAAGGAGGATCTGCTCAGGGAGCTCGTGGAAGAGCCTCTTAAGGGATTGACGGCCCTGATCCGGCAGCATTTCGCTGAGGAGATGGAGCGGGGGATCGGCGTTGTCAGTCTGGAGACGGACCGGCAGGATATCGACGCCGCCAAAGAGGTTGTACGCTTCCTGTACCGGCATTATGACGTGTGCCTGCTTCTATTGACTAAGAGCCAGGGAAGCGAATACGAGAACGTGGTAAGCCGTTTTGCGGACTATGGCGAGGAGCATTACCGGATGCTCACGGCGGAGGCAGCCAGGGGCTGCGGTGTTCCGGCTCTGGACGGATATCTGGTCCACTGGATGTCCTATATGCAGATTAATGCGTTTGTCCATCTGCTGATCCATGAGCCGGATGTGGAGAAGGCGCTTGGGTATATCGAACAGGTCGTGGTGTATCTGGTATCCGGCTGGAACGGGCTCTTACAGACAGGAGGAGCGGTACAAGATCCGGCAGATGACCGGGAAAAGCGGAGAAAACCATAAAAGGGCCGCTGCTGCAGGATAGATTTACAGCAGCGGCAAAAACAGGGCAGGGACGTAACGGTGTTACGCCAATATTTTTGCATGCAGCATAACATTGTTATGTATATGACGTGTAAAAAAGGAAAAAGGTATGGGCAGAAAGGAGAATGCAGAATGTATCTGGAAGTAAAAGGTCTGAAAAAGAGTTACGGAGAGGGAGGAAGCTATGCGGAGGTCCTGAAGGGGGCGGACCTGTCCGTGGAAAAGGGTGCGATGTGCGTCATACAGGGCGCCAGCGGCTCCGGGAAGTCTACCCTGCTTCACTGTATCGGGGGGTTAGATGAAGCTGATTCCGGTTCCGTCTCAGTGGATGGGATGGAGATCTGCGGGCTGCCGCCGGAGGAATTGTCCGATTACCGCAGGGCAAACCTGGGATTCGTTTTCCAGTTCTATAACCTCGTACCGAACCTTACAGTAAAGGAAAATATTCAGGTATGCGAATACCTGACCGACAGCCCCCTTGCTCTGAGAGAGCTTCTGGACACCCTTGGTCTTGCCGGACATCAGGATAAATTCCCGTCCCAGCTTTCCGGCGGCCAGCAGCAGCGGTGCGCCATTGCCAGAGCGCTCATCAAGAATCCCAAGCTCCTGCTCTGTGACGAGCCCACCGGGGCCCTGGATTCCCGTACCTCGCGGGATATTCTGGAATTGCTTGAGGAAGTGAACCGGAGATACGGCACCACCATGCTGATCGTCACCCACAACAATTCCATCAAACATATGGTAGACCAGGTCGTATACTTGAAGGACGGACAGGTGCAAAAGAATTACCGGAATGAAGAAAAAGTACCTGCCGCACAGCTGGAGGATTTGTGATGCAGAAAATATTGAGAAAACGCATATTTCGTGACCTGAAAGAGAATCGATTTCGATATCTGGCGCTGGGGCTTTTGATCGTCCTTGGCATGTATATGGTGATCGGTCTGGTAGGGGCGGCGGATACCGTGATCATCCGCACGGCG
The DNA here is from genome assembly GCA_949893755.1 of uncultured Lachnospiraceae bacterium. Taxonomy (GTDB): domain Bacteria; phylum Bacillota; class Clostridia; order Lachnospirales; family Lachnospiraceae; genus Schaedlerella. The sequence goes on along the minus strand of CATLCV010000106.1, from coordinate 15,039 downwards.
GAGACGGCAAAGGCGAACCGGGCGGAGGACGGGCAGTTTGGCGTGTTTGTGCCCCTTACGGAAAAGGAGAAGTCCTGGCTGGAAGAAAAGGGGATTACCCTGGAGGAACATTTTTATCTGGACTATCCTGTTTCAGACAACATCCATCGTGATGACTCCATCCTCCGTATTTTTTCTCAGAGAGAGAAGATCGATCTGGTGGAGATTGATTCCGGGAGGCTTCCCGAAAAAAGCGGTGAAATTCTGCTGGAGAGGCGTTTCTGCGAGGAACACGGGATTTCTGCCGGAGATCAGACAGCTGTTGGAAACCGTAAATATACGGTCTGCGGAATCGGCACGGCTCCGGATTATGAATCGCCCCTTCGGAGCTTATCCGACAGCGCCGTGAACAGTGCGCAGTTTGGGATTGGATTTGTGACAGAAGAAGACTATGGACATCTGCGGGACGCGGGCGGGAGTATTTCTTCGGAGGAATATGCCTATGCCTATCTGCTGAATGGCCGGATGACAGATAATCAATTGAAGGAACAGCTTAAAAGACTGGAAATTTTGGCAGATGATATGGAGGATCCTTTTTTTCAGGAATCTCCTGCGGTTTCCCTCTCCAAACTGACCCGCTTTGTCCCCGCGGACGACAATCCCCGGATCGGTTCGGCAGGGGATGATAAATTGGTGGATAAGGCAACCGGGCTGGCGGCCGGTGTGATCGTCCTGATCCTGTTTGCCTATGTGATCTCTGTATTTACGGTACACAGCATCGAGCAGGAGTCGGGCGTCATCGGAACACTCTATGCCATGGGGGTAAAGAAAAAGGAGCTTCTTAAGGCTTATCTCATGCTGCCGGTGATGATCGCCTCCATCGCCGGAATGATCGGGACCGGACTTGGTTACAGTGCCTTCGGCACAGGCATATATCTGAGCGAACCTTACGGGTATTTTTCCATTCCGAAGCTGGAGGTGGTCTATGAGCCGTATCTGCTTTTGTACGGGCTGATCATGCCGCCTCTTGCGGCGGCTCTCACCAATTACCTTGTGATACGGAAAAAACTGACCCGGCCGGCCCTGGCCCTGATCCGGGGGGAACAGAAGAAAGACCGGGCAGCAGCCACACGGCTTACAGGCGGCTTTGTGCGGGTTTTTCAGATTCGGCAGCTCCTGCGGGAAAGGCGAACGGCGGCTACTGTATTTTTCGGGATGTTTATTTCCCTGCTGATCGTTATGCTTTCCCTGGACTGCTATACGATCTGCTCCCACATCAAGACGGAAAACGCCAGGGATACCAGGTTTGCCTACATGTACACCTACAAGTATCCGGAAGAGGAAGTGCCGGAAGGCGGCGAGGAGGCTGTAGGAGCAACCATGAAGAAGGATGTCCTGGGCTATCACTTTGACGTGACGCTTTTGGGAATCCATGAGGGGAATCCTTACTTTGACGCGCCGGTGGAAAGGGGGAAGGACCGGGTGCTGATCTCTTCGGCCATGGCGCAGAAGTATGGGATCGGCGAGGGGGATGTCCTGACGCTTCTGGATGAGGAAGGGGAGCGGTATTATGCTTTTCGGGTGGATGGAATTGTGACGTATTCCGCCGGGTTTTTCGCCTTTATGGACATTGACAGCATGCGGGAGCTGATGGGAGAGCGGGAAGATCATTATAATATTGTTTTTTCGGACCATGCCCTGGATATTGATAGCGGCAGGCTTTATGCAGTCCTCTCAAAGGAAGAGGCAGAGAAAAGCGCCGCCGTATTCGTGGAACAGATGAAAAATATGGTTGTCTCTCTTCTGGCGGTTTCCGTCCTGGCCTTTGCGGTGGTGATGTATCTGATGATGAAGGTGATGATCGACCGGTCGGCATTGTCGGTTTCCCTGTTCAAGGTGTTCGGCTACCGGAAAAAGGAGATCCAAAAGCTCTACCTGAACGGGAACTTCTTTGTGGTGGTGCTTGGCGCCCTTGTGGGGATTCCGTTATCCAAGACGGTGATGGACCTGCTGTTCCCCTATATGGTGTCGAACGTTGCCTGCGGGATCAACCTCGCCTTTTCCTGGCAGATGTATGCGGGGATCTTTTTAGGAGTGCTGGTTTTATATGGGGTGATCAATGGGGTTCTTATGCGCAGGGTGAATCAGATCCTTCCGGCCGAGGTGCTTAAGATGCGGGAATAGCAGTATGCGGTATTATTTCGGGAAACACATTTATTGTGAAAAACTCCGGAAGTCGGAATAGTTAAAAATATTTCTGCTGCCAGAGTTTTTCCTTTTTTATGAATCATTCCATAGGGCGTATTGAATGGACTTCCAATTCATTTAACTTTTTGTTTAAACTCTCAATGATCAATTCAATAAACATGTAAAACGTGATTGCGTCATCCAGAGGGTGCACATTGGATACGTTGCTGAGATGGGGCAGTGTAACCGTGATATCCACAGTTTTGGACAGTTCGCAATCCGGAGTCATGGTAATCAGGATCACCTTCACTCGGTTTCTGCGGTATTCATTGACAGGAGCCTGATAAGCACTTCGCCCACTGATCGAAAAAATAACCACTACGTCCCCCTGCTTTAAAATCCGTTCATAGCTGGCCATAAGCGTGGAGTCCTGCAGGGAATGGCAGTCTACGCCGAATTTATTCAGGCGGAAGGACAATTGCTGTGCAGAAAATGCGGAATGGTTATATCCTAATGCGACAACCCTGTTTGCATAGGAGATCGCATCTACGATCTCTGACATAACAGGAGAATTTATCAGCGGCTCCATCTGCATTAAGCTGCTGCAGTAATAATGAAGTACATGATCGGCCGCAACGGGAGGAAGAAGGGTAAGGGTTGGTTTTTCCTCAGTATTGTCCGGGTCGTGGAGCAGGGCATACTTGAATTCCGAATACCCTCGATAGCCTAATTTATGGCAGAGACGTATGATCGTACTTCTGCTGACATCACAAACGGCGGCAATGGCCTCGCTGGAGTATACTTCCACATTTTGGGGATGCTGTAGAAAATAATCAGCTATCTTACGTTCATTTTTTGAAAGCTCCGGTAAAATTTCCTGCAATTTCGTTATAACATTCATGGCCTTGCCTCCTGGTTTTATTCTGTAGTGCAACGAGCCGGGAGCCATGTCTACATGGATATTTGGCTGCTGCCAGGTCTTTGATTGGATTAAGATAGATTTATTATAACATAAAAACGGACAAATGTCCAGAAATGTCGCTTTCACCAAACGCAAAAAATACATTTGACTTATAAAAATGTACCAAAAATAAGGTAGATCGTTCGGAAAAGAAACATAAAAATTGTGAAAATGGACGAAAACGGACAAATGGACGAAAAATTGTTGCAAAAATGACACAGATATGATTTAATGAATTCAACAAAAAAATATATATCAAAGGAGAGAGAAAAATGGCAAACAATGCACAGATAGCATCAGATGTGTTAACGGCTGTCGGAGGAAAAGAAAATGTTTCAAATGTAACCCACTGTATGACCAGGCTGCGCTTCAACCTGAAGGATGAGGGTACAGTGAAAGATGAAACGATCAGTGCCATAGAAGGCGTGATCAAAGTTGTACGTGCAGGCGGTCAGGTTCAGGTGGTGATCGGGACGAATGTAGATAAGGTATATGATGAGGTCTGCAAACTGGGAGGTTTTTCAGAAAACCATGCGGAAGATACAGGACAGGAAGAAAAGCAGAAAGAAAAACTGACAGCAAAGGGTGTGCTTAATGGAATCATGGCAGGAATCTCCGGGAGTGTCACGCCGGTTCTCCCGGTCATCATCGCAGGCGGAATTTTTAAGATGATTGCGGTTCTGCTTGGGCCGGACAATATTGGACTGCTGTCGGAGGAAAACCAAATATATATATTATGTAATCTGGTGAACAATGCGGCATTTTACTTCCTGCCGTTTTTCGTGGCGCACAGCGCGGCAAAGAAATTCAATGTAAGCCCTGTCATGGCAATGCTTTTGGCAGCGATTATGATTCATCCGGATATGCTGGGGATTGTAGAAGCAGGAGAGGCGTTTAAGGTATATGGACTGATCCCAATGAAACTGGTAAACTACACACAAGCAGTGATTCCGGTGATCCTGAACACCTGGATCATGTCTTATATAGAGCGCTGGGTAAAGAAGATTGTTCCGGATGTATTAAGAACAATCGGAGTACCAGTACTGCAGATGGTCATTATGATTCCGTTGGGCTTATGCGTCTTTGGACCACTGTGTAATGTGATCATGGGATGGGTTGCAAATGGAATTATCTGGCTGGATAATACAGTAGGGATTGTAGCAATGCTCCTGGTCGGTTCACTCTGGGTGATCATCATTATGTTTGGCGTACATATGCCGATTATGATGACACTGTTGCCGGTATGGATGGAAATGGGATTTGATGGAATCGTCAGCCCGGCGACTATTGCGTCTGCATGGGCAGTCATTGGAGTGGAGCTGGCGTATGCGCTTCGGTCAAAAGGGAGCGAGAACAAGAGCCTGGGATGGAGCTGTTTTGTAACAAATATAACCGCAAATATCAGCGAACCGGCAATCTATGGAATTCTGCTGCGCGATAAAAAAGCCATGGCATGGAATATGGTCGGCGGTGCGGCAGGCGCACTTACAATGGGAATTCTTGGCGCAAAGATCGTACTGTTCTCTGGAGTAGGACTTCCGTTTTTGAATGTCATTCGGTTTGGCGAGGATGCAGTGAAGGGTGGAATCGGCATGGCAGTAGCGTTTGCAGTGGCTCTGGCATTCGGGCTGGTCTTTGGATTTGAAGGGACGGAAAAGAAATCTCGGAGGAAATAGGTGGCAGAAGAACGGAGGAGATGGAAGATGGCTTTTAGAAACGACTTTTTATGGGGCGGCGCTGTTGCCGCCAACCAATGTGAGGGTGCATGGAGAGAAGGCGGAAAAGGCCTGGCAAATGCAGATCTTTTGCCCTATGGATCTGACCGGATGGGGGTCATCCGGGGAGAACGGGCCATGCGGATGCCGGATGGGGAGCATTTTTATCCTGCCCAGGACGGTGTGGACTTTTATCACCATTACAAAGAGGATATTGCGCTCTTTGGGGAAATGGGCTTCAAGACGTTCCGTTTGTCCATTGCATGGAGCCGGATTTTCCCAAATGGAGACGATCTGGAACCGAATGAAGAGGGCCTGCAATTTTATGAAAATGTGTTCAAAGAATGCAAAAAATATGGAATTGAGCCTCTCGTGACGATCAATCATTATGACATGCCGATGCATCTCGTGACCGAATATGGGGGATGGCGCAGCAGGAAACTGATCGGATTTTATAAAAAGCTTGTGGAAACACTGGCAAAACGATACAGTGGGCTTGTAAAATACTGGCTGACTTTTAATGAGATCAATATTATGACCAGTGCCTGCTTCATGGCGGCGGGCTTGATTTTTGAAGAGGGAGAGGATCAATATAAGACGATCTATACGGCAGTCCATCATGTATTGACGGCAAGTGCCTGGGCTGTTAAAATTCTGCACGAAAAAATCCCAGGTGTGCAGGTGGGATGTATGCTGAATGCGGGGATTTTTTATCCGGCAACATGCAATCCGAAGGACGTACAGGCGGCGCAGAATGAAAACCGTAAGCACTACATGTTTACCGATGTACAGGTGAGGGGAGATTATCCGCTCTATGTCCAAAAGGAATTTGAAAGAAAAGGATTCCAGATTCCTTTTGCAGAAAATGACAAGGAGATCCTCCGGGAGCATCTTGTGGATTTTGTATCCTTCTCTTATTATTCGACGCGGGTGGCAGAGGCAGACCGCGAAGGGAAATATGAATCGAATCTGTTGAAATCCGCCGGAAATCCATATTTGGAGAGGGAGCCATGGGGACGTTTTCTGGATCCTCTGGGACTTCGCATTACTATGAATGAGATTTACGACCGGTACCAGAAACCCTTATTTATTGTGGAAAATGGCCTTGGAGCGGAGGACGTGCCGGATGAAAATGGATATGTGGAGGATGATTACCGGATCGACTATCTGCGGAAGCATATCCGGGAAATGAAGGCAGCGGTAGAGACAGACGGCCTGCCGGTATTGGGATATACCTGTTGGGGTCCCATCGATCTGGTGTCGGTAGCAACCGGTGAGATGCGCAAACGCTATGGATTTATTTATGTGGATCGGGATGATAAAGGAAACGGGTCATTAAAGAGAAGCAAAAAGAAATCCTTTGACTGGTTTAAAAAGGTGATTGCCTCGAATGGAGAATGTTTGGATTAGAAGCCGGCTTTTTCAAATAAGGCAGTGATGTCGAATTGCAGGGCATGTCTGATCAAGGTATGGCCTGTAAAGATATAGGGAGGATGGCTATGGAATATTTATTTGATATTTTACAGGGAAAGTGTAAAAATCATATTGCCCCGTTTCTATGGATACATGGAGAGGATGAGGCAGTCATCAGTCAGGAGATCCTGCGGATTTATGAGTGCGGCATTCGGGCTCTTTGCGTGGAAGCAAGGCCTCACAATGATTTTAATGGTCCGGGATGGTTTCGGGATCTGGGGATCATCCAGAGTATCTGCAAAGAGCTTGGAATGAAAATATGGATTCTGGATGACAGTCATTTTCCTACAGGGTATGCGAACGGTGAGGTGGCGAAAAACTACCCTCAATTATGTAAAAAATATCTCTGCAGCAAATTGCTGGATTTTTGCGGGCCAATGAAAGATGCGGGGGCAATTCTGAAATATGCACTGCGGGATGAAACAGATGAGATCATTGGTGTTCTGTTGAGCAGAAAAACATCTTTTGAAACCATTGATCCGGCTACTACTATTGATCTGACTGATAAAATTAAGTGGATTCCTGACGGCAGCATGGAGAATCAGGAAAAAACTATTGATAAGAAATACGGCTATCCGGTGGTAAATTTTGACCTCCCGGAAGGGGAATGGACACTGACAGTTCTTACGGCCAGCTATAAAGGCGGGGAAAAGAAGACGGAAGGATATCTCAATCCAATCGACCCTGCGGCCACTCAGATTCTGCTTGATACGGTCTATCAGCCCATTTATGATCATTTTTGTGAGGAGTTTGGAAACACGATCCTTGGATTTTTCTCAGATGAGCCGCGGTTTGGGAATCTGCATGGCGCGGAAAATGCGTCCATCGGACGCAATGTGGATATGAACCTCCCATGGCGGGATGATCTGGCAGGAATTTTGTCAGAGAAACTGCGTGGAACCACTTTGGAAGGGCGGGATATCCGAAAACTGCTTCCCATGCTGTTCCTGCAGAGTGCTCGGGGGGAAGCACATGTTCTGCAATATGTATATATGGATCTGGTAAGCCAGATGTACAGTGAGAATTTTGACGGTGTCATAGCAGCATGGTGTGAAGCGCATCATTGCCAGCATATCGGCCATACCATAGAGGACAATAACGCAATGGCAAGGCTAGGATACGGAGCGGGGCATTTCTTCCGTTCGATGGCACATCAGGATATGGCAGGGATTGATGTAGTCATCCAGCAGCTGACGCCCGGAATGGATCAGGGGATGTTTAAAGGGATGCACAGGCCCGGCTGGGATGGGGAATTTTTCCATTATGTTCTTGCAAAAGCAGGCAGCAGCCTGGCTGAAATGAACCCGAAAATGCAGGGACGATGTATGTGCGAGCTGTTTGGCGCTTATGGATGGGCGGAAGGAAATCGGCTCTGCAAATGGCTGGCAGACCATATGCTGGTGCGGGGAGTAAATTACTTTGTTCCCCATGCCTTTGACCCGGCGCCTTTTCCGGACAGGGACTGCCCTCCCCATTTTTTTGCACAGGGACATAATCCGCAGTACAGGGAGTTTGGCATCCTGATGGATTATATGAACCATATGGCGGAGCTCCTTTCCGGAGGCAGGCATGTAGTTCCCGCGGCCCTGCTGTTCCATGCGGAGGCTGAGTGGAGCGGGGATTATATGCTGACCCAGAAGCCGGCGGCGGAGCTTGCAAGGCATTGTATAGATTATTCTATCATCCCGGCGGAATTTATTTCAGACTGTGAAATGCAGGACGGTAAGTTCATGATCAGGGGACAGGAATTTCGTGCATTGGTCATTCCATATGCGGAAGCCCTTCCCTCCAAAGTTCTTCATATGGCAGAACAATATATACAAAATGGCGGAAAAGTATACTTTGTGGATGGATTCCCACAGCGTGCCTGCGAAGGCGGCAGGCTCCCGGAGATGTCGGGGGAAACGGTGTCTTTGCAGGAACTGGCAGAAAAGATGGTTTCTGACGGCATTGCAGAGCTGACAACAGAAAAGCCGGCTCCATACCTGCGATATTACCATACCTGCAAGGAAAGAACACATATTTATTTCTTTACCAATGAGGGACTGAACGAGTTTTCTGCTCGGGTGAACGGGGCTGTGAAGGGAAATGCATATGTATATGATGCCTTTTCAAACAGCCTGACAGAGGAAGCAGATCCATTTGCATTGAAATTACAGCCCTATATGTCAAAATGTGTGATCGTAACGGAAGCAGATGAAATTCCGCAACCGTATGTGAAAAAGGCAGTGACACGAGGGAAAGCAAAAGAAGAGATTGCTCTGGAACATCCCGAAATCAGGCTTGCGGATGCAGGGGAAAGATGTGATAGCTACGGAGAACCAATGGAACTTGCACAGTTCCAGCCAATCAATACACTGAACGGATTGGAGGCCTTTGCAGGGCGTGTCTGTTACCAGATGTCAGTTCGTCTGACGGAAGAACAGGCAGCGTCAGAAGGGGTACTCTCCTTGTACGGCGTGCAGGAGGGTGCGGCCGTAACAGTCAATGATATGGAATGTGGAAAACGGATCTGTGCACCATATGTGTTTGATGTGGGCAACGCATTGAAGCCTGGGGAGAATCAGATTGTTGTCGAGGTGAATACGACGCTGGGCAGACGGTATAAGGACTTCTTAAGTCAATATCTCCCAATGGAGCCGATTGGGATTACGGGAGGGATTTCATTAAAATTATACTAAGCGTCAGATAAATCAGCCGTGAGTATACATTAAAAGAAAAGAGGGAGCATCATGATTAAAGTAATTGCCAGTGATCTGGATGGAACGTTGCTTGGAAATGACGGCAGGATTGCACCTCAGACTTTGGAGGCACTCCACCGGGCCTGTGATGCCGGAATCCGTTTTATAATTACTACGGGGAGGAACTTCCGTGGGGCGATGAAAGCGCTGAAAGGCATGGAACTGACTTGCGATTATCTGGTGAGCAGCGGGGCAGAAGTCCGGGACTGCCGAAAAGAAATTGTGAGTTGTGTCGCTATGGACATAGATCTATGCCGGAAAATTTACAGCGTATTGAAAAACTATCCGGTATCGAGTATATTCGCTACGGATGATTATGATTATCAGATTGGTACTTATGAAGAGATTGAAGAACGAACACTTCTGCATCTGAAATCTAATTTCATGAATATGAGCATGGAGGAAATCAAAAATTCTAAGTTGTTCGGCAAGCGGATGGGGACGACAAAAATTGTCCGGGATTTTCAGAAATTAGAAGAGGCAGATGTGCCGATCTATAAGATTTTTCTGTTTTCCAATGACCGGGAAATGCTGGAGAGGATTGAAAAAAATTTGGCGGATTTTAGTAGTATTGCTGTTTCATCCTCATTTTCAACAAATCTGGAGATTACCGATATCCGGGCGCAGAAGGGGCCAGTGCTGAAAAAATATATTGAATCTCTGGGATATCGGATGGAGGAAGTGATGGTATTTGGAGACAGCAGGAATGACTGCTCGATGCTCGCTATGGATTTTGGGGCTACGGTGGCAATGGGAAATGCGGATTTGGAAACGAAAAAAACAGCAAAATATGTTACAAAGTCAAATGTGGACCTTGGAGTCGCTTATGTGATTGATCAGTTGTTGTAACTCTTTGGGAGAAATCATGGAAGGAGAAGTAAGGTATGGGTTTTTTCAAGAAAAAAGAAGTATTGGATGGAATGAAAGCGTTTGTTTCAGGAAAGGTGATTCCAATCACGGAAGTGAACGATGAGGTGTTTTCTTCAAAGGCTCTGGGAAATGGGCTCGCAATCCAACCGTCCGGACAGACGATATCAGCACCCTGCAGCGGTGAGATTTCGATGGTCGCGGAAACAGGCCATGCAATCGGTATGGTATTAAGCAATGGGGTTGAGGTACTGCTCCATATCGGATTGGATACGGTATCATTGAATGGAGAAGGGTTCCAGGTCTTAAAAAAGCAAGGTGAAAAAGTAAAACAGGGCACGCCGCTTATGAAGTTTGATAAGGATTTTATCGAGGAAAAGGGATTGTCAGCAGACTGCATATTGATCATTACGAATTCTGATGATTTCCCGGATATTGAATTTTATACCGGTATGGATGCTGTACAGGACGAAACGGTAATCTGTAATTTCTAAGCAAAAAATATAAAAGTGAGGAAAAAAGAAGAAAAAGTTCCAGCTGTAATAATCAGTGTTCGGTTCTGTTTCGGAATAGGGCGAAAATAAAGACATAGGAAATCCTCTCCGCACAAGTTCTAAAAAGCGTTTCCGTACACTATATTGTTAATAGACGATATAACGGAGGGAGCTTTTTATGAAAGCATTTCTGGCAGTACTGTTGAGTCTGCTGACGGTGACAGGAGACGTATCATTTACAGGATACCCGATATCAGGACAAAACATCGGCAATACAGGCGTGTATGCGCAGGATGTACATATTCTTCATGAAGAGACAGCAGAGAGGGATGCAAAACAGGAAGCAGAGGAGGACACGACGTCAGGCGGCGAGGAGCAGGAAGCAGATGCCGGGGCGGAAGCCAATGCAGACGCAGATGCCGGGGCGGAAACCAATGCGGAAGCAGATGCCGGGGCGGAAACCAATGCGGAAGCAGACGCCGGGGCGGAAACCAATGCGGAAGCAGATACAGCGGAACATACAGGAGGGCCGCAGATCAGCGCCCCCTCGGCAATCCTGATGGAGGCGTCCACGGGAAGCGTGATCTATGAAAAGGATGCGGATACCGCGCGGCCCCCTGCAAGTGTGACAAAGGTCATGACCATGCTTCTGATCTTCGATGCATTGGAAAGCGGGAAGATCAAGCTGGAGGATGAGGTGACGGTTTCGGAATATGCGGCTTCCATGGGGGGCTCCCAGGTTTATCTGGAGCCGGGAGAGACGCAGACTGTGGATACGATGCTGAAATGTATTTCCGTAGCAAGCGCGAATGATGCCTGTGTGGCCATGTCGGAATACATCGCCGGCAGCGAGGACGAGTTTGTCCGGCAGATGAATGAACGGGCCAAGGGGCTGGGCATGAAAAATACCCAGTTTGTCAACTGCAACGGCCTGGATACGGACGGACATGTGACCACCGCACGGGATATCGCCCTGATGTCCCGGGAACTGATCACAAAATATCCCCAGATCCACGATTACTGCATGATCTGGATGGAAAATATCACCCACACCACCAGGAAGGGGAGCAGTGAATTTGGACTCACCAATACCAATAAGCTGGTTCGCCAGTATGAATATACGACCGGCCTGAAAACAGGGTCCACCGGACTGGCAAAATTCTGTGTTTCTGCCACCGCGAAGAAAGGGGATGTGGAGCTGATCGCTGTCATCATGGCGGCGGAGGATTCCAAGACCAGATTTAAAGACGCTACCGCGCTTCTGAATCATGGATTTGGGAAATGTCAGATCTACAGGGACGAAGACCTGAAGCCTCTGGGAGAAGTCGCGGTGGCAGGGGGAGCGGAGGATACCGTGCCCTGTGAATACGGAGGGACCTTTACCTGGCTGGATACGGAAGGGGCGGATTTATCGGCTATCACCAAAGAATATAAAATGGAAGAATCCGTGCAGGCGCCTGTGAAAAAAGGAGACCGCGCGGGCTGTGTTTCTTATATCCTGAATGGAAAGGAGATCGGCAGTATTGACATCCTGGTGAGCGAGGATGTGGAAAAAGCGGGATTTCTGGATTACCTGATCAAAATGATGGGGCAGTTCCGGGCATAGGAGAGTAAATATGTTGCAAAAAGCAGAGCACGCTCTGTAAATAAAAGAGTGCGCTCTGCTTTTTGCGATAAAAAATATGAAAAATAAAAGGGTTCTTTACTTTATGGGGAAAAAATGGTAGGATATAGTAGTTGATTCCCGCTCTGCTGTTTGTGAACTGATCGTATACTGTCAGCGGGAGAAGTCATGAATTTGGATTATAATTTGATAGAAGTGTAAAAGAGTATGCGTGTATACAATTTGTGTGGATATTTTAGACAATATCAGTAGGAATCGTTGCAATAAAATCACAAAGATACGGAGGAAAATGAAGATGAATTACGGCTCTTTGATCGATCATACGATACTGGCTCCCCAGGCAACAAAGGAACAGGTGGAGCAGTTATGTAAAGAAGCGATGCAGTACGGCTTCCATTCGGTCTGTGTAAATTCCAGCTTTGTCTATTATTGTGCCCGGCTTTTGAAGGACAGTGATGTGGCGGTATGCACGGTGATCGGATTTCCGCTGGGCGCCATGTCTACGGCCGGTAAGACGGCAGAGGCAGAGCAGGCGATCCGGGATGGCGCCGGGGAGCTGGATATGGTGATCCATATCGGAATGATCAAAAGCGGAGATTGGGAATATGTAAAGCAGGACATTTCTTCGGTTGTGGAAACGGCAAAGGGCAGGGCGAAGGTCAAGGTGATCCTGGAGACCTGTCTGCTTACAGACGAAGAGAAGATCAAAGCCTGCCGGATCTGCAGAGAATGCGGAGCTGATTTTGTGAAAACATCCACCGGATTTTCCAAGGGCGGGGCAACGGCCGAGGATGTGGCCCTGATGCGCAGGACCGTCGGGCCCGACATGGGAGTGAAGGCCTCCGGCGGGATCCGTACTCTGGAGGATGCCAGGACCATGGTGGAAGCCGGCGCCACCAGGCTGGGGACAAGCTCCGGCGCGGCGATCGTGCAGGGGCAGGAATAAACAGAATCAAAGGGCAGTAACAAAAAATGAGGAATCTGTATGAAATGGTGGAAAAAAATAGCCCTGTCAGGCGCCGGACTTTTTTTCCTGGTGTTGGGAGAGGGCACGAGGGAATGCCGCAGCTTTCGGATGACACATTACCATCCGGAGCGTTCCGGTCAGCAGCCAGATGGACACTCCGGAAACAGGATCGTATTTTTGAGCGACCTGCATAACCGGGTATACGGCAGCCAAAATGACATTTTGCTGGAAAAGATCCGCGAAGCCAGGCCGGGGCTGATCCTGATCGGCGGGGATATGCTGATCGGGAAAAAAAATGCTTCGCCGGAGCAGGCCCTGGATTTTATCCGCCGGCTTCCGGAGATCGCTCCGGTATATTATGCCCTGGGCAATCATGAGCAGCGGCTGAAAAGCCAGGTGGAAAAGTACGGGGATGTGATGTATTATTATAGGAAGAAACTGACAGCGGCAGGGATCCATTTTCTGGAAAATGAATCTGCCGATGTTTCGCTGTCTGGAAGAGAGCTCAGGATTACCGGTCTGGCGCTTCCGCTGGATACTTATACCCATAAGGCATCTACAGGCGTATGTTCCCGCGAAAAGGGCGGATTTCGCCCGGCAGGGGATACCCGAAAGGCATCCGTGACAGGAAGAGATATCAGAAAACTGGCCGGACCGGCAGACAAAAGCCGGTATCAGATCCTGCTGGCCCACAATCCGGCCTATGTCCCGGCTTATAAGGAGTGGGGCGCCGATCTGGTGCTGTGCGGGCATCTGCACGGAGGCGTCCTGCGGATTCCGGGCTGGCGCGGGGTTGTGACCCCCCAGGCAGCTTTGTTTCCGAAATATTCGGGGGAGATGACGGTAGAGGACAATACGGCGGTGGTGGTCAGCAAAGGACTGGGGACTCATACCGTCAATCTGCGCGTGTTCAATCCGGCGGAGGTCGTGGTGATCCATATATGATTCGACCGTCAAAAGTCCGACCGCGCGGGTGGAAAAAGCCATTTGTGCCGGAAACGACAAAGGCGCAAGTTATAGATAAAAGGGGAGATTTACATGGGGATACCTGTAAAACTGGAAGTATTTGAAGGTCCTTTGGACCTGCTCCTGCATTTGATCGATAAGAACAAAATAGACATCTACGATATACCGATCGTGGAGATCACGAACCAGTATATGGACTACATCCGGCAGATGCAGCGCGCGGACCTGAATGTGATGAGTGAATTTCTTGTCATGGCGGCTACGCTTCTGGATATCAAATGCCGTATGCTCCTTCCGAAGGAAGTCAATGAGGAAGGGGAGGAGGAAGACCCCAGGCAGGAACTGGTGGAACAGCTCCTTCAATATAAGATGTACAAGTATATCGCATTTGAACTGAAGGACAGGCAGCTAGACGCGGATCTGGTATTGTTCCGGAAGTCCACGATTCCGGAAGAGGTCCGGGAGTACGAAGAACCGGTTGACCTGGATGCGCTGCTGGCAGATGTGACGGTTTCCCGGCTCGGCAGGATTTTCCGGGATGTCATGAAACGGCAGAATAACAAGATCGATCCGGTCCGAAGCAAATTCGGCAGGATCGAAAAGGAGGAAGTGCCCCTTCCGTCCAAGATCGCATTTGTGGAGGGTTATGCGAAACACCACCGGAAGTTCAGCTTCCGGCAGCTTCTGGAAGGGCAGAAGAGCACCATGCATCTGGTCGTGACATTTCTTGCGATCCTGGAATTGATGAAGACCGGGGCGATCCGGGCAATCCAGGAAAATACATTTGGAGAGATCCTGATCGAATCCACGTTATAAAAAAGAATTGCCGGCGTATCTGCCAAAGAATCAGCAGAAAATGTACTCGCGGCAGATTCTAAGGATACAGAACGGATATCAGAAGGCAAAGGCGGGTGGGCTGATGGCGGAAGACAGAAAGGAACAATTGAAGCCGATGGAAATAAAAAAGATGCAGGGGATCATTGAGGCGATTCTGTTTACGATGGGCGATTCCGTGGAATTGAGCAGGATCGCGTCTGCGATCGAGCCTGATGAGGAAACGACCCG
>CATLCV010000105.1 GCA_949893755.1 uncultured Lachnospiraceae bacterium | reverse complement strand
GTGTACTCACCTGACCGCCCGTTCTTTATTCCTTTATTCCAGTGTATCCGGTTCTTCTGCGTCTGCTTCCACTTCGCCTGTATCATCCGGCTCCGCATCCGCTTCGGCTTCTTCCAGGTCATCCGGCCCTGCTCCGGCTTCTTCCAGATCATCCAGCTCTGCTTCGGCTGCGTCCTCTTCCAGATCGTCAAAATCTGCTTCGGCTCCCTCTGCGTCCGCATCTGCATCTACATCCGCTTCCATGCCTTCTTCCAGGTCGTCCAGCAGTTCGTCCTCGTCGAAGTCGATCTCATCATCCGGCTTGTTGTCCGTATTCAGGTGTACATCCCGATACTTCTTCATACCGGTTCCGGCCGGAATATGCTTTCCGATGATGACATTCTCTTTCAGGCCGATCAGGTGATCCACCTTACCCTTGATCGCTGCTTCCGTCAGAACCTTCGTGGTCTCCTGGAAGGAAGCTGCGGACAGGAAGGAATCTGTCGCCAGGGATGCCTTGGTGATACCGAGCATGATCTGTTCCCCGGTCGCGGCAGTCCTGCCTTCTGCTTCCAGCATTTCATTCACTTCATTGAACTCCAGTACATCGACCATGCTGCCCGGCAGGAATTCGGTATCTCCTCTTTCCTCCACACGGATCTTTTTCAGCATCTGGCGCACAATAACCTCAATATGCTTATCATTGATATCCACACCCTGCAGGCGGTATACACGCTGCACTTCACGCAGCAGATAATCCTGCGCCGCGCGCAGACCTTTGATCTTCAGGATATCGTGTGGGTTTACACTACCTTCTGTCAGTTCATCGCCGGCCTCAAGCACCTGTCCGTCCTGAACCTTGATCCGGGAACCGTATGGGATCAGGTACGCCTTGGATTCTCCGGTCTGATCGTTGGTCACGATGACCTCACGCTTCTTCTTCGTATCGCTCAGCATCGCCGTTCCCGCAAATTCCGTAATGATCGCAAGACCCTTCGGCTTTCTGGCCTCAAACAACTCCTCGACACGGGGAAGACCCTGTGTGATATCGTCGCCGGCCACGCCACCGGTATGGAAGGTACGCATGGTAAGCTGTGTACCCGGTTCTCCGATGGACTGCGCCGCAATGATGCCGACAGCCTCACCGACCTGGACTGCTTCTCCGGTCGCCATGTTGGCGCCGTAGCACTTGGAGCAAACACCGTCCTTGCACTTGCAGGTCAGGATTGTACGGATCTTCACGCGCTCCAGCGGATTTCCCTTTTCGTCCACGCCTCTTTTCATGACACGCTCCGCGCGCCGCGGGGTGATCATATGGTTCGCCTTTACAAGAACATTGCCTTCCTTATCCTTGATGTCATAACAGGAGAAACGTCCTGTAATACGCTCCTGCAGACTTTCGATCTCTTCGTTTCCATCCATGAATGCTTTCACATACATGCCCGGAATTTCTTTTTCTTCCTCGTTGATGCAGTCGCTGTCGTGGATGATCAGCTCCTGCGATACGTCTACCAGACGTCTTGTCAGATACCCGGAATCGGCGGTACGAAGGGCTGTATCCGACAGACCTTTCCGCGCGCCGTGGGCGGACATGAAGTACTCCAATACGTCCAGCCCCTCACGGAAGTTGGACTTGATCGGCAGCTCGATGGTCCGTCCTGTCGTATCTGCCATC
This sequence comes from uncultured Lachnospiraceae bacterium, assembly GCA_949893755.1. Taxonomy (GTDB): domain Bacteria; phylum Bacillota; class Clostridia; order Lachnospirales; family Lachnospiraceae; genus Schaedlerella. The sequence continues at coordinate 17,142 of CATLCV010000105.1, read as the reverse complement.
AGCCCGCGCATGCCTGCAAGCTGCTTGATCTGCTTATCGGAACCGCGGGCTCCGGAATCCGCCATCATATAGATGTTGTTGTACTTATCCAGTCCTCCGAGCAGCGCTTCCGTCAGCTTGTCATCGGTATTCTTCCAGGTCTCTACCACTTCCTTGTAACGCTCTTCCTCCGTGATCAGGCCACGCTTGTAGTTCTTTGTGATCCGGTCCACCGTATCCTGTGCGTCCTGGATCATCTGCGGCTTCTCCGGCGGCACGGTCATATCGGAAATGGATACGGTCATGGCCGCCCTGGTGGAATACTTATAACCAATGGACTTGACATTGTCCAGCACCTCTGCTGTCTGTGTCGCGCCGTGGGTATTGATGACCTTTTCCAGGATCTGCTTGAGCTGCTTCTTGCCTACGTGGAAGTCGATCTCCAGAAGCAGTTCATTTCCTTCTGCTTCCCGGTCCACAAAGCCCAGATCCTGGGGAATGATCTCGTTAAACAGCAGACGTCCCAGTGTCGCGTCGATCATACCCTGCTTCCGGGTGCCGTCCTCCGCAGTCTTGCTCACACGCACCTTGATCCTGGAGTGCAGTGTGATATATCCGTTCTCATAGGCCAGGATCGCTTCATTGACACTCTTGAAGATCATGCCCTCGCCTTTGGCTCCCGGCCTCTCCTGGGTCAGATAATAGATGCCGAGCACCATATCCTGAGACGGAACCGCCACAGGACCGCCGTCGGAAGGCTTTAACAGGTTATTCGGGGAAAGCAGCAGGAAACGGCATTCCGCCTGTGCTTCCACGGACAGCGGTACATGGACCGCCATCTGGTCCCCGTCGAAATCGGCGTTGTACGCGGTACATACCAACGGGTGCAGCTTGATCGCCTTACCCTCTACCAGGATCGGTTCAAACGCCTGGATTCCAAGCCTGTGCAGGGTGGGGGCACGGTTCAGCATGACCGGATGCTCCTTGATCACTTCTTCGAGCACATCCCACACCTCCGGCTGGAGACGCTCCACCATCTTCTTCGCATTTTTTATATTATGGGCAGTTCCATTTGCCACAAGCTCCTTCATAACAAAGGGCTTAAACAGCTCGATCGCCATCTCCTTGGGAAGGCCGCACTGATAGATCTTCAATTCCGGCCCTACGACGATAACGGAACGTCCCGAGTAGTCTACACGTTTTCCCAGCAGGTTCTGACGGAACCGGCCGTTCTTTCCCTTTAACATATCGGAAAGCGACTTCAAAGCACGGTTTCCGGGACCTGTCACGGGACGTCCCCGGCGGCCGTTGTCAATCAGCGCGTCCACCGCTTCCTGAAGCATACGCTTCTCGTTGCGGACAATGATATCCGGCGCGCCCAGCTCCAGCAGTCTTCTCAGACGGTTGTTCCGGTTGATGATCCTGCGGTACAGATCATTCAGGTCAGAGGTCGCGAACCGTCCGCCGTCCAGCTGTACCATGGGACGCAGATCCGGCGGGATGACCGGGATCATATTGAGGATCATCCACTCCGGCTTGTTTCCGGATTCCCGGAAGGCTTCGATCACTTCCAGACGCTTCACGATACGCGCCCGCTTCTGGCCCGAAGTATTCTCCAGGGAAGCCTGCAGCTCCGCATATTCCTTTTCCAGGTCAATGGCCTGCAGAAGCTCCTGAATGGCCTCAGCACCCATGCCTACACGGAACCCCTTGTATCCCCACCTTTCGCGCTGTTCCTGATATTCCGCCTCGGAGAGCACCTGCTTATACTGCAGATCCGACTCGCCCTTGTCCAACACAATATAAGATGCAAAATACAGCACCCGCTCCAGTGTACGCGGAGAGATATCCAGGATCAGTCCCATCCGGCTGGGGATCCCCTTAAAATACCAGATATGGGATACCGGCGCGGCCAGCGCGATATGCCCCATACGCTCGCGGCGGACAGCGGACTTGGTCACTTCTACGCCGCATCGGTCACAGATGACACCCTTGTAGCGGATCTTTTTATACTTTCCGCAGTGGCACTCCCAGTCCTTGCTGGGTCCGAAGATCCTCTCGCAGAACAGTCCGTCCTTTTCCGGTTTCAGCGTCCTGTAGTTGATGGTCTCGGGCTTGGTCACCTCGCCTCTGGACCATTCCATGATTTTTTCCGGTGAAGCCAGGCCGATCTTGATCGCGTCAAATGTTAACGGTTCGTGTTGTTGTTCATTATTCGTTGGCATATAGTTGGCTCCTCCTATTCCATATCGTCATCATAATACTCGTCAAATTCCATCTCCGCATCGTCATCGAATTCACTGTCATCCGGTTCTATATCTACGTCTTCCAGTTCTCCGTCTACGAATTCCTGCTCCGTATAACCATGCTCTCCATAAGATTCATCGTCACCGTATCTTCTGTCTCCTTCGATAATAGAATTCAGATTGGTTTCTCCATAGTCCACCGTCTCCATGATCTCCACCTCGACATTGTCGTCGCGCAGCACGCGTACATCCAGTGCCAGGGACTGCAGTTCCTTTAACAGTACCTTGAAGGACTCGGGAATCCCCGGTTCCGGGATATTCTCGCCCTTGATGATCGCCTCGTAGGTCTTCACACGCCCTACCACATCATCCGACTTCACGGTCAGGATCTCCTGCAGTGTATAGGATGCGCCGTAAGCCTCCAGCGCCCATACCTCCATCTCTCCGAAACGCTGTCCGCCGAACTGGGCTTTTCCTCCCAGCGGCTGCTGGGTCACCAGAGAGTAGGGACCCGTGGAACGTGCATGGATCTTATCATCTACCAGGTGATGGAGCTTCAGGTAATGCATGTGTCCGATGGTAACCGGACTGTCGAAATACTCTCCCGTCCGTCCGTCGCGCAGGCGCACCTTTCCGTCCCGGGAAAGGGGTACGCCATGCCACAGCTCCCGATAATCCCGGTTCTCATACAGATATTTCAAAACCTCCGGAAGCAGCTCTTCCTTATGCTTTTTCTCAAATTCTTCCCACTCCAGATTGACATAATCATTTGCCAGATCCAGCGTGTCCATGATGTCCACCTCGTTGGCCCCGTCAAAGACCGGTGTGGAAATGTTAAAGCCCAGGGCCTTTGCAGCCAGGCTCAGATGAATCTCCAGGACCTGCCCGATGTTCATACGGGACGGCACGCCCAGGGGGTTCAGCACGATATCCAGCGGACGTCCGTTGGGCAGATACGGCATATCCTCCACCGGCAGCACGCGGGAAACCACACCCTTGTTGCCGTGACGGCCTGCCATCTTATCTCCTACGGAGATCTTTCTCTTCTGCGCAATGTAGATGCGCACGGACTGGTTCACGCCCGGAGACAGCTCATCGCCGTTATCCCTGGTAAATACCTTGGCATCCACAACGATTCCGTATTCTCCGTGGGGCACCTTCAAAGAGGTATCCCTGACTTCTCGCGCCTTCTCTCCGAAGATCGCACGTAGAAGCCGCTCCTCCGCGGTCAGCTCTGTCTCTCCCTTCGGAGTCACCTTTCCTACCAGGATATCCCCGGCACGGACCTCCGCACCGATCCGGATGATTCCCCGTTCGTCCAGATCCTTCAAAGCCTCATCGCCGACACCCGGAATATCTCTCGTGATCTCCTCCGGTCCCAGCTTGGTATCTCTGGCCTCCGCCTCATATTCCTCAATATGGACAGAGGTATATACATCATCCTGTACCAGACGCTCGCTCAGCAGAACAGCGTCCTCATAGTTATAGCCTTCCCATGTCATAAATCCGATCAGAGGGTTCTTGCCGAGAGCCATCTCGCCGTTGGAGGTGGACGGACCGTCTGCGATCACCTGTCCCTCTTCCACCCGCTCGCCCTTATTGACAATGGGCCTCTGGTTGTAGCAGTTGCTCTGATTGCTTCGCTGGAACTTCATCAGCTTATAGGTCTTCTTGCTTCCGTCGTCGGAGCGGACCGTGATCTCCTTGGATGTGGAACGCTCTACCACGCCTGCCTTCTCCGCAACCACACAGACGCCGGAGTCCACCGCGGACTTCACTTCCATACCGGTACCGACCACCGGAGCTTCCGTGGTGAGCAGCGGCACCGCCTGACGCTGCATGTTGGAACCCATCAGCGCACGGTTGGCATCGTCATTTTCCAGGAAGGGGATGAGGGCAGTCGCCACAGAGAACACCATCTTCGGGGATACGTCCATGAAGTCGAACTTGCTTCTCTCGTATTCCTGAGTCTCTTCCCTGTAACGGCCGGATACATTTTTCCGGACAAAATGTCCTTCCGCGTCCAATGCCTCATTGGCCTGTGCCACATGATAATTGTCCTCTTCATCCGCAGTCATGTAAACCACTTCGTCTGTGACCACCGGATTCTCCGGATTGGTCTTGTCAATGACACGGTAAGGAGCCTCCACAAAGCCGTACTGATTGATCCTTGCATAGCATGCAAGGGAGTTGATCAGTCCGATGTTGGGTCCTTCAGGCGTCTCAATGGGGCACATTCTTCCATAATGGGAGTAATGTACGTCACGGACCTCGAATCCGGCACGCTCACGGGACAGACCGCCCGGCCCCAGCGCGGAAAGACGTCTCTTATGTGTCAGCTCACCCAGCGGATTGTTCTGATCCATGAACTGGGACAGCTGGGAGGAACCGAAGAACTCCTTCACCGCAGCCGTCACCGGCTTGATATTGATCAGCGACTGAGGAGAGATTCCCTCCTGATCCTGTGTCGTCATACGCTCCCGGACTACCCTCTCCAGTCTGGACAGTCCGATCCTGTACTGGTTCTGGAGCAGTTCGCCCACCGCGCGGATACGCCGGTTGCCCAGGTGGTCAATGTCGTCGTCATTGCCCATGCCGTACTCCAGATGCATGTTGTAATTAATAGAAGCAAGGATATCTTCCTTGGTAATATGCTTCGGGATCAGATCGTGCAGGTCGCGCCTGATCAGAGCCTTCAGCTCGTCAATGTCTCCTGCGCTCTCCTCTAAAAGCCCTTCCAGAACCGGGTAATATACCTGCTCCGTCACGCCCACTTCCTTCGGGTCAATGTCTACGATGGCCTGCAGATCCACCATCATATTGGAAAGGATCTTGATATTGCGGGAGCTGTCCTCTCCGTTCACCCACAGGTACGGAGCGGCGGAATTCTGGATGGCATCCGCGATCTCGCGGGTGATCACCGTGCCTGCCTCCGCGATCACCTCTCCCGTCACCGGGCTGACCACGGTCTCTGCCAGGGTCTGTCCCTTGACACGGTTCTTAAGCATCAGCTTTTTATTGAATTTGTAACGTCCTACCTTGGCGAGGTCATAACGCCTTGCGTCAAAAAACATGCTGGTGATCAGGCTTTCCGCACTGTCCACCGCAAGCGGCTCGCCGGGACGGATCTTTTTGTATAACTCTAACAGACCCTCCTGATAGTTCTCAGCAGTGTCTTTGCTAAAGCTGGCAAGGATCTTCGGTTCCTCTCCGAAAAGCTCTAAGATCTCCGGATTGGTCCCGATCCCAAGGGCACGGATCAGCACAGTGATCGGCACCTTCCTTGTCCGGTCTACGCGGACATAAAATACGTCGTTGGAGTCGGTCTCATATTCCAGCCATGCCCCGCGGTTCGGGATCACGGTGGAGGAGAACAGCCGTTTACCAAGCTTATCATGAGCAATCCCGTAATAAATGCCGGGAGAGCGGACAAGCTGGCTTACGATGACACGCTCCGCCCCGTTGATCACGAAGGTTCCTGTCTTGGTCATCAGGGGCAGATCTCCCATGAAGATTTCATGTTCGTTAATCTCGTCGTTCTCTTTGTTGTAAAGCCTGACTCTTACCTTCAAAGGCGCGGCATAGGTTGCATCCCGCTCTTTGCACTCTTCGATCGTGTACTTTACTTCATTCTCGCACAATCTGAAATCAACAAATTCCAGACTCAGGTGACCGCTGTAGTCAGCAATCGGAGAAATATCGCTGAATACCTCTTTTAATCCGTCTGTCAGGAACCACTGATACGAATCCTTCTGAACTTCGATTAAATTCGGCATCTGCAATACTTCTTTCTGCCTGGAATAGCTCATGCGTGAACTTTTTCCGTTAGTGATGGGACGAATTCTGTTTTTCTCCATGGACGTTTCACTCCTTATTCGTTTTCTGAATATCTCTGTATGAGCCGTGCGAAATATGTTGCAGGCCGTGCCTTGGCCAGGCGTGACCTGTAACTCAGGCAGCCATATAGAATTGCTTATGACCATAGGCGGCCTGAATAACCAGCTTCTTCGTTCACCCTCCTGGCCAGTCGGAATAATGGCTGGTCAGCGCGTGACACGTAACAAAAATATTCGTTGCCGGGCTGCGAGTTACCCTGTATATTCCCCTTAGAGCGCATCTTAAAAATATATTCAGTAACCATAGCTCATTAATTTACACTCTGTTCTGCGGCAATTCATGAAACAAGATTCCGCCTGTACATCAATTCCCTGAAATGGAAATATGTGGCAAACGGTATATCTATCCATAATAGCGCATTTTTAACTATAACACAAATGGGTTTTTGATGTCAACACATTTTCAAAAAGTTCTTGACAAATTGTGATTTATGTGGTATTAGAAGCGGGTTAGAACAGAGAACCGCAGACGAACATTCTTCATCTGCGGTCCTCATTAGATCATCTCTGTCATACGGAAAATAATTGCCAGCAGCAATTATTTCAGGTTTACTTCTGCGCCTTCGCCTTCGAGCTTCGCCTTGATCTCTTCTGCTTCTGCCTTGGAAACTGCTTCCTTCACTACCTTCGGAGCGCTGTCAACCAGTTCTTTTGCTTCCTTCAGACCAAGACCTGTGATCTCACGTACAGCCTTGATAACCTTAACCTTAGATGCGCCTGCAGATACAAGCTCTACATCAAATTCGTCCTTCTCTTCTGCTGCCGCTGCGCCGTCTCCGCCTGCTGCTGCAACTACAACGCCTGCTGCTGCAGATACACCAAATTCTTCTTCACATGCTTTTACTAATTCATTCAGTTCTAATACTGATAATTCTTTGATCGCTTCGATCATTTCAGCTGTTGTCAACTTAGCCATTGTCATATCCTCCATTTTTTATATTATTATCAATCTGTCGTCAGTCCTATACTGCCGTCTGCACCGGCCGATTCCTGCGGGTGCAGCTTCCATTCAACACTCTATGGGCATGAAACTCTGATCATTCTGCTGCTTCTGCCGGAGCCTCTGCAGTCTCAGCCGGAGCTTCTGCCGTCTCGCCGTCCTTCTCAGCAATCTGCTTGATGACACGTGCGAAGTTCGTGATCGGTGACTGCATGCTTCCAAGCAGTCTGGAAAGAAGAACTTCTCTTGACGGAATCTTGGACAGCTCTGTCAGTCCTGCGACATCGTATACACTGCCCTCTACTACGCCGCCTTTCAGTTCCAGCTTGTCTGCGGTCTTAGCGAAATTGCAGATGATCCTTGCCGGAGCTGTCGCATCATCCTTGGAGATCGCGATCGCGCTCGGTCCCTTCAGACAATCATCCAGACCTGCGAACTCGGTTCCCTCAAATGCCCTTTTCATCATAGTATTCTTGTAGACCTTGTATACTATGCCGGCTTCTCTGAGCTGCTTACGGAGTTCCGTATCCTGAGCCACGGTCAATCCGCGGTAGTCAACAAGCACTACGGACTGGGCATCCTTGATCTCCTCAGCGATAGCATCTACAACTGGTTGTTTTAACTCAACTTTTGCCACGTTCTGGTGCACCTCCTTATATATTTATAAATAGCACTGCCACAAGGAAAGTGGATTATACAGGGTAAATACAGAAAGTCTGCCATGGCAGCCCTTCTGCTATACGATGGTATATAAAAACCTCTGTGTACACAAAGACACAGAGGTAAAATCCAATTCAATGAATCTCGCATTCCTCGGTAGGCGTTGGTCTGCTTATGCCTTGCGGCACCTACTGTCTTCGGCAGCTAATTGCCTGATTATAATAACACCGATTCCGGGGGATGTCAACTCATTTTATTTAATTTTATCAATTTTACTGCAGCCGCATCGGATTGACCTTGATGCCAGGGCCCATCGTGGAGGTGAGTGTCACGCTCTTTAAGAACTGTCCCTTTACTGCTGCGGGTCTTGCTTTTATAATTGCATCAACAAGCGTCTGGAAGTTGTCCGCTAACTGCTCCTCGGTAAAGGAAGCCTTACCGATCGGCACATGGATAATGTTCGTCTTGTCCAATCTATACTCAATCTTACCAGCCTTGATATCGTTGATCGCCTTTGTAACATCCATTGTTACGGTACCTGCCTTCGGGTTCGGCATAAGCCCCTTTGGTCCGAGTACACGTCCAAGACGTCCAACAACACCCATCATATCCGGTGTAGCAACCACTACGTCAAAATCCAGCCAGCCTTCGTTCTGGATCTTCGGAACCAGCTCCTGTCCGCCTACATAGTCAGCGCCTGCTGCCTGAGCCTCGTCAGCCTTTGCGTCCTTAGCAAATACAAGGATACGGACAGTCTTACCTGTTCCGTGAGGCAGAACAACCGCGCCACGGATCTGCTGGTCAGCATGACGGCCGTCACATCCGGTTCTGATATGAGCTTCGATTGTCTCATCAAATTTTGCAACTGCTGCTTTCTTTACCAGAGAAATAGCCTCTGCCTTCTCGTAAAGATTGCCTCTCTGGATCTGTTTTGCAGCTTCGATATATTTCTTTCCTCGTTTCATTCTATATAACCTCCTTGTGGTATTGGCGGGATCGAACCCCTCCCACTGATTTCTTCTTCGTTACCAGGGTAAAGTGCCCGCAGACGCGCTTACTCTACGGTTACGCCCATAGAACGGCAGGTTCCCTCGATCATACTCATAGCAGCTTCCAATGACGCGGCATTCAGGTCAGGCATCTTTGTCTTGGCAATCTCTTCTACCTGGGCCTTCGTGATCTTCGCGACCTTGGTCTTGTTCGGAACACCTGAACCGGACTTGATGTTGCATGCCTTCTTGATCAGGACCGCTGCCGGAGGAGTCTTTGTAACGAAGCTGAAGCTTCTGTCACTGTATACAGTAATGACAACCGGGATGATGAGGTCACCCTGGTCTGCTGTCCTTGCATTGAACTGCTTTGTAAATTCAACGATATTCACGCCATGCTGTCCAAGCGCAGGACCTACCGGCGGTGCAGGAGTTGCCTTGCCGGCCGGAATCTGTAACTTAATATAACCTTCTACTTTTTTTGCCATCTTTCATTACCTCCTTGTGGTATTGGCGGGATAAAATCCCTCCCACTTCTTATTCCATCTTCTTGACTTCTGAAAAGCTGAGTTCGACCGGTGTCTCACGGCCAAACAGTTCCACATTGATCGACAGGCTCTCCTTCTGCTCGTTGACGCTCTGCACCACGCCCACAGTGCCTTCCCAGGCCCCGTTGAGTACGATCACGGCGTCGCCCTGCTCAAAGCTGACCTTCACTTCCTGACGGATGCCGAACCTCTCCATCTCGTCCTCCTCTAAGGGGACCGGCTTGGATCCGGGACCGACAAACCCTGTCACGCCGCGGGTATTGCGGACAACATACCAGGTATCGTCATTCATATACATATGGATCATGACATAACCCGGAAACAGCTTCTTCATGCTGACCTTCTGAACACCATTCTTCTGTTCCAGCACTTCCTCCAGGGGAACCCGGACTTCCAGGATCTGATCTTCCAGATGACGGTTTTCGATTGTCTTGTCAATGTTTGCTTTTACCTTGTTCTCATACCCGGAATAGGTATGAACCACATACCATCTTGCCTCTGACATAAAATCACCTTTCCGTTATGGCTTCGTATCTGCCGAAGACAGCTACTAAGCTTCTCACTTTACCAAAAGGTCAATCCCGTACTTCATGATCGTGTCGATCACTGTGATGATCACACCCAATAATACGGAAACGGTCACAACTGCCGTCGTCTGCTTCGCTAACGCATTCTTATCCGGCCAGATGACCTTCCTAAACTCTGCCTGAAGTCCTTTGAACCAGCTTTTCTTCTGAGTTTTTTCTGTTTTTCCGCTCATAGCATCCACTTCCTTCCAAAATGACTATTTCGTCTCTTTGTGCAGTGTGTGGGATCTGCAGAACTTACAGTACTTCTTGGTCTCCATGCGTTCCGGATGTGTTTTCTTATCCTTGGTCATGTTGTAATTGCGGTTCTTGCATTCCGTACATTCCAATGTAATTCTTGTGCGCACAACTTCCACCTCGCTTTTTCTCAGAACACCTCTCAGGACTCCGCCGCCAAGACCGGTGCGGCCCAAAATCCCCGGATGCTCCCTTGATTCACTACATGTTACTGATGGTTGCGAAGCCATCAAATTTAGGCATAAAAAAAAGACCTACTTCCATTCGCAGGGAAATTGTAACACATGGGATGCGGGGAAGTCAAGTCTTTTCTTTGATAATTCTCGTTATTTAATACATTCATGCTCCTGGTCACACGGTGTCGTGCACTTGCTGCACGGAATCAGCAGCTTTTCCGATTATCACGATTCAGCGAATAGTGTATAAATCTCATCCACTGTTTTTCCGGGATTTTCGATAATGAGATTGTAGATTGGGAGAACTTCCTCAGGCTCGGTCTCCATCTCATTGGCAATCACTGTAAGAGATTTATCTTTGGCGCATTTTTTCCAGATCATGGTGATGCGGTCTGTTATCCGCGCTTTTTTCATTTCTTCTTTCATTTCTTCTTTCATTTCTGCTTTTATTTCTTCTTTTATTTCTTTGGTTTCCTTAGCTAACTTCTTATCTAACTCTTCTTTCAGCTTTTTGTCAAATTTCTCCTGTACGATTTCCATAAATATATCGCTCATACCATTTACCTCCTCAAACAATTTTTGATTTGCGCGCATGATCGTCTCTATGACTGCATTGTGCAGTTTGTTTTTCTTATGCTCCACATAATCTTCAACCAGCAGCTTCGCATTTTCCCGCGTGTCCAGTTTATTGGTGAGACTTCTCAGCCATAGATTCTCTTTCCTGGATAACTGCCTGGTGACAAGAATCTGGATTGGAATCTTGTCGCCTGTAACGGAGTAGATCCCGTCCTCCGTATTCTCTACCTCATAACCTCTTACCTCCCGCAGATGCCGAATCAGTTCCCGGGGATAGCCCTCCGATACAAGGGTGATCGTGAGCTCCTCCAAGGGAATCTCATTTACAGCGGCCGTGTCCGATTTGTAAAAGCAGGCATATCCGTATACCTTATAAAAATCGTCAATCGAAAGGGAATCGTCTGGAGATTTATATTCCACAATATTTCTTTTTCTGAAAAATCTCCCGATGTTCTTCTTTACGGGCCGGTCGCTTTCTTTTTTGATGATCAGGATATCGATCTGCATGGGCTTTTTGCTCAGCAGATGCTCGCTTTCAAACTCCAGGTTATCCGCGTCGTCCAGCAGCTCGATCTGAATGCCCGCGTAAAATGCGGGATGCCAGTAGATCGTGCCGGTTTCTTTGTTCGTCTGCTCCATAGAAAACCTCCCTATTCTGTTTTTTTCAGGAGATTTTCCGATTCCTGTTCAGAAGAACTCCTGCTTATCTGGATAAAAGCACGAATTTTCTGAAAGGACAGGGAATGGAATCCCTCGTATTGATCTGTCATAGATATAGCGGAAACAGACGTTCCGATATAAATGAACTTAAAGAAAATATGCTTTGCCTTATTCTAGCATACTGTCTTGGGAGAACACAAGTGAAAATTTTGTGACATGTAAAAAATGTTGCAGAGCTTTGTTCTGGTATTTACCTTCGGATTCCTTTCATTAAAATAAATACCAATCTGTTTATCGAAAGGTCAATCCAACACGTCAAAAAAGCCTCAAACCATAGATAAATACTAGATTTGAGACTTGCTATAGTAACTAAATTTTTATACTTAATCTGACTGTGAATAGTAATACATTCATTGCTCAATTGTACTCTGTAATTTTTTCTATCGCACTTGCTTTATTGCATAAATTTCTTTTATTCTGCGCAGTACAATCATCTCATTAACCATATAATCCTTACAAAGCTGCCGAACAAATGCCATTCGCTTTTTAGCCGACGCCTCCATGTAATGATTTTTCTGTAAAAAATCAAAAACATGATCTATGGGCATTAACAATGCCGCAGCCGTATAATCGGCGAGTTGTTCTGTCTGCGATTTATTACGGCCAACAGGCCGTGTCACAGGAATACTGTCTCCATTCAAAATATGCGCTATTTCGTGCGCAAAGACAAAATTTTTATCTTGTTCTGACAATTCCTCTTTAAACACAACTACTTTTTCACCGGTAAAACAATTTTCTTTTAAACATGCCTGGCTTAAGATTTCCTGATCCACGCCTCCTTCCTTCACATTTAAAATTTCCGCGATTCTTTTAATAGAAACACCTGGCCTGATATCATTCTCATGAAGAAATAAATCTATTTTTCTTTCTGATTCTATCATTTGTTCTAATTCTATATCCAATTTAACTTTATCATAATAATCTTTTTTTGTAATCTTAATAGTTGTAACAGAAGAAACAGAGACTACGATTATACAAAGCAAAACTAATAAAAGTAGATATATTTGAACACTCATTTCCTAATCACCACTCCTTCCAACACAATTTTGTAATGTCATCTCTTTTAAAAAACAAGCAATAATATCTGCAAAGGAAACTGCAATAGAAAAAAAGTATGCTAAAAGCATCCAGTCAAACCGGCATTTTAAATTTTTAGTTATCAAAATATACATAACTACATATACACAATATACAGCAACAAACGTATTAGCGCCTAAAATAATGAATATTTTTGTATTGTGTACAGACTTTTTATTTCCTTTCCAACGATTCGCTCCATCATAAATACTGTTAAGCGCACTAATTAATATTGTTATATAGCAATACACTACTGAAATACCATCGTCTTTAAGTTCGCTTAAACTCACAATAGTTATTATAACTGGAATCAAAATATATAATACAAAATATGCAGTACCATCACCTTTTCTAAAGTCATAAATATTTTCTCTCATCCAACTTTCGACTACTGAAGAAGGAAACATATTTGGACAGGCCTCATCTTTTGTATTCAATCTATAATCCCCCTCAATCATCTGTTAACTATATTTGCTTACACTCCTATTATACTAAGTCCCATTTAAAAAAGCAATTACAATTATATCTTAATCACTAAGAAAGCCTGTATTTTCAAGCACTTCACTGGCTTCATGATGTTATTTTCCGTACAAAAATAGAATTATTGAAAAAAACTGTTGACAGACCAGCCAAATCACGCTATATTATTGATATGGGATACATACGTGTTGCGTATTAATAGAATCCCGAATTCCAGGCTTATATATATGAATCAGGCATCACAGTTTTCTATTGTGCGGAAGCATTTTGATGCGGTCAGCATTTGGAATATATGTGAAGCCTTCAAACAGATCACAACTCCAAAATTGAAAAAGTAGATAGAAAAGGTAAAAAAGAGCACTTCCAGGTTTGCTCTTTTTTACTTTGTTCTTTTTTATCACCGCTTCTCATTTAGCTGATAAGGAAACCGCCCCGGCGCTCGTTAAAGCGCAAGGGGCGGTTTTCAGTTACTTATTTCTTTTTCTTTGTTTTTTGAGTCGATTTCTGTGTTGTCTTCTTTGTGGTCTTGTTCGGCTTTTTCTTCTTGCCGTTTTTCTTCTTCACAATACCGACAATCACTCCGATACTCACGACTGCCGCTGCAATCCACGGGATAAAGGAAATCGGGTCACCGGTCTTCGGCATGAGATTGGAAAGAGCGCTCTTGCTGTCATCCGATGCACCTTGTTCGGCTGCATTGGTGGAAGAGGTCGTTCCGTTTCCGTTAGTGCCGTCCCCGTTCTGATTGCCTGTGCCGTCTCCGTTTGCATTCGGATCCTGATTATCCGGGTTGTTCGGGTCATCTGGATTATCCGGGTTATTCGGATCATCTGGGTTATCCGGGTTGTTCGGATCATCTGGATTATCCGGGTTGTTCGGATCGTCTGGATTATTCGGATTATCCGGATTATTACTATCCGCAGTCTTCCACGCAACTGCAAGCGGTGATGTACCATTTACATAGAAGCTTAATCCCTTATCTGTCTTTTCAACCGTTGGTTCCTCTGTTTCTCCTGGTGTATGACCTCCTATTTCTTGCGCAAACATATGACTTACTGCGAAATCATGAGTAGTCCCTGTTACACCTTCTGGGAATTGAAGCTGGTCATATGTGAGTTCCACCTTAATCGGGAAATCCTGCTCCGTAGGATCCACTCTGTCTATAATCTTACCCTTTTCATCATAAACTGCAATCTTTATCGTAAGGTCATATACAGCTACATTGTCATAAACATATCCCGGTTTTGCCGAAAGCAACGCTGTCATATAGGAGGTTACAGCTTCCGCGCCATCAACCACTGTAGTATTATCGCCAAGCATTCTTCCATACAATGATTCCGCAATCATATTATCTGTTAAGCCCGGCTTTAACTCAGAGAACGATTGCACTACCGTATCACCAGTTTTTTCCAGTGTTACACTTGCCGTATCACTCTTTTCTAAAGTATCGCTTACAGCAATTGCTTTAACCGTCGTTGTATCAGTAATCTGGAACTGATCCGTATATAAAGTGCTGTTTTCATTCGGTTCGCTGCCATTCGTTGTATAGTAAATACTTATGCCCGGCATAGCAGTTGGATAGCTGATCACTACATTTGTTCTGCCGCGGAATGTAGTACCTCCTGCAGCCACTTCAATAATAGGAGCCTTTGCCTTCAGCTTCTTTGTAGTCACTTCATTGGAAGGAACACCTTCGCTCGCCTTATGAGTAGCGGTTTCTGCATACCTCATATAAGCTATATACTTTGTACCCGGCAGACAGCCCTCATAAATATTGGAAGTTCCATATGTGACCTGATTATCAAAGCTGTATTCGTAACGACCTTCTTCAAACGGTGTCACTGTTGCAGTAAAGGTTTCTCCATCTGCATTTGGTTCTTCGCTAACTGCCAGTTCACATTTTTCCGGCGGATCCTGAGGCAGCTTTTCGAAGTCTCTGGTACATGAACCTACTGCACTCTTCTTTACATTCTTGGTTCCATCAGTATACGCATAGAAAGTATGTGTACTTCCCGGCGCAATACCATCAAATTCGCCTACAAGTGTAAGCACATCCGGATTCTCTGGATCCAGACCCAAGCTTACCTTTTTGCCTTCTTTCCAAATAGCTGAATTTTCTGGATCTGGATTCTCTGCATCCATACAGAAGAAAATCTTACCATTCGGATCAATTACGTCATTTGCCGTTGCACCGCTTACTTTAATATAGCAAATAAATGTGTTCGGTGCATCCGGATTATCGGCAACTTTGTAGTGAACAACATCCAGCTTAATTGCAGGAGCTTCATGTTGAGTAATCTTCACAGGAGTAGACAAATTATAACTCTTGCTTACATCTAAACAATAATTATGGCCTTTTGGTCCTGAAAGCTTTGTTTCTTCTGTAAACTTAACTTCGTAATAAGAGTCTACATCTGGCTGTGCAATTGTTGCCACTACATCTGCCGGATTCACTTCCACGTCAGCTTCATTATCCGTAGGTACAATTCCTGCTTTATCAAGCTCAATATCAGTTATCTTTACAATCTTTGTTGTATCATATACTCTATCTTCTGCCTTTACAGACTTAACATTCAACGGCTTCCTCTGTATTGTATAAATCTTCGAAGCTGAATCTGTAAAGTTTCTGCCCTTACCAGTCACAGTTACCGTAATCTCTCCTGCACTTGTAAAATCATCAGTAACAGATTCACCTCTAAAGTATGAAACTTCATACTCTTCATCGAACTTTAATGCACCAAGAGTCCCATCCTGGTTAACATTTACACCATCAACTGTTACGGATTTAACCTCTGGTTTATATGCCGTTCCATCATATACACGGTCCTCATCCATTACTATAGTTGTGTTAAGCTTTTCGAGAGAGGCTTTTTCTATTGTAAATTCCTTTTCAATAACCCCGCCCTCATCTTTCGTGTCAGTGAAATTCTCAAATCCCATAATTGTAGCCTTATACGTCCCCGCATTAATACGCGTATTAGGCGCACCTGCATCTATAGCAAAATCCTTTCCTGATGTTAAAGTATAATGTGTAGGCTCATACTCTATACTTACTTCTGGTGTAATTGCACTACCTGTATATGTTTTACTCTGAATGTCACTAATTTTACAATCTGTCAGTGGACGCCGCTTAATCTCCACTTCCTTAGAAACCATCAACAATTTAGTAGTCTTATCAATATATTTTACAGTATACTTTCCAGCATCTATCATTACTGTTTTTCCGTCATCATCTACACTTGGGTCGGTATCATCACCTTTATAAATCAGCCGCTCCCAACTCTCAGGAACGATTACATCAAATGTCTTATTATCACCAATAGATCGCTTTTCGTTATAACGAACCGCCTGATCCAACAGGTTTTCCCCAGTGAACATACATGAAGTTGGAATGAAATCATCTTCATTAAGAAGCACTGTCAACTTCATGGTGTTTAATCCCAACCATCCATCTGGCTTACTTGGAGATAGATAATTTGCATTGATAATAGTTCCTTTTCCTTTAATCTCTCCTTGATATGGCCAATTACTTGGTATTGTTAAAGAAGCCCCTGCCGGAATCTCCAAGGTTGCTCCTTCTGGCAAGAGAAAACCTTCTGGCAAGAGTGCATCACCATGTACCATACAATTCTTCCCTACTTTTGTATCAGAAGTACTTGTCACACCGGTCCATATCAACCCTTGAAAGCTGGTAATCGGCTTTGTCACTCTTAACTTATTTGTTGTAATCACTCCACTATTTCCCGTCTCTGATGTAATAGAGCCACAACTAATACCATTTGCCTGCGTTGTTTTGTCTTGGTTTAATCCTCCAAAAGCTTGAATATCTCCACCATTAACTTCGATAATAAGATCTGTTCCTCCACCTGATCCATAGCCAATACCTGCCGCACCATTTATTTTTGTAGATGTTTTGGGACTACCACCTTCTGCTATTATTTTACCCCCATTAATTGTAATTCCCTTTACAGAACCATCAAGAAATGAACCAATTCCTGCTGCGCCTTCGCCTCCTGTAGCTGTTATATTTC
>CATLCV010000104.1 GCA_949893755.1 uncultured Lachnospiraceae bacterium | reverse complement strand
CCCGGGCTAAGAGGACCCGCTGCTTCTGCCCTCCGGACAGATCCCGAAAGCAGCTCTTTTCCAGCCCTTCGATGCCCAAAAGCCGCATCATGGCCGCTGCCTGCTCCCGGTCCCCGGAGGTATAAAACGGATGGATCCCCCGGCTGTTCAGACGGCCGGAAAGGACCACCTCCCGGACACTGGCCGGAAAGTCCTTCTGTACCTCTGTCTGCTGCGGCAGATAACCGATTTCCTTCTGCGCCAGCCCGTCCCCCAGAACGATCCGCCCCTTCATGGGGGATTTTAAGCCGAGAAGACTCTTCACCAGCGTACTCTTGCCGGAACCATTTTCACCCACGATACAGAGATAGTCCCCCTGCCGGATCTGAAACGACAGATCCCGTACTACGATCTGTCCCTCATATGCGATTGATAGATTTTCACACTGTACCAGTGCCATGATCCATACCGCCTTTCTGCATACGATGGTATCCAAAATCCCCGTTTCAATCCATCAGCGCCGCCTTCAATGTCTCCACATTTTCCTGCATCATACCAAGATACGTTTCCCCCGCCTCAAACTGCTCTGCGGTCAGGTTGTGGCAGCTGTACAGCACCCGGACCTCTGCGCCGGACGCCTCGGCCACTGCCCGGGCGATCTGGTCGCTGCTGAGTTCCATTTTCAGGACTACGGGAATGTGTTCCTCTCTCGCCTTTCGGATCAGGAATGCCATCACCGCCGCGCTGGGCTCTGTGTCCGCCGCGCACCCGGGAAATGCCGCATAATATTGAAGGCCGTATTCCTGCGCCAGATACCGGAAGGGAAAGCGGTCTCCGAACAGCAGCAGGTCATGTCCCTGCCGGGCAGCTTCCTCTGTCATATCCCGGAACTGCCGGTCCAGTTCTGTGAGCTGCTCCGTGTAGGCATCCAGATTGTCCTGAAATTCTTCCCTGTGAGCCGGATCCAGGGCACAGAGCTCTTCCCCGATCCGTTCCGTGATCTGCATGGCATTTTTGGGGGAGGTCCAGACATGCTCGTCCGTTTCCTCCTCTTCCTCTGCCGCTGTGCAGATCTGCCCGTTGTGGCGCATCCCTTCCACATGCTCCTCCTTTAAGGTCTCCACGCAGTCCACCAGCCGGAGCCGTTTCACCTGTTCCATCTCCGGAGCATCCAGGATGTCCTCCACCCATTCGTCATTTTCCCCGCCCACATAAATAAAAAGATCCGCATTCTGGATCGCAATGATATCCCGGGGCGTGGGCTCGTAGGAATGGGTTTCTTCCCCGGGCTTTAAGAGCATCTGCAGAGAGACCCGGTCCCCTGCGATCTGCCGCACAAAATCATACTGGGGAAATATGGTCGTAACGATCCGCAGTCCGAAGCCGTCCCCGTCTTTTTGGGAAGCTGCATTCCGGGAATCCGAAGGCAGGCCGCCAGAACCGCCTGCTGCAGAACACCCGGACAGCACGCAGGCTGATACCGCGGCCGGCAGTATGAGCCGGAAAAGCATATGCACGATCTTCCGTTTTCTATCCGCTGTCCGATCTCTCATATCCCCCATCCCTTATCCGTGTCACTTCTCATATTTTGTAAATACAAATTCCAGATCAAAGCTGGTCTGCTCCTCGCTGACCTCTGTCATCGTCCATTCCGGCAGCTCATCCAGATTGGGAAAATACGTATCCGCGTCATAGGCATGGTCGATCCTTGTGACATATGCCGTATCGCAATAGGGTAAAAACTGCCGGTAAATGCTTTCGCCGCCGATGATGAAGATGTCCGAACTGTCATATTCCTTCAGGTGCTCCAAAAGCTCCTCCATGGTATGCAGCACCAGCGCCCCCTTTACCTGGAAGCTTTTGTCTCTGCTCAGGATGAGATTCGTCCTCTGCTTCAGGGGCAGTCCGTTCGGAAAGCTTTCCAGCGTCTTCCGGCCCATCACGACCACATGTCCAGTTGTTTTCTCCCGGAAGAACCGCATATCCGCCGGAATACTCCACATCATCTTATTATTCTTCCCAATTGCCCAGTTTTTATCTACTGCAACAATGATATTCATGATCCATTTCCTCTCTTTTTTATACCGCCACCGGGATATTTTTGATCTGCGGGTGCGTCTCATAGTGATCCAGGCGTACATCCTCCGGTGTGAAACGGTAAAAATCCCTGACTTCCGGATTCAGCCAGAATACCGGAGCCGGCAGAGGCTCGCGTGAGATCAGCTCCTCCACCAGCGGAATGTGCCGGTCATAGATGTGGGCATCCGCGATCACATGGACCAGCTCTCCTGCCTGCATGCCGCAGGCCTGCGCCAGCATGTGCAGCAGCACCGCGTACTGGCATACATTCCAGTTGTTGGCCGTCAGCACATCCTGGGAGCGCTGGTTCAAGATCCCGTTTAAGGTCAGCCCCTCGCTGTCCCTGTTCTTTGTCACGTTAAAGGTCATACTGTAGGCGCAGGGATACAGGTTCATCTCATGAAGATCCTGATGCACATAGAGATTTGTCATGATCCTCCGGCTGTAAGGGTTCGTTTTCAGATCGTAGATCACCCGGTCCACCTGGTCCATCATGCCTTCCCGATACTGATGTTTCACCTGCATCTGGTATCCGTAGGCCTTCCCGATGGAGCCGTCCGCATCCGCCCAGCTGTCCCAGATATGGCTGTTCAGATCATGGATATTGTTGGATTTTTTCTGCCAGATCCAAAGCATTTCGTCGGTGCAGCTCTTGATTCCCGTCCGCCGGAGCGTCAATGCCGGAAATTCCTTTGACAGGTCATACCGGTTCACCACCCCGAACCGTTTGACCGTATACGCAGGCGTCCCGTCCTCCCATACCGGACGAACCTTCTCCCCTTGTGTGCTGGTGCCGTTGTCAATGATATCCCGGCACATGTCTATAAATACGTGATCCGCATAGCTCATGATAATTTCCTCCTGTTGTTCCGTCTCATCCGGCGCGCATTTCACGGACGAAGCGCTTTGTTCTTCCGCCCTTTCACGGGTCTGCAATATTGTACAGCATCTTCTCCAGGGCCCGGGTCACCGCCGCGACTTCCTTTTTCGTCATTCCCCGGGTCAGGCTCTTATCCAATTTCTTCCGGTCTGCTTCCATCCTCCGCTGGATATCATAGGCCTTTTCCGTCAGATAGATATTTTTCTTCCGCTTATCCTCTTCATTGGGCACGCAGAGGATATAGCCCTTCTCATCCAGGCGCTTTAAGATCCCGGTCACCGTGGGATTTTTCAGATTCAGATTCCGCTCCACATCCCGCTGGCTGACCGCTTCCTGATTGGTATGGAACAGGTAATCCAGGACCGCGCACTGGGAGGAGGTCACGCCGATGGTGCGAAGCCTCCCGTTGAGCTCTTTTTCAAATACATTATTGATCTGCTTCACAAGAAACCCGATGGGCTGCTTCCGGCTTTCCATATGCTTCCTCCTGTTCCGGTTTCCGCTTCTCCAGATAGTCCTTTAGTAACTGATATACCTCTTCCAGCTCCGTGTTCTCCACTTCCCCGAGAAGCGCGTACACCATTTTGCGGTTGATATAAGGATTGACGTGGATCATGATATGCTTGATCTGGGGAAATGACTTCTCAATCTCGTCATGCACATCCTCCGCGATCTCGTGGGATTCATTCAATGACAGATGTCCGTCCGCCGCGATCTCCAGATCCACATAGATCTTATTTCCAAATTCCCTTGTCTGCAGGGAATCCACCCGCATCACGCCGTGCTGTCTTTTGACCAGGGCGCGGATCTTCTCTACGGTCTCCTCGTCGCAGGCCTTATCTACCATCTTATCCACTGCGTCCTTGAAGATCTCATACGCTGCCTGGAAGATAAACAGGCAGATGATCACGCTTGCCAGCGGGTCCATCACCGGAAATCCCAGTCTGGCCCCGATGATGCCGGCCAGCGCCCCGATGGAGGACAGGGAATCCGAACGGTGGTGCCACGCGTCCGCCATCAGCGCCCCGGAATTGACTTTTTTCGCGTTTGCCCGGGTATACCAGAACATCCACTCCTTTACCACAATGGACAGGACCGCCGCCGCGATGGCCAGGACTCCCGGAACCGCAAGGTGTTCAAAGGAACCTGCCACGATCTTGCGCAGGCCGGAGAATCCGATCCCGGCCCCTGTGACGGCCAGCACCGCTGCCAGAAGAATGGCCGCCACGCACTCCATGCGCTCATGCCCGTAAGGATGCTCTTTATCCGCTTTTTTTCCGGCCATTTTGATTCCGATGATGACCACAAAGGTACTGAACACATCGGATGCGGAATGGACCGCATCCGAGATCATTGCTTCCGAGGAGGCCAGGATCCCCGCAGCCAGCTTCGCCAAGGACAGAAGCGTATTTACAAGGATACTGGTTTTTGATACGCGCATCGCGATCTGTTCCATTGTCATGGTTTCATGTTGTTCCATATCATGCTCCTTTTTATACAGATAGTGTAAGGAACTATCCCTAAATAACTGCACTGCCGTCAGTATAAGTATATGCCGGGAGCAGGAACTTTACGCCTTGCTGCAGTGCATCCGGACGATTGAGCAGCGTTTTCAGGCCTCTTTGCTTCCCGCCGGTTTTCCCCGCCGGATCTGAAGCTGCAGGTTCACGCCGAAGGGATTGACCACCACTCCCGCGGTTTCCGGCGCAAGAAGAGCCGGGATCTTCTCCGCGGGCAGTACCGCCGACTGGATCTCCCCCTCCTTCTGCATGCTCAAAAACTTCTTATACTCCTGGATATCCGTAAATACAGGCTGAAATACCTGTCCGTTTTTCTGCTTCATGACCAGCGTTCCCGCATGCTCCCTGACCGGGATGATATAGGTTCCCCGCTGATAATGTACCATCATTTCCTCATGGAGCTCTTTTAATTCCCCGGTCAGCTCCACTTTCTGCGTCTTGCGCACCGCCTGCATAAAATAAAGCGCGGTCAGATGAAGCTGCGGATTCTCGATCAGCACCTTTCCCTCTTCTTCCGGTTCCTTCCTGCGGATGATCTCATCCAGCTGGATCGGGATCTCCACCGGTGTATCCCGGTTTACGAGAATGCAGTTTACCCCCAGAGGCATCAGGCTGACATAAAATGCCAGCAGATCCTTTTTCCCGATCTTCACCGCCTGTACGGGCTCCTTCTTTTCCAGCAGCCTGTTTACCGCCGCCTTTGCGGACGCTTCGTCAAAGTACAGGAGGATCTCATCGTCATAGGTCCGCTCGTCACATACCACATATGGCATTCTGGTGCAGAGGGACAGGATCATATAGACGGCATCCGCCTTCCGGAGCATCTCGGCGGCGGCCCTCTTTACCGCAATATCGTTACTCTTATTTTCATTACTCATGGACATTTCCTTCTACTTTCATTGGATTTCTGTATCTGCCCGGCGTCCTCGCGGATACGCCCGCAAGGCCGGCTCAAGGCTGCTTCCGGTTATAGAAAAACATGGCCGCAGCCATGGAACAGATGATCACATACCCGGTCCAGCTCAGCACATCCGGAATCTGTCCGAACACGAAAAAACCCAGGACAGCTGAAAAAAGGATCTGGGAATAATCATATACGGAGATTTCCTTTGCCGGGGCATGAAAATAGGCCGCGGTGATCGCAAACTGCCCTCCGGCTGCCGAAAGCCCTGCAAGCAGCAGGCACAACAGCTGCGCCGCGGACATGGGACAAAAACCAAACAGCAGGTACGGCAGCGTGACCGCACAGGAAAAGGCGGAAAAAACAAATACGACGAAAGGCCCTTTTTCCCCTTTCGTCCCCAGCACACGGACATACGTATATGCGATCCCGGCTCCAAGTCCGCCCAGCAGGCCGATCAGGGCCGCCGGGGAGCGAAGCAGCGCATCCGTCGGCTTTATGATCAAAAGGCTTCCTGCAAAGGCGCCCGCTACGATCAGCGCCTGGGGAAGCCGGATTTTTTCCTTCAGGATCAGATAGCTGAACAGGATCGCAAAAAAGGGCGACATCTTATTCAGCATGGAAGCGTCTGCCAGCACCAGATGGTCCACCGCGTAAAAATTGCACAGAATCCCCACCGTTCCCGCCGATGCCCGCAGCAGCAGATACCGGATATTTTCCCGTTTTCCCGAAAACCACACGCCTTCCTTTTTCAGGATCGCAACCGCAAATACAAGCGAAACCAGATTGCGGAAAAAGCTCTTCTGCACCGAAGGCAGATCCCCGGATAATCTCACGAACAGATTCATAAGGGCAAAGAAAAATGCGGAAAGCAGGATATAGATCACTGCCAGCGATTTCTTTTTTTCTTTCACAGTTTTGACACTCTCCTCCAGAACATATCAAAGTCCGCATATTCGGACAGATAGATGTCCGCCGTATTCCAGATCTTTCCCAGCTTCCCGTCGTTGGCCTCATCGTAAACCGCCACCGTCCGGAAGTCCGCTTTTTTCGCGGTCAGGACCGCATGGTACGCGTCTTCAAATACCAGGGTCTCCCAGGGTTCCGTATCCAGCTGCAGAGAGGCCGCCAGATAGATATCCGGCCGGTTCTTGTCCGTCCCCAGCTCCGTGCATGTGAGCATCCCGTCAAAAAAATTCAGAACGCCCAGACGCTTCAGCGCAGCCTCCACATTGCTCCGGTCACTGGTGGTCACGATCACCATCGGGATCCTGTATTCCCGTAAGCCCTCCAGAAACTCCCGGACCCCCGGCTTTAACGGGACCTTCTCCGCGTAAAACTCCCGGACCTGCTGGTTGATGCCGTCCAGGACCTTGTTCCGTGTCTTCCCCAGATGGTAATGCTGGATCAGATAATCCGCCCCCTGGGGCAGGCTCATGGCGGACAGCTCCTCGCCCAGTCCTTTTTCCGCTTCGATCCCGATGGACCGCAGATACAGCTCCCCCAGATTTTCCCATACGGGCATGGAATTCAGAAGTGTTCCATCCACGTCAAATATCGCACCCTTAATCATATTGACTCCTTATCATTGTCCATGCAGAAAACCTGCTGCCGGCAGCCTTTCCCCATTCAATGGCATCATCTGACCTCACGTTCCGGGTTTACCGGAGGAAGTTCTCGATGATCACTGCCTCGGCTTCTTCCTCGCTCATCCCGAAGGTCCGAAGCTTCATAAGCTGCTCGTCGTTGATCCTTCCGATGGCCGCCTCATGGACGATCTGCGCGTCCACATGCTTTGCGTTGATCTCCGGGATGGAACTGATCTGTGCCTCATCCATAATGATGGAATCGCACTGTACATGCGCATGGCACAGGCTGCTCCCGATGGCGCGGGGATGGAATACCTGCCTGGAGGTTCCCTTCGCTACCGACCGGGAAATGATCCTGGCAGAGCTGTTCTCTCCCTTTAACTCCACATCCATGTTGGAGACTGCGGACTGGTCCTCATGGGTCATCAGCTTTTCCGTCACATAAAGCTTCGCATTCGCGGCCAGTTCAACGAAGCTCTCCCGCCGGGTGGCGTCTACCCCCTTGATCTGTGTGGTCTCCAGCGTAAAGACAGAATTTTCCCCCACATAGATCTTCGTGACAGGGTTGAGCACCTTGCTGCCAGTTCCGCTGCCCTCTGCGTAATGGTTCTCCACATAGGTGACGTTTGCATTTTTTCCTACATGAAAGGCATGGATCCCGTCATGCCGGGTCTCGCTGCAGCCCTCGCCGTGAATCCCGCAGCCGGCCACGATGGTGACATCCGCCCCGTCTTCTATATAAAAATCATTGTATACCACATCCACTCCCGGCTCCGACATGACCACAGGAATGTGTACCTGCTCCGCCTTCGCCTCTCCGCTGATATGGATGTCGATCCCCGGCCTGTCTTCCTTCTTCACGATCCGGATATGCCGGCTGTCCCCATGGCATACGGCCATTCCGTTGAGACGCAGGTTGTACGCGCCCTCCTGCTTAAATCCACTGGGATCGATCACATTTAAGACCTGTTCCGTTACCTCATTCAGCTTCACAGAGCTCCCCTCCCTTCTGCATCCTGCAGGCGCAGGCTTCTGCCTCTTCCCCGAACAGCCGGGGCACGATCTCCTCCGCCGTTCCGATGTCGCTTACCCTGCCGTCGGTCAGCACCAGGATCCGGTCAGCCATCCGGATGATCCGCTCCTGGTGGGAGATCAGGATCAGGCTTTCCTTTTTTTCCTTATGAAGCTTCTCAAACCGCTTGATCAGCATGGAAAAGCTCCACAGGTCGATCCCTGCCTCAGGTTCGTCAAAGATGCAGAGATCATGGTGCCCTGCCAGCACCGTAGCGATCTCAATCCGCTTCATCTCCCCGCCGGACAGCGTGGCGTCCGCCTCCCGGTCAATATATTCCATGGCGCAAAGTCCTACACTGCTGAGCAGCCCGCAGCATTCCTCCTCGGAGATCGTCCGGCCTGCCGCAAGATTCAGAAGACGGCGCACCGTCATCCCCTTGAACCGGGGAGGCTGCTGGAACGCGAAGCCGATCCCTGAGCGCGCCCGTTCATCAATGGACATCCCGGTGATATCCTGCCCGTTTAACAGGATCCGCCCTGCCGTCGCTTTATGGATCCCCATCAGCACCTTGGCAAGGGTAGACTTTCCTCCGCCGTTGGGCCCGGTGATCACCAGCATCTCTCCGTCCCCGACGGAAAAGCTGACATCCGAAAGGATCTCCGGCTGCCCGGCCTCGTCCTGCACATCATATGATAAATGCTCTGCCTGTAACACGTCCTCCAACTCCTTTTTCTGTCTTTTTCTATAGAATCATAGCGTTGTAAACAAAATTCTTACCTGTCCTCATATGAATGTAATACCGCATCCAGGTTTTGTCAACTGTTTGTTGGGAATGATAACCAATTGTTTTATAATTTGTCATCAATTTTCGCAAGAAAATTGATGACCTGCCTGGCACATCAGCGCAATTTCCATTATAGCATAAAAATTTTCGAAGGGAAACAAATACTTTTTAAAATAAACAGCATAAAACAGTTGACAACAGTTACTTGCTGTTATATACTGTTTGTACAGAAGGAGGGATGACAGTGAAATTGATCATCAACAATTCTTCCATGCAGCCCATCTATGAACAGATCGTCTCACAGATCAAAAAGTCCATCATGCAGGGGGAATTGCAGGAGGGGGCCATGCTCCCCTCGGTACGTACTCTGGCAAAGGAACTCAAGGTCAGTGCACTGACCGTGAAGAAAGCCTACGACGCCCTGGACGCGGAAGGCTTCGTCGTTACCGTACATGGAAAAGGCAGCTTTGTCACGCTGGTAGGCCAGGAGCTGATGCTGGAGGAAAAGAAAAAGGAAGTGGAGGCCGATCTGGAGATGGCGATCCGGAAGGGCAAAAGCTGCGGTATGAGCAGCCGGGAGATTACAGAGTTATTTCAGATTATATTGGAGGATCAGTAAGATGTTGAGATTAGAACACGTAACCAAACACTATAAAGGATTCGACCTGGACTGCTCCATGGAGGTCCGTCCGGGCTGCGTCACCGGTCTGATCGGAAAGAACGGGGCTGGAAAAAGCACCACCTTTAAAGCAATCCTGGGGCTGATCAACCCGGAGGGCGGTTCCATCCGGGTCTTCGGAAAATCAGCCAAAGCACTGGACCTCCGGGATAAGGAACAGATCGGCACGGTCCTGTCGGATTCCGGATTCAGCGGATATCTCACGGTAAAGGAGCTGATTCCTGTACTCAGCGCCATGTATCCGGAGTTTCAGAAGAAGGAGTTTCTGAGGAAATGCGAAAAATTTGCCATCCCCATGGAAAAAAAGATAATGGAGTTTTCAACCGGAATGAGGCAAAAGCTGCAGGTTCTGACCGCTATTTCCCACAATGCCCGCCTGCTGATCCTGGATGAGCCTACCGCCGGACTGGATGTGGTCGCGAGAGACCGGCTTTTGGACCTGCTCCGGGAATATATGGAGCCCGGGGACCGTTCCATCCTGATCAGCTCCCATATTTCCGCGGACCTGGAGGGCTTCTGCGACGACCTGTATATGATCGACGAGGGCCGGATCATCCTCCATGAGGACACGGATGTGCTGCTCAGTGACTATGCCCTGCTCAAGATGACGGAGGAACAATACAATGCATTGGATCGAACCTATATCCTCCGATATAAAAAGGAAAACTTCGGATACAGCTGCCTGACTAACCAGAAGCAGTTCTATCTGGAAAACCACCCGGAGATCACCGTGGAAAAGGGCACCATTGACGAGGTGATCCTGATGATGATCTGCGGGAAGGTATCTGAATAAAATAGTAGAAAGAAAGGAAGCTTATCATGAAAGGATTATTGATTAAGGATTTGCAATTATTAAAAAAGCAGAAAATTGTGCTTGCATTTGCGGCGTTTCTCTCCGTCATGTTCCTGTTTTACGGAACCGGCATCCAGTTTATTGTCTGCTACATCACCATCCTGTTTTCTTTTATGTCCACGACTACGATCGTCTACGACCAGCACTCGAACGGGATGGGCTTTCTGCTGACACTTCCGGTCAGCAGAAGCAGCTATGCGTGGGAGAAATATCTCCTGATGCTCTTTGTAATGGCCGGATCACTGGCTATATCTTTCACGGTCCTCCTGGCCGGTGTTTGTATCAAACGCATCCCCTTTGACGGGGATCTGCTGCTGAAAGTCCTCCTGTCAAGCGCCCTGCTGTCCGTTTTAACCCATGCGCTGCTCATTCCCCTTCAGCTGAAATTTGAAGCTGAAAAAGGCCGGGTCGTGTTTATGGTGATCATTGGATTGGTGTATGCGGTGATTTTCGGAGGCAGAGCATTGATCTTGCATTTCCATATTGACGTTCCCGCGTTATTCAGAAGTCTGGTCTCCCGGGCAGGCACGACAGCCCTGACACTGCTCCTTTGCCTGGCTGTGGCAGGAATCCTGGGGATCTCGTTTCTGGTCTCCCTGCACGTTATGAAAACGAAGGAATATTAGACTCACGGCCGATGAAATCTGCCGTGAGTATCGCGCCAGCCGCAGCCGCAAAGCGGCATAATTCCTCATGCGGCTGTGCGCATCATGTTATACTGCACGGCCGATTTATCTGGCGTGCAATATAACACCTGCCGCTGACTGCCTTTTGGCATCCATTGGCAGTTACCCCCAACAGCAATGACAGAAAAAGCCGGTCTATGCAGGTTTACCTGTGAAGGGCCGGCTTTTCCCGCTGCTGCGGGGCCGCGTCTCAAAAGTAAACCGCCGCTAAACTTTTCTAAACCCGAAAATAATCCCGCAAAAAAACAAGTTGAATTATCAAAAGAGTTGTAGTATAATCTTTACAATTTGGGAATATGGATATCCACATTTCCCGAACCCTGCTGCTCTCTCCCGCCGGGAGTCCTGGCAGTTCAGGAACTGTTGCACTACGAAGAGGAATACACACGAAGGGAAAGGTGAATGGATGAAAGCGTTTCTCATTTTAGAGGACGGGACCGTGTTTACAGGCACAAGCATTGGTTCTACAAGAGATATGATCAGTGAAATCGTATTCAATACGTCTATGACAGGATATTTAGAGGTGTTGACAGACCCTTCTTATGCGGGACAGGCCGTTGTGATGACCTATCCTTTAATTGGTAATTACGGAATCACACCGGATATGGAATCCCGGAAGGCATGGCCGGACGGCTATATTGTACGGGAGCTCTCCCGCAGACCCAGCAATTTCCGCTGCCAGGGTACGATCCAGGACTTTTTAAAGGAGCAGGATATCCCGGGGATCGCAGGCATCGACACCCGCGCGCTGACCAGGATCCTGCGGGAAAAGGGAACCATGAACGGCATGATCACCACCAACAGGAATTACAACCGTGAGGAGATCATCCCCCTGTTAAAGGCTTACCATATCGGAGACGTTGTTTCCAAAGTGACCTGTCAGGAGAAGCAGGTTCTTTCCGGGGACGGCAAAAAGGTAGCACTTCTTGATCTCGGGGCAAAAATGAACATTGCCAGATCTTTACATGAACGCGGCTGCGAGGTGACGATCTATCCGGCACACACACCCGCGGAGGAAATCATTTCCACAAATCCGGACGGTATCATGCTTTCCAACGGGCCTGGAGACCCGGCGGACTGTGTTTCTATTATCGAAGAAATCAAAAAATTATATCAGACGAATATTCCCATTTTTGCGATCTGTCTCGGACATCAGCTCATGGCCCTTGCAGCAGGCGCCCGGACCCACAAGCTGAAATACGGGCACCGGGGCGGAAATCACCCGGTCAAAGATCTGAAAACCGGACGGGTCTACATTTCGTCCCAGAATCACGGGTATGTGGTGGATACTGCCGATCTGGATCCGAAGATCGCGGTTCCGGCCTTTCTCAATGTAAATGACGGCACCAACGAAGGACTGGAGTATACGGGCAAACCTGTTTTTACGGTCCAGTTCCATCCCGAGGCGTGTCCTGGCCCCCAGGATTCCGGATACCTGTTTGACAGATTCATGAAAATGATGGAGGGATAAAACAATGCCTAGAGATATGAGCATCCAAAAAGTACTGGTCATCGGCTCCGGCCCGATCGTCATCGGCCAGGCTGCGGAATTTGACTATGCAGGAACCCAGGCATGCCGTTCCTTAAAGGAAGAAGGCCTGGAGGTGGTCCTCTTAAACTCCAATCCTGCCACGATCATGACCGACAAGGACATTGCGGACAAGGTCTATATCGAACCTCTGACGCCCGAAGTGGTGGAACAATTGATCTTAAAGGAGCAGCCGGACAGCGTCCTTCCCACCCTGGGGGGACAGGCGGGTTTAAACCTGGCCATGGAGCTGGAGGAATCCGGCTTTTTGAAGGAGCATCAGGTACGCCTCATCGGCACCACCTCCGAGACCATCAAGAAGGCGGAGGACCGTCTGGAATTTAAGGCAGCCATGGAGCGCATCGGCGAACCGGTGGCCGCTTCCCTTGTGGTGGAATCCGTGGAGGACGGCCTGGCCTTTGCAAATGAGATCGGCTATCCGGTGGTCTTGCGCCCCGCCTATACCCTGGGAGGCAGCGGCGGCGGGATCGCCCGCAATTCCGGACAGCTCGTGGAGATCCTGGAAAACGGCCTGCGTCTCTCCCGTGTGGGGCAGGTTCTGGTGGAGCGCTGCATCGCCGGCTGGAAGGAAATCGAATATGAAGTGATGCGGGACGGCCGCGGGAACTGCATCACCGTATGTAATATGGAAAATATCGATCCCGTGGGCGTGCACACCGGAGACAGCATCGTGGTGGCCCCGTCCCAGACTTTGGGAGATAAGGAATACCAGATGCTTCGGACCTCCGCGCTGAACATCATCGACGAGCTGAAGATCACCGGAGGCTGCAACGTACAGTACGCCCTTCATCCGGAATCCTTTGAATACTGTGTCATCGAGGTCAATCCCCGTGTCAGCCGCTCTTCCGCCCTGGCCTCCAAGGCGACCGGATATCCCATCGCCAAGGTTGCGGCCAAGATCGCCCTGGGCTATACGCTGGATGAGATCAAGAACGCCATCACCCACAAGACCTATGCCAGCTTTGAGCCCATGCTGGACTACTGTGTGGTCAAGATCCCAAGGCTGCCCTTTGACAAGTTCATCAGCGCCAAGCGGACACTGACCACCCAGATGAAGGCCACCGGAGAGGTCATGAGCATCTGTGATAATTTCGAGGGCGCCCTGATGAAGGCCATCCGTTCCCTGGAACAGCATGTGGACTGCCTGCTCTCCTATGATTTTTCCCATCTGGACGAGGACGCATTGACGGAACAGCTTTCCATCGTGGACGACATGCGGATCTGGAGGATCGCGGAAGCCCTCCGCAGAGGGTTTGATTATGAACTCATCCACGACCGGACCAGGATCGATCCCTGGTTTATTGACAAGCTTGCCATCCTGGTGGAGATGGAGCAGTCCCTCCAAAGCCAGGCTCTCACGCCGGAGCTTTTAAAGGAGGCGAAGCGGATGGAATTTCCGGATGCCGTGATCGGCAGGCTCACCGGGAGACCTGAGCGGGAGATCCACGATATGCGCCATGCAAACGGCATTGTAGCGGCCTATAAGATGGTAGACACCTGCGCCGCGGAATTTGCCGCCGAGACCCCCTACTACTACTCCGTATTCGGCAGTGAAAACGAGGCGGAAAAAACCAATGACCGGAAGAAGGTCCTGGTCCTGGGCTCCGGTCCCATCCGGATCGGCCAGGGCATCGAGTTTGACTTCTGCTCCGTACACTGTACCTGGGCATTTTCCCGGGAAGGCTATGAGACGATCATTGTAAACAACAATCCGGAGACGGTCAGCACGGACTTTGACATTGCGGACAAGCTGTATTTTGAACCCCTGACTCCCGAGGATGTGGAAAGCATCGTGGACCTGGAAAAGCCCGACGGCGCGGTGGTGCAGTTCGGCGGACAGACTGCCATCAAGCTGACGGAAAGCCTGATGAAGATGGGAGTTCCGATCCTGGGAACCTCCGCGGAAAATGTGGACAAGGCGGAGGACCGGGAGCTCTTCGACCAGATCCTGGAGGAATGTGAGATCCCCCGTCCCTCCGGCGGAACCGTATTCACCGCTGAGGAGGCCAAGGAGGTGGCGAACCGTCTGGGCTATCCGGTCCTGGTAAGGCCATCCTACGTGTTAGGCGGCCAGGGCATGCAGATTGCCATCAGCGATCATGATATCGACGAATTTATCGGCATCATCAACCGGATCGCACAGGACCATCCGATCCTGGTGGATAAATACCTCAACGGAAAGGAGATCGAGGTGGACGCGGTCTGCGACGGCGAGGAGATCCTGATCCCGGGGATCATGGAGCACATCGAGCGGGCGGGCATCCACTCCGGGGACAGCATCTCCGTGTATCCGGCCCAGAGTCTGAGCAAGGCCGCCAGGGAGAAGATCGCGGAATACACCCGGAGGCTGGCAAAATCTCTCCATGTCATCGGACTGATCAACATCCAGTTCATTGTCTGCGGGGAGGCGGATGTGTATGTGATCGAGGTCAACCCCCGTTCCAGCCGGACCGTGCCCTATATCAGCAAGGTTACCGGCATCCCCATCGTGCCTCTGGCCTCCCGTGTGATCACAGGCAGTAAGATTCGGGAGCTGGGATACACGCCGGGCCTGCAGAGGGAAGCCGAATACTTTGCGGTCAAGATGCCGGTATTCTCCTTTGAAAAGATCCGCGGCGCGGATATTAGCCTGGGACCCGAGATGAAATCCACCGGGGAATGTTTAGGCATCGCGTCTACATTCGATGAAGCCCTGTACAAGGCATTCCTGGGCGCGGGGATCAAGCTGCCCCGATTCAAGAATATGATCCTCACGGTGCGGGATGAAGACAAGGAGGAAGCGGTAGAGATCGGCCGCAGGTTCGCGAAGATCGGCTATCGGATCTTTGCCACCGCAGGCACTGCAGCCGCATTAAAGGCCGGAGGGGTGAAGGCCATCGCGGTCCGCAAGATCGAACAGGAATCCCCCAACCTGCTGGATCTGATCTTAGGCCATGAGATCGATCTGGTCATTGATACTCCGGCACAGGGCGCGGAGCACGCAAAAGACGGCTTCGTAATCCGGAGAAATGCCATTGAGACCGGGGTCAATGTCCTCACCGCAATGGATACGGCGCGGGCGCTGATCACCAGCCTGGAGAATACAGATATCAAGAAGCTCACGCTGGTTGATATCGCGGAGATAAAATAAGGAACTGTATGGAACTATGCCGCTTTGCGGCTGCGGCCGGCCTGATATTTTTCAGGCCGTAAGAATCACAAAAAAAGACAGATCATGCGGGAAAACACGGTTCCCGCCGGTCTGTCTTTTTAGTCACTTCACTGCCCATTCATCTTCGCCAGCTTTGCGCTCTGGTCCGCGGCGATCAGGCTGTCGATGATCTCGTCCAGGTCCCCGCCCAGAATGGTATCCAGCTTGTGCAGAGTCAGCTTGATCCGGTGGTCTGTCACCCGGCCCTGGGGGAAATTATAGGTGCGGATCTTCTCGGAACGGTCCCCGGTCCCCACCTGGCTCTTCCTGGCTTCCGCCTCCGCGTCGTGCTGCTTCGCCAGCTCCAGCTCGTAGAGTCTGGCCCGGAGCACCTTCAATGCCTTGTCCTTATTCTTAAGCTGGGACTTCTCATCCTGGCAGGAGATCACGATTCCCGTGGGAATGTGGGTCAGCCGCACGGCGGAATCCGTTGTATTGACACACTGCCCGCCGTTTCCGGACGCGCGGAACACGTCGAATTTGCAGTCATTCATATCCAGCTCCACATCCACCTCTTCCGCCTCCGGCATGATGGCAACCGTAATCGTGGAGGTATGGATCCGCCCTCCGCTCTCCGTCTCCGGAACACGCTGCACGCGGTGGACGCCGCTTTCATATTTTAATCGGGAAAATGCCCCCTGTCCGGTCAGCATAAAGACACATTCCTTAAAGCCGCCGATCCCGTTTTCATTCAAAGAGATCATCTCCGGACGCCAGCGCCGGGACTCTGCATAATGTACGTACATGCGGTAGATCTCCGCCGCGAACAAAGCGGCTTCGTCCCCGCCGGCTCCTGCCCGGATCTCCACGATGACGTTTTTATCATCATTGGGGTCCTTGGGCAGAAGCAGGATCTTCAATTCCCGTTCCAGCTCCTCGATCCGTGCCTTGGCTTCGTTCAGCTCTTCCTTGGCCAGCTCCCGCATCTCTTCATCCGACTCTTCCTCCAGCATCGCCAGGCTGTCCTCCACATTCTGCCGGCACTGCTTATATTCCTTAAATGCTTCTACGATGGGAGCCAGGTCGCTCTGCTCCTTCATCAGCTTCCGGAAACGCTCCGTGTCATTGGCCACGTCCGGCTCCTGCAGCTCTCCCATGACCTCCTCATAGCGAATCAGTAAATCCTCTAATCTGTCAAACATCATCTCATCTATCCTCTCTCTGCCCTGCGGTTACAGGCCGCATTTTGACCAGGCGTGCCCTGTAACTCCAAATCTCCACTATCCATCATACACACCGGATACCACCCGGTCAAGTCCTGCCAGATCTTTTTTTACGGAAATCCTCTGAAATCCGGCCTCCCGCATCAATCCTGCGACTTCCTGCGCCTGATCACAGCCGATCTCAAGCAGCAGATATCCTCCCGGCAGCAGATGCGCTCTGCCATCCCGGATGATCCTCCGGTAAAAATCCAGCCCGTCCGCTCCGCCGTCCAGAGCCATGAGCGGATCGTGCGCCCTCACCTCTTCCTGGAGTGTCTTGATCTCGGCCGTTCGGATATAAGGCGGGTTGGACACGATCATCGAAAACCTGCCGTCTATCCTTTCAAACAGGTCGCTTTGGCAAAATACCGCTTCTGTTCCCAGAATTTCCGCATTTTTTCCGGCAGTCTCCAACGCCTGCTCCGACAGATCCGCGCCTGTCCCATATATGAAGTCATACCCGCGTTCCCGCTGCATCAGCTTCAGGATGCTCAGCAGAATACAGCCCGAACCGGTACACATGTCCAGCAGCGTGACCGTCCCCTTTTCTTTCTTCAGAACCGACAGCGCTTCCTCCACGAGAATTTCCGTATCCTGCCGCGGGATCAGCACATATTCATTAACCAGAAACGGAAATCCCATGAACTCCTGTACTCCGGTCAGATGCTGCAGCGGGATCCGCTGTCCTCTTTTTTCGATCAGATCAAAATATCGGACTTCCTGTTCCGCTTCCAGCTCTCTGCAGCCGTCCGAAAAATAAAGCGCCCGGCTGATGCCTGTCACATGCTCCAGCAGATACCAGGCATCCAGCTCTGCTTCGGGAATCCCTTTATGCCGCAGGATTTCCGTTCCCCTGATACATGCTTCCCGGATGGTCCTCATATTCCCTGCGCCTGCTTTTCTGTCACAGGGCTGCCGGCGCCAAAGTTTTCCGCCTGATATTCCTTCCAGTCAAATACGGCCTCCACTGCCTGGATCGCCACCTCGATCATGCTGTCGTCGGGCTCCTTGGTGGTCATGTTCTGTACCCACAGACCCGGCTGGCTCAACAGGTTCACCACCGGATTGTCGGTGTTCCCCGCCAGACGGATGATCTCGTAGGAGACGCCCGCGATCAGGGGCATCAGCGCGATTCGCAGCACCACGCGCATGACCTGAGATTCCGCCGTGATAAAGAAGCAGAAGATAATGCTGACGATCATGACAAAGAACAAAAAGCTTGTACCGCACCGCTTATGCTGCCTGGAGCTGATCCGAACATTTTCCACATTCAGATCCAGACCATGCTCGATACAGTTGATGCACTTGTGCTCCGCGCCGTGATACATAAAGGTCCTCTGGATGTCCTTCATGCGGGATACCAGGGTAATATAGCCCAGGAAGATCATCACCCGGATCAGACCCTCCAGTACGGTCAATACCCCTCTGGACGTGATCACCCGTTTTAGCAGCCCGCTTAGAAAATACGGCAGGACCATAAAGATCCCGATGGCAAGAACGATGGACAGAACCAGGACAAGAGACATGACCAGGGATTCCTTTTTCTCTTCCTTTGCCGCTTCGTCCGCTGTCAGCTCCCGCGCCTCTCCTTCTTCATCCTCGATAAATTCCGCCGAAAACATCAGTGCCTTCATTCCCAGCACCAGAGAATCTATAAAATTAAATATCCCCCGGATAAACGGAATCTTGCGCACCGCCCTGGGCACAAAGCTTTTATGCTCCTGCACGCGGACCTCGATCTCCTGATCCGGCCTGCGGACGCCTACCGCATAACGGTCGCCGTTCTTCATCATAATACCTTCGAGCACGGCCTGTCCGCCTATATTTGAAGATTTCATACTTATCAGCTCCTATATTTCTGAATAAGAAGAGGCTGAGATATATTTACCCCAGCCTTCTGCTTTGTTCCATTTATTTGATACC
>CATLCV010000103.1 GCA_949893755.1 uncultured Lachnospiraceae bacterium | reverse complement strand
CTATGATATGCGCCTGACAAAGCATGAGGACGGTTATCTATACGGCGTGTTCTGCTCGGAAAGCAAGGATCTGTCCGACCCGGACCTGTCCGCGGCGGTTGCCCAGGCCGGGATCGTGCGGACAAAGGATCTGAAAACCTGGGAACGGCTGGACAATCTGAAAACCCTCCGCTCTCCCCAGCAGAGAAATGTGGTGCTCCACCCGGAATTTGTGGACGGGAAATACGCCTTTTACACACGGCCCATGGACGGATTTATCGAGACCGGAAGCGGCGGCGGGATCGGCTTTGGACTCTGCGAAGACATTGAGCATGCGGTGATCGACGAGGAGACCATCATCAGCCGCAGGGCATATCACACGCTGACCGAGGCGAAGAACGGGGCCGGGGCGGTGCCCATCCGGGGAAAAAAATGCTGGATCCACATTGCCCACGGCGTGCGCAATACGGCGGCAGGGCTTCGGTATGTGCTGTATGTGTTCGGCACGGATCTGGACGATCCGGCAAAGCTGGTCGCGGAGCCGTCAGGGGTCTTTCTGGTGCCGCTGGGAAAGGAGCGGGTGGGCGACGTGTCCAACGTGGTCTTCACCAACGGGGCTGTGGCAAGGGAAAACGGAGACGTATACATTTACTACGCATCCTGCGATACCCGGATGCATGTGGCAGTTACTACGGTGGACAAGCTGGAGGACTACCTGTTCCATACGCCCGGGGACGCCCGCAGGACGGCGGACTGCGTGAAGCAGCGGTGTGAATTGATTGAAAAGAATCTGGAACTGCTGGGAAAATAACCTGTACAGACTGCGCAGGATAGTTGGATATGACGGTGATTGATATGGAGGCACTGCTGACAGGATTTCCGTATCCTTCGGAATGGCTCGAAATTGTCTGATACAGAAGGCATGCGTTTCAGGGAAATTCCGTGCGGAAGCATTTTGGAGTGAAACATAGGATGAAGCAATGGATGGAGAAGATCAGGGATGACATCTTGTCGAAAACAAAAGACATGAGCCGGGAGCAGGCGGCGGAGTATGTGCTGACGTATTACTGGTATCATATGCTGCTGGGGGCGCTGGCCCTCGGCCTGGCTCTCCTCCTCATTTACCATGTGGGCTGGGGGAGAAACCGGAAACCGGAATTTTCCTGCGTGATCGTCAACCAGGAGGTGGATTTCACAAGGGATGCCGGGATTGCGGAGGACTTTTCCGGACTCTCGGGAATCGGGATGAAGAAATTGTCGATTGACTCGGATTATCTCATTTCCTATGAGGATGTACAGCTGCCGGAGGCAAATGAAAGCTCCTATGAAAAATTCTTTTTCAACTGGTCGTCCGGTGTGATCGACGCCATGATTCTGCCGGAAAGTTTTTATGAATACTGCCTGGGCCTGGGCGGGGAGTTTTGGGATTTGAGGGAGCTGGGTCCCGGGGAAATACGGGGGCTATCGGCGGAATTGGCGTATCCGGGCAGCAAAGAAGATGTTTTTGCAGTCTGTGTAAAAGGAACGGTGCTGGAAAAATGGCTTCAGATGGATGAAAGCGACCCTCTGCTTCTGGTATTTCCTGTAGAAGGGAAGCACAGGGAGCAGAGCAGGCAATTTCTGGAGTATGTACTGGAAAGGAGATCGGAATGAAAAAATTAAATGTAGAAAATCCATTTTTTGAATTTATGGGAAGTATCGGGGATGTGATGCTGGTCAATCTATTGTTTCTCATTTTTTCCATTCCAGTCGTGACCATCGGGGCCTCCTATGCCGCCATGTATGAGACGTTCCGTGAACTGCGGGAAGGAAAGACCGTGTTTCGAAGCTTTTTCACTGCCTTCAAAGGCGCCCTGAGAAACAGTATTCCGGTGTGGCTCTTCCTCCTGCTGACCGGAAGCGTCCTGGTGTTTGACATCACCTTTCTTGTGCGGGTGGGAAGTCAGGGGTTCTGGTCCGTCGTGGGGATGGTGACCGGATGCCTTCTGCTGCTGTGGGGAATGGTGTTCTGCTACGCGTTTCCGGTCGTTGTGAGCCGGGAGAAGACTGGTGAAATGCACCTCAAAAGGGTGCTTGCGAGAGCTCTTTATCTTGCGATACGCAATCTGCCGTATACGCTGGTGATGGTGCTGCTGAACAGTATTCCGGCAGTCTGTATGGTGCTGGGGGACGTTTTCGTGGGCATGATCGTACCGATCTATATCATCGTTGGATTCGGAGCGACGGGATATCTCAATCATCTGCTGCTGGACAGATGCAGGGAGGACTGAAGAGACCGTCATTTGACAGTATACTGCGCACCAGATAAATCTGCCGCACAGTATAACAAAGAAATTCCTATGATGACGGAGATATCCGGATATGGTAAAATAGGGATTACAGTCCGCAGCCTGACGGTTCGCAAATTGCAATACGCCGGGCCATGGAAATAGAAATGGACAAAAAGGAGGAGCTATACATGGATGCGAGAAAGACTTATGAATTCTGGCTGGAGGATCCGTATTTTGACGAGGATACCAAAGCGGAGCTGCGGGGCATCGCAGAGGACGCAGACGAGATCGGGGAGCGCTTCTACCGGGACCTGGAGTTCGGCACCGGAGGTCTGCGGGGCATCATCGGGGCAGGCACCAACCGGATGAATATTTACACCGTGCGGAAGGCCACCCAGGGTCTTGCTAATTATATCATCAAAGAGCATGCGGAGAAAAAGGGGGTCGCCATCGCCTTTGATTCTAGGAACATGTCGCCGGAATTTGCGCAGGAGGCGGCGCTCTGTCTTGCGGCAAATAGGATCAGGGCGTATATTTTTCCGTCCCTGCGGCCCACCCCTGTGCTGTCGTTTGCGCTGCGGGAGCTGGGCTGTACGGCGGGCATCGTGGTGACGGCCAGTCACCATCCGCCGGAATACAACGGCTACAAGGTCTACTGGGAGGACGGCGCGCAGATCACATTTCCCAGGGACCGGGAGATCATCGGGGAGGTCAATGCCATCACGGATTACGGGCAGGTAAAAACCATGGGACAGGAAGCGGCGGAGGCAGCAGGTCTTTACCAGGTGATCGGTCCGGATATGGATGACAGATACATGGAAGCCCTGAAAAAGCTGGTTATCCACCCGGAGATCATGAAGGAAGAGGGCAGGGATCTGAACATTGTCTACACCCCGCTCCACGGCACAGGCAACCTTCCGGTGCGGCGCGTGCTGGACGAGCTGGGCTTTGCGAACGTCCATGTGGTGGAGGAACAGGCATTGCCGGACGGCGATTTTCCCACCGTTTCCTATCCGAATCCGGAGGATAAGAACGCATTTTCCCTGGCATTGAAGCTGGCAAAAGAGGTGGATGCGGATCTCGTGCTGGCTACGGATCCGGACGCGGACCGCTTGGGCGTCTACGCGAAGGACAGCCGCACCGGAGAATATAGGAGCTTTACCGGAAATATGTCCGGTATGCTGATCCTGGAATACATTTTATCCCAGAGGAAAGCACTGGGGACACTGCCGGAAAACGGCGCGGTGGTGACCACCATCGTGTCCGGAAAAATGGCGCGGGAGATCACAAAGGCGTATCATGTGGATCTGATCGAAACGCTGACCGGCTTCAAATATATCGGAGAGCAGATCAAGTTCTTCGAGCAAACCCGAGAGCATGAATATGTATTTGGATACGAGGAAAGCTATGGCTGTCTGGTGGGGACACACGCCCGGGATAAGGACGCGGTCGTGGCAGTGATGGCGCTCTGCGAGGTGGCGGCGTTCTGTAAGCACCAGGGAATCACGCTGTGCGATAAAATGAAAGAATTATTTGACACATATGGATATTATAAAGAGGGATTGTGCACCGTAACTTTGAAAGGACAGGATGGAGCGAAAAAGATTGCGTCTATGATGGAGGGCATTCGGGGAAATGTGCCGAAAACCGTGGGAGGCCTTGCGGTGACTCAGTTTCGGGATTACAAAGAGGATGTGCTTCTGGACTGTGTGAGCGGAACAAAAACCGTTACCGGCCTGCCCAGGTCCAATGTGCTTTATTTCGAACTGGAAGGCGGTGCGTGGTGCTGTATCCGGCCGTCAGGAACGGAGCCGAAGATCAAGTTTTATATTGGAGTAAAAGGAAATGATGACGCAGACGCGGAGAAGAAGCTTGCGGAATTGACGGAAGGCGTGAAGGCGCTGGCGCAGTAAATCAGTCTCCTAAGAAAAAGGAGTGGACAGATGAGCATTTTAAAATTGAAACCAAGCTGTAAGGATTACCTCTGGGGCGGCCGCCGTCTGGCGGAGGAATATGGAAAGGAATATGACGGCGACGTGCTGGCGGAGACCTGGGAGCTGTCCTGCCACCCCGACGGCCCCTCGGTGATCTCCAACGGCCCGGATGCCGGAAAGACTTTGCAGCAATACATCGAGGAGCAGGGAAAGGCGGTGCTGGGAACGCACTGCAGGCGCTTCCGGGATTTTCCCATCCTCACCAAATTCATTGACGCGAAGGACAACCTGTCCATCCAGGTCCATCCGGACAACCGGTATGCTTTGAAAAACGAAGGGCAGTACGGAAAGACAGAAATGTGGTACGTGATGGACGCCGGAAAAGAGGCGTTTCTGTACTATGGATTCAAGAGAGAGATCAGCAGGGAGGAATTTTCCAGACGGATTCAGGAGGACACCCTTCTGGAGGTCTTGAACGCCGTACCCGTGCAGAAGGGGGATGTGCTGTTCATTGAGTCCGGCACCATCCACGCCATCGGGAAGGATATCCTGATCGCGGAGATCCAGCAGAATTCCAACGTGACCTACCGGGTATATGATTACGGGCGGGTGGGAAAGGACGGAAAGAAGCGGGACCTGCATATTGAAAAGGCCCTGGCCGTGACCAACCGGGTGCCCATTGTCCGGGACAAGAGCAGCTATCCCCATGTGGCGGACTGCGATTATTTTACGGTGGATAAGCTGAACCTGGACGGAAATGTGATGAAAAAGATGGAAGGAATGGTTTCGGACGCTTCCTTTGCCAGCATTCTGATGCTGGACGGCAGCGGAACCATTTCCAGCCGGGGGGAAGCTCTGGAATTTCGAAAGGGAGACAGCTTCTTCCTCTCCGCAGGCAGCGGGAGTTATCAGATTGAGGGCTCCTGCGACGCGCTGATCACGACCATCCGCGAGAAGGCCGCTCCGGTGCGGATCGGAATCGATATCGGCGGCTCCGAGACGAAGATCGGCCTGGTGGATATCCACCAGAAGCTGATCGTCCACACGGCCATGCCGACTGCAGCCGAGCGGGGGGCAGAAGCGGTCATTCAGGAGATCGGGGAAAAGGCGCTGGAGCTTCTGGAGACCCAGGGGATCGCCATGGACCAGTGCGTGGGCGCAGGGATCGGCGTGCCCGGGACGGTGCTCCGAAACACGGGCGTGGTGCGTTATTCCAACAATATCCGCTGGGAAAATGTGCCTTTGGCAAGGGAGATGGGCCGGTATCTCCCTATTCCCGTGCAGATCGCCAATGACGCGGACTGCGCGGCCCTTGGAGAAGCTTACGCGGGGGCTGGAAAAGAATGCCAGGATGTGGTAATGTTAACGTTAGGAACCGGAGTCGGCAGCGGGATCATTCTGGACGGAGAGATTTACGAGGGTAAGGGCGGCAGCGAGTTCGGACACATGGTCATCGTCGAAAACGGTGAGCCCTGCACCTGCGGGCGCAGGGGCTGTCTGGAAGCCTATGCCTCCGAAACCGCGTTAAAGCGGGATGCAAAACGGGCATCCGGCATGGAACTGACGCCGGAGGAGATCTTCCGGGCTGCGGCAGCAGGGGATGAGCAGATGCGGGAGGTTGTGGACGCATATACCCGCAGGCTGGGCATTGGGATCGTGAATATCGTGAATATCTTCCGGCCTCAGCTGGTGCTCCTGGGCGGCAGCATTTCCCGGCAGGGTGAGGTACTGCTTGCGCCTCTGCGCGAAATGGTCAGCGAAGGGTGCTTCGGCGGCGACAAAGGGGAGCTGCCGGAGATCGAGATCGCGGCGCTCGGCAAGGAAGCCGGGATGATCGGAGCGGCGAGCCTGATCTGAAGCAGCGTCTGCCCGGTTCACATTTTTAATGGAGGATTTATCATATGAGTATCACATTTGACAGGGCTTCGAATACATTTCAGCTGAATACAAAGACCACCAGCTACCTGATCGGGATCGCGGACGGCAGATATATCGGCCACATGTATTACGGAAAGAAGCTGGACAACTGCCAGGGCAGCTATGCGTTCCTGCGGACGGAGGAACGGCCCTTCGTGCCCTCACGAAACCAACGGGATAAGGGCGGATTCGGAGACGCGTTCCCCTATGAGTATTCCACCTCCGGCGTGGGAGACTACCGGGAGAACTGTCTGTCCGTGCGGACACCCCAGGGGCATCGGGTCTGCGAGCTGATCTATACGGGACATCAGATCCTGGACGGAAAGCCGGAGCTTCCCGGACTGCCGGCCACCTTTGCAAAGGATGGAGACCAGGCGCAGACTCTGGAGATCACCTGTGAGGACCCGCAGATCGGTCTGAAAGCAATCCTGCGCTACAGCGTATTTGCAGACGCGGATGCCGTGATCCGAAGCGTACTGCTGGAAAATACAGGCAGTGAACCGCTGTATATCGAACGGGCATTGAGCGCCTGTATGGATCTGGACGACGAGTCCTTTGAAATGCTCACACTGACCGGTTCCTGGGCCAGGGAACGGCATATGACCCGCTGCCCCGTGACTTACGGGAAGCACGCGGCTTCCTCTGTCCGGGGCTGTTCCAGCCATCAGGAGCATCCCTTCGCGGCGCTTGTGACGCCCGGAACGACGCAGGATTCGGGAGAGGTTTATGCGATGCATTTCGTATATTCAGGCAATTTCCTGGCGTTATGCCAGAAAAGCCAGCACGATTCCGTGCGGATGGTGATGGGCATCCACCCGGAGGGATTTGAGTGGG
This sequence comes from uncultured Lachnospiraceae bacterium, assembly GCA_949893755.1. Lineage (GTDB taxonomy): Bacteria > Bacillota > Clostridia > Lachnospirales > Lachnospiraceae > Schaedlerella. The sequence goes on along the minus strand of CATLCV010000103.1, from coordinate 11,983 downwards.
TATTAAAGCCTGGAAATTCATTTCAGACTCCGGAGGTGGTCTGCGTTTATTCCGACCAGGGACTGGGAAAAATGAGCCGGATCCTGCACGACCTGTACCGGGGACATTTGATCCGCAGCCCTTATCTCCATAAAAAACGTCCCGTGCTGATCAACAACTGGGAAGCCACGTATTTTGATTTTGACGCGGACAAGCTGGTGGAGATCGCCAGGGACGCGAAGGAGGCGGGCATCGAAATGCTGGTCATGGACGACGGCTGGTTCGGGCACCGGAATCTGGACGACAGCTCCCTGGGAGACTGGACAGTTAACGAAGATAAACTCCCCGGCGGCCTGCCTGCGCTGGTGGAACGGGTCAAGGCGGAGGGCCTTTCCTTCGGCATCTGGTTTGAGCCGGAAATGGTTTCGCCGGATTCGGACCTGTACCGCGCCCATCCCGACTGGGCCATCCAGGTTCCCGGCCGCACGCCCACACAGAGCCGTGCCCAGTATGTGCTGGATCTGTCCAGGCCGGAGGTGGTGGATCATGTCTATGAGTGCGTGGCAAAGATCCTCCGGAGCGCAGACATTTCCTATGTAAAATGGGACATGAACCGGCAGTTTACGGACCTGGGGAGCGCAGCTTTGCCGCCGGAACAGCAGGGCGAGCTGGCGCACCGGTACATCCTGGGCGTGTATGAGCTGCAGGAACGTCTGGTGACGGAATTCCCGGAATTGCTTCTGGAAAACTGCGCCAGCGGAGGCGGACGATTTGACCCCGGCATGCTCTATTACAGCCCCCAGATCTGGTGCTCCGACGATACGGACGCGGTGGAGCGGCTGGCCATCCAGGAGGGGACGGCGCTTCTCTACCCCTTGTCCTGCATGGGGGCGCATGTGAGCGCCTGCCCCAACCATATCGTAGGACGGAACACGCCCTTTGAGACGAGGGGGCATGTGGCGCTGGACGGGACCTTTGGGTATGAGCTGGATATTACAAAGCTGTCCGCGGAGGAAAAAGAGAAGGTGAAGCAGCAGATCGCGCTCTATCACCGGTATGACCATCTGGTCCGGGAAGGGGCTTACTACCGGATTGCGTCCTGGCAGGAGAACCATCGGTATGACTGCTGGGAGGTGGCCGCGAAGGACCAGAGCGAGGCCGTGGCGACCTATGTGCAGGTTCTGGCGGGCGCCAATGTGAGAAGCAGGAGGATCCGCCTGAAAGGGCTGGACGAAGGGGCGCTGTACAGGCTGGAAGGAACGGAGAAGGTGTACAGCGGACAGGTGCTGATGTACGGCGGCTTGCTGATGGAGGCGCAGGAAGGCGATTATGTCAGCAGGGTGATGCATTTTGTGAGAGTGTGAGGAGAAGGGCGGCAGCCGCCATACTTATGGCATATTTCGCCGTCCGTGAATACATAATCCTGTAAAACGATATTGGAAAGCTTCTGTGTATGAAAACGCAGGGGCTTTTTTATTATAGGAATTTTTGCCTACGCACACTTTTTTAGATATAGATTCATTTGGCGAGATTTATTTTTTTACTGTACAAACTACAGGAATTTGAGTATATTATAGGTAATGGAAATCGAAAGAATATATGGATGGGGATTATCAAAAAAGATGAAGCAGGAAGCCTGTTGGCTTTAGACAATGGGTAGTTCACATAGAGAGGAGGGAATCACATATGACGGATAAAGAGGGGAGAGGAACGAATTTTCCTTTGAAACTGCCTGTCGGGATTGAGAACTTTGAGGAAATCCGTACAAAGGGATTCTACTATATCGACAAAACGGGACTGATCAGGGAATTGCTTCATAACTGGGGAAAGGTGAATCTCTTCACCCGCCCGAGAAGATTTGGCAAATCTCTGAATATGAATATGCTGAAGGTATTTTTTGGATATGAAGGTGACAGTACACTTTTTAATGGACTTGAGATTGCTGAAGAGAAAGAACTATGCAGGGAATACATGGGAAAATTTCCTGTGATTTCTATCAGCTTAAAGGATATAGATTCCGGAACGTTTGAAGGTGCCAGGGCAGCGATGAGTTCTGTAATAGGCAAGGAGGCGCTTAAATTTTGGTTTTTGATGGATAGCGACCTGCTTAATGAAGGGGAGAAGACGCAGTACGGACAGTTAATAAAAAATGATGTTGACAGCCAGCAAAAATTCGATATGTCAGAAGAGGTGCTAAAAGACAGTCTTTTGACATTGACACAGCTTTTATATAAACATTACGGCCAGGAAGTGATCTTGTTGATCGATGAATATGACGTGCCGTTGGATAAGGCGCATAGGGCAGGCTATTATGAAGAAATGGTCAGTCTGATGCGGAATCTGTCCAGCAGGGTACTTAAGGGGAATGACTGTCTTCAATTTGCTGTACTTACAGGGTGTCTTCGGATCGCAAAGGAAAGTATTTTTACAGGGCTGAATAACTTTAAAGTATATTCTGTTGCCAATGTATGGTTTGATGAATATTTTGGATTTTCAGATGACGAAGTAAAAACGATGCTGGAGTACTATGGACTCAGCAATGTTTATGCCGCGATTAAGGAATGGTACAATGGCTATCGTATCGGCAATGCAGATATATATTGTCCCTGGGATGTAATTAACTATATTGATCTGCTGAGAGCAGAACCGTCTGCCGAGCCGAAAGCTTTCTGGATCAATACAAGCAGCAATGATATTATCAGAAGATTTCTCCGGATGGCGAAGCAAAGTACACGGAGGGAGATCGAGCGGCTGATCAACGGAGAGAATATTGCAAAAAAGGTGAAAGAGGAACTGACTTATCGGGATTTGTACAAAAGTATTGAGAATGTCTGGAGTGTGCTTTTTACTACGGGGTATTTGACGAGCCGGGGAAAGGCAGCAGGGAATGTTTATCAGCTTGCGATACCAAATCAGGAGATAAGGCAGATATTTGTTGAACAGATTCAGGAATGGTTTCAGGAAGAAATGCAAAAGGATAAGATAAAGCTGGATGCATTTTGTGAGGCCTTTGCATGTGGGGATGCAGAAGCGATAGAGAATCAGTTTACGGCTTATTTGAAAAAAACGATCAGCATACGGGATACGGCTGTCCGAAAAGAGAAAAAGGAAAACTTTTTTCATGGTATATTACTGGGCCTTATGAGTTCGCGTGAAGACTGGGATGTAAGCTCAAATGCGGAATCCGGGACAGGGTACAGTGATATTCTGGTGGAGACGGGAGATGAGATTGGTATTGTAGTAGAGGTGAAATATGCAGAGAATGGGGATTTTGACACGGCATGCAGGAAAGCGATGAAGCAGATCGAGGATGACGGATATGTCACAGCGCTTAGGCAGGAGGGAATGGAGACGATTCATAAATACGGGATCGCCTGCTACAAGAAGACCTGTAAAGCTGTATACGAAAAAGAATAGAAAGGAACCACCAACCATGGAAATCACACACTTAAAAGTCAATCATCTTGTCAACCCTCTGGGCTACGACCTGGGTCAGCCTACCATCTCTTACGTAGTAAGGGACACTCTGGCCAAGAAGCAGGAGAAAGCCCAGATCCTTGTCTCACTGGATGAGGATTTTTCCGCCCTCCTCTATGACAGCGGCGAGACAGATACCATTACCAGCACCGCATTTCCCCTGCCCATCGATCTGGAGCCGGAGACCCGTTATTACTGGAAGGTCCGTGTCTGGGCGGACAACGGAGAATCCGCGGAAAGCCCGGCGGCATGGTTTGAGACCGCCAAGGGCGGAGACTGGCAGGCGGACTGGATCACCCCCTGTACCCCAAAGGAAATGCAGATGTCTGTATTCAAGATATTGACCGTCACCAAACCGGTGGCCCGCTGCAGGATGTACCTCACAGGCGTGGGCCTCTATGAGCTGTACATCAACGGCGAAAAGCAGGGGGACGAGTGTCTCCTTCCCGGCTTCTGCGACTACGACACCTGGATCCAGTACCAGACCTGGGAGATCACACTTCAATCCGGTGAAAATGAGATCGAAGTCCTGCTGGGCGACGGCTGGTACAAGGGCTGGTACGGCCTCCGACAGACCCAGGAAAACTATGGGGACCGGCTAGCATGCATCGGCGAGCTGCACATTTTCTATGAGGACGGGACGACGGAAGTGATCACTACAGATTCCACCTGGCAGGCCAGAAAAAGCAGGGTGGTGTCCAGCGGCATTTATCCGGGAGAGGTGTATGACGCGGCTTTGGATATCAGCGAAACCTTCCCGGTGGAAAAGGCAGACCTGGACAAGGAGAAGCTGTCTCCCCGCCTGAGCCCGCCCATCAAGATCCATGAACGGATCAAGCCTGTGGAGCTGATCCATACCCCCGCCGGGGAAACGGTTCTGGATATGGGACAGAATATGGTGGGCTGGCTGGGCTTCCATTGTAAGGCACCGAAGGGCACGAAGCTGTATTTCCAGTTCGGCGAGATCCTGCAGGACGGGAATTTTTACAATGACAATCTGCGGACGGCAAAGGCGGAATTTACCTATATCGCAGACGGAAACGAGTGCGATGTGCGGCAGCATTTTACATTTTACGGCTACCGTTTCGTCAAGATCACCGGATGGGACGGGGAGCCGGATGTCAATGATTTCCGGGGGTTGGTCATCCACTCTGAAATGGAAGAACTGGGGGATATCGAGACCTCCGATCCGCTGGTCAATCAGTTGATCCACAATGCGAAATGGGGCCAGAAGGGTAATTTTGTGGACGTGCCGACGGACTGCCCCCAGAGGGACGAGCGCTACGGCTGGACGGGGGACGCCCAGATATTCAGCGGAACCGCGTGCTTCAACATGGATACCTATGCATTTTACACAAAATACGGCAAGGATATCTATGCGGAACAGCAGAAGCTGAACGGCAGCGTGCCCGATGTGGTTCCGGTGGCGAACTATCCCGGCGACGGGTCCACCGCATGGGGCGAGGCGGCCACCGTGATCCCCTGGAATGTCTACCTGCATTACGGCGACAAGGGCATTCTGAAACGCCAGTACGCCAGCATGAAGGCCTGGGTGGACTACATGAGGGGCGAGGATGACAGGTACGGCGGCAGGCGCCTGTGGCAGAGCGGTTTCCACTACGGCGACTGGCTGGCTCTGGACGGAAATGTGGAGGGCGGCGTGTACGGGGCGACCGACCCGCACCTGATCGCCTCCGGATATTACTATCATTCCACGATGATCGTGGCAAAGGCGGCGAAGCTTCTGGGAAAGGAAGCGGATGCGGAAGCTTACGGAAGTCTTGCGGAAGAAATCCGAAACGCATTTATCCGGGAATATTTTACCCCGGCAGGGAATCTGAGCGTGGATACCATGACGGCTTATGTGGTGGTCTTGTATATGGGTCTGACGCCGGATTATGCCTATGAAAGAGTGTGCAGAGGGCTTCTGAACAAGCTGAAAAAGAACCGGTATCATCTGAATACCGGGTTTGTGGGAACGCCTTACCTGTGCCGGATGCTGTCCGAGAATGGCATGAATGACCTGGCCTATCATCTGCTTCTGGAAAAGGGATTCCCGGGGTGGCTGTATGAAGTGCTGATGGGCGCGACGACCGTGTGGGAACGGTGGAATTCCGTGCTCCCGGACGGAAAGATCAGCGGGACGGAGATGAACTCCCTGAACCATTACGCATACGGCTCCATTGTGGAATGGATGTACCGCAACATGCTGGGGATCCAGCCCATGGAGGAGGGCGCCGGGTTCAAGAAATTCCGGGTCGCGCCTGCGCCCAATTATCAGATCTCCTGGGCGAAGGGGTGTCTGCGGTCGGCGGCGGGGATGATCAAGAGCTCCTGGACCATTGACGGGAAGAAGCTGAAAATGATCGTGACCGTGCCCTTTGACGCGGAGGCAGAGATCGTGCTGCCGGATGCGGATGTGAATGAGATCAGCGGCAACAGCGGAATCCGCAGGATCACGCAGACCGGCAGCAGCGTTACAGTAGAAGCGGAGGCAGGGACGTATGTTTTTGAATACGAACCGACGAAGCCGTACCGGAAGGTCTACAGCATCGACTCCCCGATGGAAGAACTGATGGAAAATCCGAAGACCAGAAAGATACTGGAAGAAAATTATCTGTGCCGTTTTCAGAATATCCCGTTTGAAAAGGAACTGTTTACGCTGGAAGAGCTGATGAACGGGCCGTTTACAAGCCTGCCGCGGGAAGAGTGGGAGGCGCTGGATGCGAAGCTGAGGAATTGTTAAGTATGAAAAGCGTACTGCGGTACAGCGCTTAGGTATAGGGAACTTTTTTGTAAAATAAATGCAAAAAAGTTCCCTATTTATATAAAGAAATAAAAGTTCGTTGTCAGGAAGTTTATTCTCTCTAAATAAGAACTAGAGTTTCCTCTATAATGAAAAATGACAATATTTAGTGGGTTACAAAGGAGGAAACCATTATGGAGGGAACAATGTATGGTTACATCAGGGTCTCTACAAAGGACCAGAATGACGACAGGCAGCGCATCGCCATGAAAAAGTACGGCGTGGCAAAGGAAAACATTTTCTCAGACAAGCAGTCCGGCAAGGATTTCGAACGCCCAGGGTACAAAGCACTCCTGAAACAGATCCGAGAGTGCGATACGCTCATCATTAAAAGTATCGACCGACTGGGAAGGGATTTCAATGAGATCATCGAACAGTGGCGGCATATTACACTGGAAAAGAAATGCGGAATTGTGGTGCTGGATATGAAGCTTTTGAATACGGGGCTGGACCGGAGCCTCCTGGATCGCCTTGTGGCGGAGATCATGCTCATCGCCCTTTCCTACGTGGCGGAGACAGAGCGGGAAATGATGCGCCAGCGTGTTGTCGAGGGAATCGCCGCGGCAAAGGCAAGGGGAGTGGCCGTGGGGCGAAAGCCTATTCAGCTTCCGCAGAACTTTGATTTTATCTGGGATCTCTGGGCTCAGGGAGAACTGTCCGGGCGGGAAGCGGCGAGGCAGCTGGGGGTGGATAACCATACCTTTGCGAAGTGGGCGAAGGAGCTGGGGTGATCTGGCTGAAAAAGGTGCTGTACCGGTGGTGTAAAATCACGTGGAGAAGTTCGGAAAATCAGCATGTTCCAGTATTTGCTACCGAAAAATGGGGGACTGTTGCACTAACATTGTGCTTCGCCCCCCTGTTTGACTTTCTTATTTAGTGAAATGTATATTTTTGTATTATGCGTGTTGATAATTATTTTATTACCATGTATAATACTTCCTGTATGGGAGAAAAATAATGAATTCAAGAAGTTTTTCTCAGATTTTTCAAAAAGGATTGATGCAGCTTCACGATAACAAACGGATACAATAAGTATTTTAAGATGACTCAGTAAAGGCCGGACAGATAACAGGAGAAAAACTATGAATCTTTTATTTTGGAATGTAAAAAACAAAGGGCTGGAAGATTGCCTTGTTGAGTTGACGATGGAAAAAAATTGTGATCTCATAGTTTTAGCAGAGTATCCAAAAGAGATAGGGCGTTTATGCAACCGCGTCAACGTCCTTTCAAAAAATAATTATATGCCGGTTACAAATCTGGGAGGCTGCAATAAAATAAAAGCATTTATGAAAAGTGGATATCCGATTCATATTCTGCGCGAGCAATCCCGATACCAGATTTTGATGATAAAGACTTCACTGTATAAGCTGATTATAGCTATGATGCACAATATAAGTAAATTATATGCGGTGGAGGATGAACAGGAGGAAAATTTACGTCAGTTACACCGTGATTTAGAAGAAATGGAAGCGCAATATAATACGCATAATGTGTTAGTTATGGGGGATTTAAATGTAAATCCGTTCGAAAAATCATGTATTGCGGCGAATTCGATTCATGGTATTCCCTATGTCCGAGAGCTAACAGAAAAAGGAAGAATAGTTCAAGGAAGAGTTTACAAAGAGTTTTATAATCCTATGTGGAAATTTTTGGGAGCAAGGGTGGCTCCATTCGGTACATATTTTTATAATAACAGCAAAATTGTAAATTATTTTTGGAATACTTATGATCAGTTTCTAGTAAGACCTCAGTTGGTAAGAGCGTTAGATGAAGATTCCCTGGAAATCGTAACACACACAGCGTCATTCAATTTTATGAATCAGAAAGGTAAGCCGGATCAAAAATTGTACAGTGACCATTTGCCGATATTTGTAAAGCTGAAGGAGGAACTGATATTATGAAAAATTTATGGAAAAAAGAATTTCACGCTCAAAAGACATCTGATACTGCGGAAAGCATTTTGGAGGGGCAGTGCACTTTCTTATTACAACAGACAAATGGAAAAATTATTGCAAAGGTTTCTGCATATGATGGTCCAAAGGATAATGAGTTTTCGGAAACTATAAAAATGCCTTCCTTTATGAAGATGCCAAATGTTCAGAAGAATCTGGGGGAAGTTGAAGATAGTAAATTTGTTTTCGAGTTTTATATTACTTCCAGGGCAACGCCGAATTATAAATATCGTGTAATGTTTATTGAATATGGTATTGCATTTTATCCGGTTACGATCACCTTGGATGAGACCATTGCAGAGGAAATAAAGGAAACGACAAAAATAGAATGTCAAACTCAGGAAGTATTTGAGGAAAAGCTGGAAATGATTTTAGGATCGGCGAAGCTGGAGCAAATTATCAATAACTTATTACTCATTGTTGGCCAGGATGCCTTGGATTTTTAAAAAGGTGCCAGTATGTATTTTAGAAAGGAATCCAATATGACAGATACAGCAGCACCACAAAAACCACCCCTCTCCCCCACGGAGATTAAAACCATCAAAACCATCCTCAACCAGCCCCGGCGCCTTCCAAAGGACTGGGACTGTATCAAAAGCCTTCTGCAGTCCAGAAGCCTTTTTACCGTGCATCCTGCGGATGAGGCTCTGTTCCGCCGCTTCACCATAGACGGCGTACTGCACGATCAGGATGTACTCCTGGCCTTCACAGACCCGGAAGACTGTGAGGAATATGGAAGAAGATACGCCGCGGTGCGGATCGGCAGGGAATTCAACATTGTCACCGTATCGTATGAAGAGATTATCCGTATCGCGGAACAGCATGAAAAAGACGTATACATTGACCTGAGAAAGGAATTTGAAGAGCGTTTCCTTGTATATGACGGAAAAAGAAAGACGCTCCACCTTTGTATCAACCAGGGCGTCTGAAAAAAGAGGGGCACGACAGCCCCTCTCCTGCTATACTACATCCCCCAAGCCTCCGGATTGGTCGTGGAAATAGCCACAGCCCCGGCGTTCAGCGCATGGATGATATCCTCCTTATCCGAGATCAGCCCTCCGCAGATGACCGGGATCGACAGATTTTCCGTGATGCGGCGAGTCACCTTCGGCATGATCCCCGGAAGAATCTCGATCATATCCGCAAAGGCTCCGTCCTGCTTCATCACATTCTCCAGGGCCATGGAATCCAGAACAAAAAACCGCAGGATCGTAAACAGGCCCAGTTCTTTTCCGCGCTTGATCATGGCCGGCTTTGTGGAAATGATCCCATCCGCATCGGTGGCCTTCCGGATAAAATCTACGGATATTTCTTTATTTCCCAATCCGCTGATCAGATCTATGTGTACGATTGCAATTTTCCCCGCATCCTTTACCGTTTTAACAATCTCATCAATACTGCAGACGTCCCCGAACAGGATAAAAACGACCTTTGACTCCTGCCCGGTACATCGACGGACGCCGTCCCAATCCTTGACGGCCATGATGACCGGCGTGTCCTCAATGATCTCCCTGATCTGTTCCTTACCCTCCATGCCGTGTGCCTCCCTCTGCTTTTGGGACGGCAGCATTTTCGTTGCTGCCATCCATTCATCACAAACAAAAAGCAGGGCAAAATATAGCACTTGAACTATACCTCCCTGCTCAAAAATCTCCAGTAATAACGCTGTATTCAGTGTAGCACAGCATTTCCCCTAATGCAATAAAAAAATAAAAATGACAACTTGTAATTCCCTTCAATCCGTGTTAGAATAATTTCAGCAGAATAATACGGAACGCCGGATAAATCGGCCGTGAGTATCATTGATGTAACATTCTGCCAGATACAGCATTTCCGGCAGAATGGCTGCAAGTTTCATAAGTTAAAGTTCATTCAGGCTTTGAGCGAGGAGAGAAAGTCAGATGAAAGGAACAGGCATATAGAGCATATGTCTGTTCTTCATCTGGCTTTTTTGTTCTATAGAAAACTTCTTCGAATTTTCCTATAGAACAAAAACCCTCCGGGGGATGCGCACTACGCGCATAAAGAAAATGGCTGCTGCCGCAGCCGCGCTTCGGCGCGAGTGTGCGTCAGGACGCACACTTTTTTTAGTTCAATCAGCCTTCGGTGAACCCATGAAATGGAGGAAAAGAGGATGTATGATGTTGTGATTATTGGTGCGGGAGTTTCCGGCACCGCGTCTGCGAGAGCACTGTCCGCATACGATCTGGAGATCTGTGTGGTGGAGAAGGAGGAGGATGTGTGCTGCGGCACCTCAAAGGCAAACAGTGCGATCGTGCATGCAGGCTATGATGCGAAACCAGGTTCCCTGATGGCGAAGCTGAACGTGCGGGGCAACAAGATGATGCCCCAGGTGGCGAAGGAGCTGGACGTGCCGTTTAACCCCTGCGGCTCTCTGGTGGTCTGCCGGGAGGAGGAAGACCAGGAGCTGCTGCAGGAATTGTATGACCAGGGCATTGCAAACGGAGTGGAGGGCTTAAAGCTCCTGAACCGGGAAGAAACCCATGCCATGGAGCCAAACCTGGCAGATGAAGTGACAGCGGCCCTGTGGGCGCCTTCCGCGGGGGTGATCTGCCCCTTCCTGCTGAATATCGCGTATGCGGAAAATGCCTGTGAAAACGGAGTGGAATTCCGGTTTGACACAGAAGTGCAGGAGATTGAAAAAATAGACGGCGGCTACTGTCTGCTTACGGAAAACGGTCCCCTGGAGACGAAGGTCGTAGTTAATGCGGCCGGCGTCCATGCGGATCGGTTCCATAATATGGTCAGTGCGGACCACATCCATATCACGCCCAGGCGGGGGGATTACTGCCTGCTGGACAAGACCGCGGGCGATCTGGTCTCCAGGACCATTTTCCAGCTCCCTGGCAAATACGGCAAGGGCGTGCTGGTATCTCCCACGGTCCATGGAAATATCATCGTCGGCCCTACAGCCATTGAGCAGGAGGACAGGGAAGCGACGGCGACTACCCGGGACGGGCTGGAGCAGGTGATCAGCAAATCCGCAAGGTCCGTGAAAAACATCCCCATGCGTCAGGTGATCACCTCCTTTGCGGGACTGCGCGCCCATGAGGACGGAGGAGAGTTTATCATAGAAGAGCTGAAGGATGCGAAAGGCTTTGTAGACTGTGCGGGAATCGAGTCGCCGGGACTGGCAAGCTCTCCGGCGGTAGGGGAATATGTAAAAGAGATTGTGGTAAATATCCTGCACCCGGCCCAAAAGGCAGACTATAAGGCGGAAAGAAAAGGAATTCTGGATCCGAAGACATTATCCGCTGAGGAACGGAACGCCCTGATCAAAGAGAACCCGGCTTACGGAAATATCATCTGCCGCTGTGAAAAGGTGACGGAAGGGGAAATCCTGGATGCCATCCGCAGGCCCTTAGGAGCCAGGTCATTGGACGGGGTAAAACGGCGTACCCGCGCGGGAATGGGAAGATGCCAGTCCGGCTTCTGCTCGCCGAGGACCATGGAGATCCTGGCAAGGGAGCTGGATCTGGATATGTCCGAAATTACGAAATGCGGAAGAGGCTCCGGATTGATCGTAGGAAAGAACAAAGAAATTTAAACACTTAGGGAGGAAAAATCATGAAGAATTATGATCTGGTGATCGTGGGCGGCGGTCCGGCCGGCCTTGCCGCGGCGGAAGCAGCCAGAAAAAACGGAATTGAAAATATGATCATACTGGAGCGGGACAAGGAACTGGGAGGAATCTTGAACCAGTGCATTCATAACGGATTCGGCCTTCACACCTTCAAGGAAGAGCTGA
>CATLCV010000102.1 GCA_949893755.1 uncultured Lachnospiraceae bacterium | reverse complement strand
ATGATCATGGAGAGAATGAGAAGACTGAGAGTCAGCCCGGCCATGCGGAGCATGGTGAGGGAGAACCATCTTCGGGTGGACGAACTGATCTGCCCGATCTTTGTCATGGAGGGAGAAAACCTGTGCCGCCCGGTGGATTCGATGCCGGGCATCTGCCAGTATTCCATCGACCGGCTGCCGGAGGAGCTGGACCGGATCGTGGAAGCCGGGATTTTGTCGGTCCTTTTGTTCGGAATTCCCGCCCACAAGGATGAAGTGGGCAGCGGCGCCTATGACGATCAGGGAATCGTGCAGCAGGCCATTCGTCTGATAAAATCGCAGGAAAAATACAGAGATCTGATCGTGATCGCGGATGTGTGTCTCTGCGAGTATACCTCCCACGGACACTGCGGACTGGTGAAGGAGGGAATCATCCTGAATGACGAAACCCTGCCGCTTCTGGCCAGGACCGCGGTCAGCTATGCCGGGGCCGGGGCGGACATCATCGCGCCCAGCGACATGATGGACAACCGGGTGAGGGCCATCCGGGAGGCACTGGACGGGAACGGATTTGTCCAGATTCCCATCATGGCATACAGCGCCAAATTTGCTTCCGGATTTTACGGGCCATTCCGGGACGCGGCCCACTCAGCGCCGGGCTTCGGCGACCGTAAGACCTACCAGATGGATCCTGCAAACGGCCGGGAAGCCCTGCGGGAGGTGGAGGAAGACCTGCTGGAAGGTGCGGATCTGATCATTGCCAAGCCAGCCATGGCCTACATGGATATCATAAAGGACATTACCAGATCTTATAATGTACCGGTGGTGGCCTACAATGTGAGCGGGGAATATTCCATGGTGAAGGCGGCAGCGGAAAACGGATGGATCGACGAAAGGAAGATTGTCCTGGAGATTTTGGTGGGCTTAAAGCGTGCCGGGGCAAAGATGATCATTACGTATCATGCTCTGGACGCCGCAAGGTGGATTCGGGAAGGAGAATAGAAATGGATACAAGATCAAGAGAGCTGTTTGAAGCGGCAAAACGCCATATTCCGGGGGGCGTGAACAGTCCGGTGCGCGCCTTTGGTTCCGTAGGACGGACACCCCGGTTTATAGCGTCCGCCCATGGAAGCAGGATCGTGGATGTGGATGGAAATGAAATGATCGATTATGTCTGCTCCTGGGGACCAGGAATCCTGGGACATGCCCATCCCCGAGTGATCGAAAAGGTCCGGGAGGCGTGCGGATACGGGCTGACCTACGGCGCGCCTACGGAACAAGAGGTGCAGATGGCAGAAGTACTTGCGGAGCTGATCCCGTCCATGGAGGTGAGCCGTCTGGTCAGCTCCGGCACGGAGGCGGTGATGAGTGCGATCCGGGCAGCGAGGGGGTATACGAAGCGGGACAAGATCGTCAAATTTAAGGGCTGCTATCACGGGCATTCGGACGGACTTCTGGTCAAGGCCGGTTCTGCCGCATTGACCACCTCGGTTCCGGACAGTGCCGGAGTTCCCGCGGATTATACCAAAAATACCCTGGTGGCCCAGTACAATGATCCGGCTTCGGTGGAAGAATTGTTTCAGGCCAATCCAGAGGAGATCGCCGCCGTGGTGGTGGAGCCGGTTGCGGCAAATATGGGGGTAGTGCCCCCTGCTCCCGGTTTTCTGGAATTTCTGCGGGAAATTACAGAACAAAACGGAGCGCTTTTGATTTTTGATGAGGTGATCACAGGCTTCCGGCTTGCGCTTGGCGGCGCCCAGGAGTATTTTCATGTGACGCCGGATCTGACTACGCTCGGCAAGATCGTGGGAGGCGGTATGCCCATCGGTGTCTACGGAGGGAAGCGTGAGATCATGGAAATGGTTTCGCCGCTGGGGCCGGTGTACCAGGCGGGAACCCTGTCCGGAAATCCCATTGCGACGGCGGCAGGGCTGGAGACTCTCCGGATTCTCAGAGAAGATCCCGGTATCTACCAAAGGCTGGAGGAAAAGGCGCAGCGGATCGCCGAGACAGTCAGGGAAGCGGCCGGGAATACCGTATGCGTCAACCGGATCGGCTCTCTTTTGAGTATCTTTTTTACTTCGGAGCAGGTGACGGATCATGAGAGCGCGGTATCTTCGGATACCGCACGGTATGCAGAATATTTCGGATATCTGCTGGATCATGGGATATATACGGCGCCCTCCCAGTTTGAGGCAATGTTTGTATCGGATGCCCACACCGGGGAGGACATCGAAACCACCTGCCAGGTCATCCGGGACTGCCTGAGTGGGATGGCATAGAGTAACTACTTAGCACGGATCGAAGCGGAGTGTAGACATTTTATGGGATTGCAGCGTATCTGTGAAGGCATTGAGCAGATATGATATAGGAACGGGAGACAGCGGGATGCAATTTGGATTTTTGGGAATCAATTATAAAAACGCGGGCCTTGATATCCGCGATAAAACCGCGTTTACGGATGCGATGAAGCTGGATTTTTTCCGAAAGGCCGAAGCCGCGGGAATCCAGCAGTGCATGGTGCTGTCCACCTGCAATCGGAGCGAGGTTTATTATTTTTATATAGAAGAAAGACAATGTGAAGCGCTGCGTCAGATCTACGAGGAAATGTTTCCGGCTGTGGAGGTGAAGACGTATCTGGTCACACTCTCAGGGGAGGCGGCTTTTGCCTACCTGTTCCGGATCGCGGCGGGACTGGAATCTCTTGTTCTGGGAGAGGACCAGATCCTGGGCCAGGTGAAGGAGGCTCTGGATTATGCAAGGACCATGGGATACGGGGGCAAGGAATTAAACAAGGTTGTCCGGGACGCCGTTGCCTGCGCCAAGCGGATCAAAACGGAATTGAAGATCAGCGAAAAACCGCTGTCCGTCAGCTATATCGGCATCCGGAAGCTGGAAGAAGCCTGCGGGATTGCAGGGAAGCGGATCCTTGTGATCGGCAGCGGAAAAACAGCGGTGCTGGCTTTGAAATATCTTTTTGAATATCCGGATGTACAGGTGTCTGCATGCAGCAGGACAGGAGCGCATGCCAGACGGCTGCGGGAGGAATTTCCTGAAATAGAAATCATTTCTTATGAGGAAAGATATGAAGTTCTGAAAAAATGTGATATTGTAGTATCAGCGACAGCGTCCCCCCATCTGGTCCTCCGCCGGGAGGATTTTGTACCGAAAAGGCGCCTGACCATGCTGGATTTGGCAGCGCCCAGGGATGTGGATACCGCATTTGCAGAGGAACCGCAGGTCACGCTGATCAATCTGGACACTCTGCAGGAGATCGCAGCCAGCCACCGGAGGGAAAGGGAAGCTCTGGCAGAGAAAAGCCGGGAAATGATCAGAGAGGCGCTGCAGGAAACAATGGGCTGGCTTTTGCAGAGCCGGATGGACTCTGCTATTGAGTCGCTGCAGCAGCGGTGCGGGGAGATCGTAGAGGACAGCTATACATATCTGAATCGGAAGATGGAACTTGGAGAACGGGAGAAAAAATTGCTGAAAAAGGTGCTCAACGCCTCCCTGCAGCGGCTTCTGCGGGAGCCGATCCGGGAATTGAAACGCCTGGATACGGAGGAAGAGCAGGAGGAGTATCAGCGGCTGATCCGGCAGCTTTTTCAGCTCTGATTTTAACAGCAAAAATCGGCTGCGCTGAAAAGCAGCCTGTTATGTACGGGCTGTCCCTGGGACAGCCCCTTGTTTTAAGAGGTAGAAAGAGATGAGGTATGTATGAAGTATACAATCGGCACACGAGGTTCGAAGCTGGCACTGGCACAGGCGGAATATGTGCGGGACAGGCTTGCGCAGGCATATCCGGAGGAAGAATTTGAGCTCCAGATCATCAAAACGAAGGGGGATCTGGTTTTGGACAAGCCCCTTCATGAGATCGGCGATAAAGGCGTATTTGTCAAAGAAATCGAGGAAAAAATATGGTCCGGAGAGGTACAGATCGGTGTGCACAGCATGAAGGATATGCCCTCCCATCCCGCACCCGGACTTCTGTTTGCAAAGGCATGGAAGCGGGAGGATTCCAGGGACGCGCTGATCCTCCGGGAAAAAGAACGGCTGGAGGACCTGCCGGAGGGCGCTGTCATCGGGACCGGCAGCAGGCGCAGGGAATTTCAGATCAAGCGTCTGCGCCCGGATCTGCGTGTCGTGAATATCCGCGGAAATGTGGACACCAGGCTCCGCAAAATGGAGGAAGAAAAGCTGGACGGCATCATCCTTGCAGCGGCCGGACTCCGGCGTTTGGGAATGGAGGAGCGGATCACCCGGTATCTGGAGCCGGAGGAGATGATCCCCGCCCCTGCCCAGGGAATCCTGGCCCTGGAGATCCGGGAGGGGGAGACGGAGCTTTTGAAGCTTTTGGATGCCCTCAGCGACGAAGAGTCGGAGCAGGCTGCTGCTGCGGAAAGGGGATTTTTGCGTGAGATCGGCGGAGACTGCCATGTTCCGGTGGGAGCCGTATGCAGGAAAGGCGCGGACGGACTCTATCATCTGGACGCCATGTTTGGAAATGAGACGGGGAGCAGGCTGGCTTATGCGGCAGTCCGGGGAACTGCTCCGGAGCAGCTGGCAAAAGAAGCAGCAGTTCAGATCCGCCGCCAGATGGCAGGAACCGTATCACTGGTAGGCGGCGGCCCGGGAGATCCGGGGCTGATCACGGTGAAGGGGCTGCAGGCGCTTCGGGAGGCGGACTGCATCATCTATGACAGATTGTCCTCCCCGGAGCTTTTGGACGAGGCAAAGCCGGGCTGTGAGCTGATCTATGCGGGAAAGGCGGATCACCGCCATACCATGGAGCAGGAAGAGATCAACCGGCTTCTGGCGGAAAAAAGTATGCGGTATGAAAACACAGTCCGTTTGAAGGGCGGGGATGTGTATGTGTTTGGACGGGGCGGCGAGGAAGGACTGTTCCTGGCGGAAAAAGGAGTCCCCTTCCAGGTGATCCCGGGAATCAGCTCCGCCGTTGGAGGACTGGCCTGTGCCGGGATTCCCGTTACCCACCGGGGAAAGGCGCCGGGCTTTCATGTGGTGACGGCCCACAGCAGCAGGGACGGGCTGGCGGAGATTGATTTTGAGGCCATGGCAAAAGGAAAAGAAACCTGTGTCTTCCTCATGGGACTGCGCAAGGTAGAAGAGATCGCGTCCAGGCTGATGGAGGCCGGCATGTCTCCAGATACAGAGGCAGCCGTGATCTCCTGCGCTGCCACTCCCGAACAGAGAACCTGCACGGCGGATCTGGCCCATATTGGGGAAAGGGTCAGAGAGGCCAGACTGGTTTCTCCGGCGGTCATTGCGGTGGGGAAGGTGGTTTCTCTCCGGGACAGGCTGAACTTTTATGAGAATCGTCCTTTGTTCGGAAAACGCTTTTTGATTCCGAAAATCGGGGAAAAATCCACCGAATTGAAAGCACTTTTGCAGTGGCAGGGCGCGGCGGCGGATGAGATTCAGGTGGGAAGGATCGTGCGCGCGGAACGGACATTTTCCGCAGAGGAAATGAAGCAGGCGGACTGGCTGGTCTTTACAAGCAAAAACGGGGTAGAAGCATTTTTTGAAAGTATTGCAGACAGCAGGCTGGATATACGCTGCCTGGCCGGGTGCAGGATTGCGGCCATCGGCGGAAGGACCGCAAAAATGCTGGAAGGTTATGGGCTTTACGCGGATCTGATCCCGGATGAATTTCACAGTGACGCGCTGGCGGATGCGCTGAAAAAGCAGATTTCTCCCCAGGATCGGGTCTGGTATCTGAAAGCCGGAAATGCAGACGGGCATTTGAAGGCGGTACTGGAAGGCTGCTGCCGGTTTGAAGAAATTGAAGTTTATGAGAACCAGGCAGTGAAGCCCGACCTGGAAACGCTGCGGAAACCGGAGGAGTACGACGGAATCCTGTTTACCTGCGCATCCTCTGCAAGGCGCCTGCTGGGAGCTGCGGGAAACGAGTGGAAGCAGTGCCGGGCATTCAGTATCGGTCCCAAGACGACGGCGTGTCTGAAAGAATGCGGTATGGAGCGGATCACAGAGGCAGACCGGGCTGATTATGAGGGAATGATTGGTATTTTGCAAGTTTTTTAAAAAATAAGTTGACAAAGTGATTTTTTTGTATTAGAATGGCCGACGTAATATTTTTGTAATAATTGTAATAAATTCGAAAAAATATACATATAATTTATAAGAAAATATTTACAATTTTGCAAAAAATAGGAGGTTGGAGTATATGATACAAAATAAAAAAATCATTGCGTTACTTATGGCGGCTACGACCGGTCTGGTGATGTCCTCTGAATTTGAGAGTGAAGCAGCAGACCGTATGATGAATATGGAACAGGTAAAGATCCTGGGAGAGTACAAGCTTACACAGCCCTATGGATTTACAGATGCGCCCGAGGAGGCTCTGTTGGATCTGAAAAAAGCAGCAATGGAGGCAGAAGAGCGCTACCAGGAAATGAAGCGGAAGGAAGAAGAGGAACGGGAAAGAAGAGCTGCGGAGGAGGCCAGAAAGGCAAGGGAAGAAGCCGAGAGGATCGCAGCAGAGGAGCAGGCGGCAGCGGAACAGGCAGCGATGGAACAGGCGGCAGCTCAGCAGGCAGCGGCAGAACAGGCAGCAGCGGAGCAGGCAGCGGTACAGCAGACGGCAGCCTACAGCGCGTCTGCCAGCGATCAGACACTTCTTGCAGCCATCATCTTCTGTGAAGCCGGCAACCAGCCTTATGAGGGCCAGGTGGCGGTCGGAGCCGTGATCCTGAACCGGGTGCGCAGTGCTGTATATCCAAACAGCATTGCAGAGGTGATCTATCAGTCCGGACAGTTCGGGCCTGCGATGAGCGGATGGCTGGATACCGTTCTTGCCAGCGGCGGTTATACAGATACGGCTATGCAGGCAGCAGCGGACGCGCTGGCAGGCAGCAATCCGATCGGAGATTGTCTCTACTTCGGATGCGGAAACTTTGGAATTCAGATCGGAGATCATTTCTTCCATTAAGATCAGATCGAGTTTCTTCTATAATAAATAAGTAATTGTGATCCATAAGTAAGCAGGAAGAAAGTGTGCGTCAAAACGCACGCTTTTTTTCAATCTTTAAGAAATCTTAAGAATATTTTGTAGAGATAATATGTTTTTCGTTATATAATAGACAAGTAGTTTGTAATTTTGAGAATACGCAGAGGAAAGGAGGGGGAAAGTGGACAAGGTAATTGAGGTCAAGAATCTGTATAAATTGTACCGGGTGGGTAATTCTGTTGTGCGTGCGCTGAACGGCGTAAGCTTTGAGGTTTACCCGGGAGAGTTCTGTGCGATTGTCGGGACCTCCGGTTCCGGAAAATCTACACTTCTGAACATGCTGGCAGGCCTGGAGAAGCCGACAAAGGGGGAAGTCATTGTCAGCGGACAGCATATGGAAAACCTGAATGAGGATGGCCTTGTAAAGTTCCGCAGGGAGAATGTGGGCTTCATTTTCCAGTCGTTTCATCTGATCGGAACCATGAACGCCCTGGAAAATGTAGCTCTGCCCTTAAGCTTCCGGGGAGAAGCAAAAGGAAGCCGCCTTAAGAAAGCGGACAAGATGCTGGATCTGGTGAATCTGAGGAAGCACAAAAAGCATATGCCGAATCAGATGTCCGGCGGCCAGCAGCAGAGAGTCGGTGTGGCAAGGGCTCTGGTAGTGAACCCGAAGATCATCTTTGCGGATGAGCCGACCGGCAATTTGGACTCCCACACATCGGAAGAGGTGATGCATCTGATGCAGAAGGTGGTACGGGAACAGAAAAAGACACTGGTCATGGTAACGCATGATAACCATCTGGCGACTTATGCCGACCGGATTTTTCATATCATAGACGGCGAGATCGTTAAGATCGAAGATAACCGCCAAAAGGAAAATATGTCCGAGCTGGATCCGGTGTAGGAAGGCATGGTTCGGACGGCGGTGAGGAAGGTTTATAGAGTAAGGAACTGTAGAAAATGGAAAGAGAGGAACAGGATTCATGAAAAAATGGAAGCAATGGACAGGAATGTTTCTGGGCCTGTCGCTGGCAGTTTCCTGTGTGCCGGTGATACATAGTCAGGCAGGATACGATGCGGCACACACATGGGCTGGCGCGGCAGGAGTTTCAGGTATGGGAATCATGTCGGCGACGACAGGGGCGGCGGATCCCGCCGGCGATCCGACTCATGCGTCTGGAACAGCAGATCCGTCAGACGCGGATTCCGGAAATTCCCTGTCTACGATCCGTATCTCCGTAGGAAACGGACAGGCAACCCCACAATATCAGGCAGGGCAGAAGGTGGAAAAGCTGACGGTCACCGTGAAAAACAGCGGTGTTTCCAGTGCGCAGAACGTAGTGATCGCTCCCATCATTAATGACGCGGAGGAATGGCCTTTTGAGATCGACAGCATGAATTATGAACAGGAGCTGAAAGAAATCCAGGCCGGAAAATCGACAGAGGCGATCTGGTCGGATCTGAAGGTCCGCGAAGACGTGGAGACCAAATCCTATAAGCTGGTGTTCCGCATTTCCTATGACGATGGAAAAAAGGAATATGAATGCGAGAAGTCTGTCTATGTAAAAACCGCCGGGACAAAAGGGAACGAGCCGGAGGATCCGGGATATCCGCCCTACCCTCCGATCATTATCAACCCGCCGTCAGCCGAGCAGCCGGGGGATCAGCCCTCCGACGGGCAGCCGGAAGATCCGGGCCAGGGAGACATGGAGGAAGGCGGCGTATATAACGGCGATATCTCGGCAGTTGGAGGCGGAGGCGGTTCTGATGAAAAGAAAGGGGTTCCGCGGGTCATTGTGACCGGATTCAACACGGAGCCGGGAGCTGTGAATGCGGGAAGTAATTTCCGGCTGATCGTCCATGTGAAAAATACATCCACGACAACGGCGGTTTCCAACATGCTCTTTGATTTTCAGGCGCCTTCCGCAGGGACGGAAGCGGCTGCGGAAGCACCGGCGTTTTTGCCCTCATCCGGGGCCAGCTCCATTTATCTGGACCAGATTCCGGCAGGGGAGACGAGGGATGTTGCTATTGACCTGAATGCCAGGGCGGATCTGGTGCAGAAGCCCTACAGCATCAATATGTCCATGCTCTACGAGGACTCCAATGCGTCCCAGTATGAGGGAAGCTCCAGCCTGGCGATCCCCATCTACCAGGCGGCCAGGTTTGAATTCAGCGAGATCGAGCTGTCGCCGGCCAGCATTGAGGTGGGACAGGAGGCAAATCTGATGTGCAGCCTGTACAATACCGGCCGTGTGAAGCTTTACAATGTAAAGGTGAAGTTCATGGGCGACGGCATCAGTGCCAAGGAAGTGTTCGTAGGCAATCTGGATTCCGGCGCCACAGGGACCATTGACGGGATGCTGACCGGAGAATCCGAGATCATGCCCGGGACAAAGTGCAAAATGGTCGTAACCTATGAAGACGAATCCGGAAACCCCTCCTCCAGAGAGGAAGAATTCGAGATCCAGGTGACGGCTCCTATGGAAATGGATATGGGAGATATGGAGATGATGGGGGAGATGCCGGAGGAAGCGAAGGGATTTCCGGTCATTCCGGTTGCCATCGCGGCGGCAGTAATTCTGGTGATTGTTCTGGCCGTGGTTCTGACCCGCAGAAGGAAGAAAAAACGGGCACAGGCAGAAGAGGAGGATTTAGCGGATGAGGTGGATCGATTTACTGAGGATGAGTAGCGGAAACCTCAAAAAAAGAAAGCTCAGGACCTTTCTGACGATCCTGGGCGTAGTGATCGGTACGGCTTCGATCGTAGTCATGATCTCCCTCGGGCTTGGGATGCAGCAGTCCATGTACAAGCAGATCGAGCAGGCCGGAGGCATGACGGCCATTACGGTGACCGGGCAGGATGCGGGCGGCGGTATGTACTATTTTTCAAATGGCTCGGAGGAGGGCGAAGCGACAAAATATGTCACCGATGATGCCATTACGGAGATAGAACAGCTGGAGCATGTGAAAAGTGTGACTCCGTCTCTTACCATGAGCTCTGTGATCCTGAGCGGAAATTATTATGGCTATATCCAGCTGGTAGGCATGACTCCGGATGAACTGGAGAGGCAGAATATGGAGCTTGTGGAGGGCAGCCGTCTGCCAGAAACCAATTCTGCAAGCCTGGAACTGGTCATTGGAAATATGGTTCCCATGGATTTTTATGAAAAGGGTTCCAACAAAGGATATTGGGAGACGCAGCAGCTTCCGGATATTGATTTTATGAAGGATCCGGTGTTCCTGGTTTTGAGCCAGGAGGACTATTTTAACACGCAGTCAGGTACTAATTCCGGGGCATTTGGTTCGGAGGGGAATTCCGCGCCGGTGAAAGCCCCAAAAAAGTATGTGGTTCAGGCCAGCGGAATGATGTCCGGAGGAATCGAGACCTACAAGAATGGTTCCTATAATGTATACTGCGATATCTGGACTTTAAAAAACTTTCTGCAGAAGGAATACAGGGGAAGAGCCATTCCCGGACAGCCTAAGACGCAGACGGGAAAGCCTTATAAGTTCTTCGCCTATACCAATGCCATGGTGCAGGCGGATGATATCGATCACGTAGAGGATCTGGCTGCAACCATCCAGGGGATGGGCTACAGGACCAGCACCAATGCGGAATACCTGAAAAGCGCACAGCAGGAGTTTGCCATGATCGAGGCGGTGCTGGGCGGAATCGGCGCTGTGTCGTTGTTCGTAGCGGCTATCGGTATTGCCAACACGATGATGATGTCCATCTATGAGAGGACGAAGGAGATCGGAGTCATCAAGGTGCTGGGCTGCAGCCTGCGCAATATCAAGCAGATGTTCCTTCTGGAAGCCGCGTTTATCGGCTTTATCGGAGGTCTGGCCGGCAATATCTTAAGCTTTGCACTGTCCTTCGCGATCAATGTGGTTACCGCCCACGGCGGGGCCATGGGACTGGACAGCGATATTTCCTACATACCGGTGTGGCTGGTGGCCGCGTCCATGGGATTTGCCGTGCTGGTGGGTATGGTGGCCGGGTATTTTCCGGCGCTGCGCGCCATGCGGCTGAGTCCGCTGGCAGCGATCCGGAATGAATAAGAAGCTGTAGAAAAACAGAAAAGAAAAGCAAAGAGACAGCGGGACCGGGACGGCCGCTGTCTCTTTTATGACGCGGTATTCAGCATGCAGATGATATCTGCCTGTATGATTTTCACATAGCTATTCTTCAATCACCTGGATTTCAAGATAGTCAAAATCAATGGAATCCACAAAATGATCCTGGTAAAACCGTGCCTTGCTGTGGCGCTTAAATTCTGCGACCGTGGCATCCAGCCAGATCGGCTTGCTCAGGTCAAATTCATAGCAGATGGCATCCAGTGCGTGGAATATCTTATGTGTACGTGTGTCGTCGCTTTCATCGCAGATCACCGTGTCGCGGATCATGCGGTTATCCTTCCATTCTTTTCCCCATAAACGGAACATATCGAAAACTCTCCTTATTTCAGTAAGGAACTGCAGAAAAATAAGTGATACGGACAAGTCAGGATGTGTCAGTTATTTTCTTGAAGTTCCTAAAGTAAATATCAAATCCAGTATATCATCAGACAGGGGAAAAGAAAAGAGCGGAAATTTAATGACAAAAGAGAAAAATCGTGATATGCTATCTTACAATGTGAAAGGTAATTTGACATAAAGACGGAAAGTAACCTGTGTGGCAGCAAATGGGTTACATAGTTATGGGGGAAGAAAAGATGAAAAGTGCATTGGACAGAATTTTTGTAGACGGACTTGGCGGGATGGCCCAGGGGCTCTTCGCCACATTGATCATCGGGACGATCATCCAGCAGATCGGCCTGTTCGTAGGAGGAGACACGGGCAATCTGATCTATCTGGCCGGGAAGATGGCGGCAGCCATGACAGGAGCCGGGATCGGCGTGGGGGTTGCAAGAAAATTTCAGGCGGATCAGCTGGTGGTCGTGTCAGCCGCTACAGTGGGGATGATCGGCGCATTTGCCGGCAAGCTGCTCGCAGGCGAGGTGATGCAGGACGGCGGCGCCATGGTATTTGCCGGTCCAGGGGAACCGCTGGGAGCATTTGTGGCGGCCTATATTGCGATCGAGATCGGAATCCTGATCAGCGGGAAGACAAAGCTGGACATCATCCTGACACCTTTGGGATGTATCGGCGCGGGAACTCTGGTGGGGATCTTCGTGGGTCCGCCCATATCAAAGTTTATGGCCTGGCTGGGATCGCTGATCAACTGGGGGACAGAGCAGCAGCCGTTCCTCATGGGAATCGTAGTTTCCGTCCTGATGGGAATGATCCTGACCCTTCCGATCAGTTCGGCGGCGCTGGGTATCATCCTGAATCTGTCCGGGCTTGCGGCCGGAGCGGCTACGATCGGATGCTGCTGCAATATGGTGGGGTTTGCCGTGGCCAGCTTCCGGGAAAACAAATTCGGAGGGCTGCTGGCCCAGGGGATCGGAACCTCCATGCTGCAGGTGCCTAATATCGTCCGCAGACCCCTGATCTGGCTTCCTGCAATCCTGTCCAGTGCAATTCTGGGACCGGTCGGAACCATGCTGCTGCATATGACAAGCAATGCCACGGGTTCCGGTATGGGGACTGCCGGTCTGGTAGGACAGATCATGACATGGCAGGTCATGACCCAGACAGAATCGGCTGCCATAGTTCTGGTGAAGATCCTGGTGATCCAGATCCTCCTTCCGGCAGTGCTGACCTGGGTGATCTCAGAATTTATGCGTAAGAAGAACTGGATCCGCTATGGGGATATGAGACTGGACCTGTAACCGCTTTACAAGGTATTCTATAAAAAATCACCAGATATTTTTGTGCAGATCATTTATCGCAAAGCTGTCTGGTGATTTTTACGTGGATGAGGACTGCATCAGTTGTTCATTATAATGATCAATATACATAAATATGCATGTAATTTGAATAAACAGAGAATTCGGTTGAATAGATGGGCTGTACGTGATATGATAACATTTAGGACTGTAAAAAAGCGGGGGCCGTATGCCCGAAACCGCTGTTTTACTGGGCGGATGTCCTGCGGCAGAGTGCAGGGCGCCGTGAACAGTAATGAATACTTAGGTGAGGAGGTGATCCATTGAGGGGAGAACAACAGATGCAGGATGCAATCAGGAATTATGAGGACGTAGACAGCTGGAAGACAGTGATTTTTCTGTATAACGCAGCCCTGAAGGAAGTTGGGACCAAGCTTGAGATCTTAAACGATGAATTTCAGCACGTACATAAATACAATCCGATCGAGCATATTAAGACAAGAATCAAAACACCGGAGAGCATTGTTAAGAAGCTGAAGCGTTACGGCCGGGAGACTTCCATTGTAAATATGGTAAAATATATCAACGATATCGCGGGAGTCCGTCTGATCTGTTCTTTCACCTCGGATATATATCAGTTGGCTGAGATGATCGGAAATCAGAGTGATCTGAAGGTACTGTCGATCAAGGATTATATCAAGAATCCGAAGGAAAGTGGATATAAGAGCTATCACATGCTTGTGTCCGTGCCGATTTTTCTTTCCGACAGTGTTGTGGATACAAAGGTTGAGATCCAGATCAGAACAATAGCAATGGATTTCTGGGCAAGTCTTGAGCATAAGATTTATTATAAATTCGAAGGAAACGCACCGGAGTATATCAGCAGGGACCTTCGGGAGTGCGCCCAGATGGTTGCGGAGCTGGATGACAAGATGCTTTCTCTGAATGAGGCGATCCAGGCATGTCTGGATGATATATAAGGCTGTCTTAGAGACGGCCTTTTTGTCTGCCGCCGTATGCGGAAAAGCTGCAGGCGGCAGATATTCTGTACATCGGAATTTGCTTTTTCTGCCCTGCCCGGCAGGCGGAAACTGCGCCAAAAAGGGAGGATGCCGGGTGACTGATTTCTCAATCCCCGGCATGTATTATGAAAAAGTTTATTCAAGTAATCTTCTGACGTCTGCTTTAGGTATCAAATGTATTCTTCATTTGATATTTTTAGTATATCCGTCAGAAATGAAGAAAACGTGATGATAAAGTGAAGGTTTTTTAAATGATAAATGAACAATCTGTGAACTGTGTCAGCAGACGCGAAAGTGCGGTAGTATGGATTTTGCAAATGGATGAGCGGGCTGAGATTTTTCAGGGAACGCAGCAAAGGATTTAGAAAAATGTAAGAAAAGGCAGGAAAAATTTATGCGGATGGCACTTGGAAAGTGTGGAAGATTGTGCTATCCTAAAAGCGAAGTTTTTCTGGAGATCCGTTTTCCGGACAGTGAGATATGAGAGAACATTTTGGAAGGCTTTCAGGTTTCATGACTGAGGAGGGAACAATATGACGAAGAGTGAATTTCTTGCACAGCTGAAAAAAGCATTGCAGGGCAATCTGAGCAGCAGTGCGGTGCAGGAGAACATGGACTATTATGACCGATATATTATAGAAGAGACGGCAAAAGGAAAAAGCGAGCAGGAAGTGGTGGACATGCTTGGCGATCCCTGGATCCTGGCCCGGACGATCATCGATGCCAGTGACGGTACAGACTGGGAGACCGTACATGAGGCGGGAAGTGACAGAGGCGCTTCCTCTTATGAGGACCGCGGCTATCAGCAGGATCGCAAGGGGATGCATATGTTTGTTCTGAATACCTGGATACACAGGATTCTTTTGATCCTGTCTGTGGTCATGGTCATTCTCCTGGTCGTTGCCATCGTCAGAGGAGTCGTCGCTATTCTGGCTCCGATCCTTGTGCCGATCCTCATTGTAATGATCGTGGTCCGCATATTCGGAGGCAGGCGATCGTGAAGCACGGAAGAAGAGCAAAGTTACAGGACACGCCTGGTCAGGGTGTGTCCTGTAAATCAGTAAAAGACCGATGGGGGAGCCATCGGTCTTTTGAGGGGAGTATAAATAATTAATAAGGGGTTGTAGAAAGTATACTTTCTACAAATCTTAGTATAATATATGAAATTGGAAAATGCAAGCAAAAATGAAAAATTCTTTATAAAAATTAAAAGAAAATGGCTTAAAATGGGCTGAAATCGAAAATGAGCTGAAATTTGATGCATAAAAAATCAAAATGGAGAGAGAATAGGAGTGTACCAAATAAATTTCAGGAGGAATTTACTCATGGCAAAGAATACTAACAACTCAAATTCAAACAGCAACAGCTCATATTCATCTTACGCGGATGAGAGCAACAAGAACTCTTCTAACAAGAATGCACAGAACAAGAACAGCTCTAACGCACAGAACAAGAACTGTCACCAGAGCAACAGCCAGAACAAGAACGCATACGACGAGAAGAACAACTACTAGTCAGCACTCAAAAGCAAGGCGGCTTTCTTATGAGCCGGATGCGGTTACTGTGAGCGCCCGGCCAGGGTGCGAACAATAACGAGTATAGATCAGGGGTGTAGTAAATTCAGCTTTACTACGCCCCTGATTTATAGTAAGATAGTAAATGTCCGAGCAGGACGATGCATTTACCGCATTGTCATGTATGAACCAGGATTATTTGATTTGAAGGAGGTATTCATGGAAAGGGTAGAATTGATCGCCCCCTGCCACTTTGGTCTGGAATCGGTGCTGAAAAGAGAGATTCTGGATCTGGGATACGAGATCATCAAGGTGGAAGACGGCCGGGTAACCTTTCAGGGAGATATGAAGGCAGTCTGCAGGGCCAACATATTTCTCAGAACGGCAGAGAGGATTCTGTTAAAGGCCGGGGAATTTCAGGCAGTTACATTTGACGAGCTTTTTGAAAAAACAAAGCAGATTCCATGGGAAAACTATATCCCTGCAAACGGCCGGTTCTGGGTAACTAAGGCCGCGTCAGTAAAGAGTGCGCTGTTCAGTCCTTCTGATATACAGTCTATTATGAAAAAAGCGATGGTAGAGCGGATGAAAACCTGCTATCACAAGGAACGGTTTCCGGAGGACGGCGCGTCCTATCCGATCCGTGTTTTTTTCATGAAAGATATCGCAACGATCGGCATCGATACATCCGGAGTATCATTACATAAGCGGGGGTACCGCCAGCTTTCCAGCAAAGCGCCCATTACGGAGACTCTGGCGGCTGCGCTGATCTTGCTGTCCCCCTGGAAAAAGGACAGGATTCTTGTGGACCCGTTCTGCGGAAGCGGTACATTTCCCATTGAGGCGGCAATGATCGCCGCGAATATCGCTCCGGGTCTGAACCGGGAATTTACGGCCGAGGACTGGACGGAGCTGATTCCGCGGAGGCTGTGGCGGGAGGCTGCGGATGAGGCCAGGGAGCAGGAGAATATGGATGTGGAAATAGATATCCAGGGTTATGACGCCGACGGAGATGTAATCCGGGCGGCCAGGCAGAATGCAATCGACGCGGGGGTCGATCATCTGATCCATCTGCAGCAGCGTCCGGTATGTGACCTCCGTCATCCGAAAAAATATGGATTTATCATTACCAACCCTCCTTATGGGGAAAGGCTGGAGGACCGGCAGTCTCTGCCGCAGATCTACCGGGATTTCGGGGAAAGCTTCCGCCGTCTGTCTGACTGGTCCGCGTATGTGATCACCGGCTATGAGGATGCGGAGCGTTATTTTGGGAGGAAAGCAGATAAGAACCGAAAGATTTACAACGGCATGATCAAGACCTATTTTTACCAGTTTATGGGGCCGAAGCCTCCCAGGAAAAAATTCCAATAAATAAAACTAAGATTGCGTTTTTTTATCGCAAAAAGAACAGGTTTATGTTATACTGTTACTGGATTCGATATGAATATAAAAATCAGTAAATTTAAGAAAGACATAAGAGGAACTAAGAAGGTAGGATTATGGAGAGAAGAATCGTATTTGCGACGGGAAATGAAAATAAGATGGCAGAAATCCGTATGATTTTATCAGATCTGGGAATGCCGGTCTATTCCATGAAGGAGCTGGGAGTTGAGGCGGACATCGTGGAGGACGGTATTTCTTTTGAAGAAAACGCAGAGATCAAGGCAAGGGCAATTTCAAGGCTTCTGCCCGACGATATCGTTCTTGCAGATGATTCGGGGCTGGAGATCGACTATCTGGATAAGGCGCCGGGGATCTACTCCGCAAGATTTGCGGGCGAGGACACTTCCTATGATGTTAAGAACTGTATCTTGCTGGACAAGCTGGAGGGGATACGGGATGAAGAGCGCACCGCCCGGTTTGTGTGCGCGGTGGCGGCTGCATTTCCGGACGGAAGTGTGGAGACGGTCCGCGGTACGATCGAAGGTACGATCGCAAAAGAGATGCTTGGGGAAAATGGCTTCGGATACGATCCCATTTTCTATGTGCCGGAATATGGCTGTACAACCGCGCAGATGGATCCGGATAAGAAAAACGAACTCAGCCACCGGGGGAATGCGCTCCGTGCCATGCGCAGGATCATAGAAGCAAGATTTGGGAAGGAAGAGGAATGAGGATCTTAATTGTCAGTGATACACACGGTTATCACAGAAACCTGGATCGTGCGTTAGAGAGTGCGGGTGCGGTAGACATGTTTATCCACCTGGGGGATGTAGAGGGCGGAGAGGAGTATATCAACGCCGTGGTAGCGTGTGAAAAGCATATTGTCAGAGGAAATAACGACTTCTTTTCAGAACTTCCGAAGGAGGATGAATTTTATATCGGGGAAAAAAAGGTGTTTATCACCCATGGACATACTTACTGCGTTTCCCTGGATCCGCAGCAGGTAAAAGAGGAGGGCAGAGCGAGGAACGCGGATATTGTCATGTTCGGGCATACCCATCGGCCTTATCTGGAACAGAATCCGGACATCACGGTGCTGAATCCGGGAAGCCTGTCCTTTCCGCGCCAGGAAGGGCGGAAAGGTAGCTATATGATTATGGAACTGGAGGAGGATCAGGCGAAATATCAGCAATGCTTTCTGAAATAAGGATTGATTTTGAGGTTCGCTGATCCATATTGCGGGATTCAGTTTTCGCTCCTGCCGCAGCAAAAGCCTACGGCAAGTCCGATCAGAAACGATATGCCCGTCAAAATGAGAATGACTGCGATCTGCTGCATGGTTCATTGCCTCCGCGGATTTATATATGATCAGTGTATGCAGTTTGGGCATGAATCTTGCATGGTTTTGTTTGGAAAATCTAAAGAGAATATCGACACTTCGGGGCATGAAAAGTTTGCCCCTTTTCTGCCCCTTTTTTCTGATTTTACAGATAGAAAAACACCGGAAAGCCTTATAAACAGAGCTTCCGGTGTTTTCAGTTCAATGCGGATAACAGGACTTGAACCTGCACGTCATAGACACCAGATCCTAAGTCTGGCGCGTCTGCCAATTCCGCCATATCCGCATGATCTAAAAATAGAATCTAAGATCACAGCCTGCAGAATCACTTGTTCTGCGAATGATCCGCTGCTTGATGTCTCTTATATCAGATCCTATATTATTATGGATGAAAAAATATCCGGGAATCAATTCCAGGATATTGTCACCAAATGAGCGTGCGGGGATTCGAACCCCGGACAACTTGATTAAAAGTCAAGTGCTCTGCCACCTGAGCTACACGCCCGTAATCTTATGAAATTCCCAAACCCGGATCATCCGGGTAAACTGGGCTAGCTGGATTCGAACCAGCGAATGCAGGAGTCAAAGTCCTGTGCCTTACCGCTTGGCGATAGCCCATCAAAGACTTGGATAAACATCATGTCTCTCTGATGCTTTCTTCTTCCTGCGAGAAGAGGGTGGGTAGTGGGACTCGAACCCACGACATTCGGAACCACAATCCGACGCGCTAACCAACTGCACCATACCCACCATAACGAGCCTGGGGGGATTCGAACCCTCGACCTACGGCTTAGAAGGCCGTTGCTCTATCCAGCTGAGCTACAGACTCATAAATGAAACAGCCCCCATGCACTGTGTAGGCTTCCTTCTTACATTATAAATATCTGTAAGAGAGCGGGTGATGGGAATCGAACCCACGTATCCAGCTTGGAAGGCTGGTG
>CATLCV010000101.1 GCA_949893755.1 uncultured Lachnospiraceae bacterium | reverse complement strand
CTGCTGCTTCTTTCTTCAGCCAGTGTATTAGCGGTGCTTTTCTGCTATGGAGAATCACTGGCGCCTGTTTATATTGACAAGACCTGGTCACAAGCAAATTCCTATGCCATTACCCAGGTTACCCCGAACCCTTATATCACAGATAAATATATAGATAACATCAGGCGCTTACCCGGAATTGAAGAAGTCACAGCATGGCGTATTCTGGCCGGCACATTGGAGTTTCCTGATATGGAGAAGAACCCGTTCAGTGCTTTGCTGACAGAACATCTTTATGGGGCACGGCCATGGAGCGATACAGAGGATCTATACGGAGAAAGCATATCAGAAGGCGGTCCGGAAGGGCTGTGGTGCTACGTCTATGGAGTAGCCGAGGACAATTGGGATCAATTTTTCCAGTATGTGGATGAGGAGATCGACCGTGAAAAATTCAGGAACGGAGAATCGGTTCTCCTCTATATTCCTTATAATAAAGAAACAGGTGTGGAGCTGGGCGGAAAATTATATCAGGAGTTTGGCGTGGAACCAGGGGATGTGATCACCGCAGTGAATTACGGACGCGGAGAACTGTCGGAGAACGGTTCGGGGCAGATATGGACGGAGGATGGGGTGAAGCCTTATGAGCCGTATGAAGAGCTGACTGCGGTCAGCAGGGCGGAGGCTGAGGTCGCAGGGATCATTACGGCGGATTTATGGCGGGATTCATATCTGACGATATCGTCAACCAATTATTATTCAGTCATCGCTTCCGATGCATTTGCGAAAAGGCTGACAGAGACTGACAGGGACGGAATTGAACTTGGTGACGGAAGCTGGAGCAATCAGGAATATGGATATTCGCTGGCAAGTGTTTATACCGGAATGGATGCGGAATATCTCTCCACAGATTACCTGATGGCCAAGTCAGCGTCGGACAATCACCTGAATTTTGATAATAACCGGGAACGGAATACGGCATACCGTCAGGAGGCCATACAATCCCTGCTCCATATCTGGATCTGCGGGATCTGTATCTTCCTGATCCTGATGCTGATCCAGTTGAATATCGAGACACTCCACGGCCTGACTCAGAAGCGTTCCTTTGCTCTGCTGCAGGTCATAGGGATGTCCCGGAGGCGGCTCCGGGTGCAGCTGGCAGCAAAAGGGCTTCTTATGAGTGTGTATTCCTGCCTGCTGGGGCATCTGGGATATGCGTTGTATTTTGTGATAAAACACATCGGAACCTACCGCAGGCTTGTGGAGGAATTTGAGTATACGGACAGCTTTATCCATCTGCTGAAATTACAATTTTATGACTATGCGACTGTGGGATGGAGTCTGCCGATGCACCTTGCATTCTGCGGGTTTGGCATGGCCTGTGTGTTCCTGGTGTTCTTCTGCCCGCAAAACCGGGTATTGAAGGAAAATATCAGAGAAAGCCTGTCTTAGAGAAACCGCTGAAAATTTTAAGGAGGGAATGAGATGGATACGATTTTAAAGACGGAAAACATCAGGAAGACCTATGAATCGTCTTCCGTTAAGGTAAACGCATTGAACGGGATTGACCTGGAGTTTGCAAAGGGGAGATTTTATTCCGTGATCGGGAGGAGCGGCTCCGGAAAATCGACACTGCTGTATCTATTGAGCGGTCTGGATCAGCCTACTGAGGGAAAGGTCTACTTTGAAGGGAAGGACCTGTCGGAATACTCGGACGGAGAGATGGCCATTTTCCGGAGAAGGCATATGGGCTTTGTATTCCAGCAATACAACCTGATGGAGGAGTACAATGTACTGGAAAATATCTGCATGCCGGTGAAGCTGGACCAGAGGAAGCCGGATCCGGAGTTTTTGCAAACGGTGCTGGAGACCCTGGGACTGGAAGATAAGCAGAAGAAATATGCCTCAGAGCTGTCCGGAGGGGAGCAGCAGAGAGTGGCCATCGCCCGGTCCATTTTGTCAAAGCCGAAGATCATATTTGCGGATGAACAGACCGGAAACCTGGATAAGAAGACCGCGTTGGAGACACTGGAGCTTCTGATCGAAAGTGCAAAAAAATTTGGACAGACCCTGATCATTGTGACTCATGACCTTGAGGTTGCAAGGATGTCGGAGACGGTTATAACGATTGAGGACGGAAGGGTGATCGGCTGAGGAAGAATAAAGAAGCATGATAATTTTGCGGCTGAAAATATTCAGTATGTTAATATAAGCAGCAATTTGTATTGAAGTATTATAGCAAATTTGTTATAATACTTTTCAGAAAGGGAAATACTATGTACGAAATTGTATTCTATGAAGATAAATATGGAAAATCCGAAATAGCTGACTACATTAAAGAATTGAATGTCAAAGCTGCTACAAGTAAAGAGTGCCGAATCAATTTCAATAAAATCGTGGCATACATGGATATGCTTGAGGAATTGGGGACAAGGGTTGGAGAGCCTGTGACAAAACACCTCGACGGAGAAATTTGGGAGCTGAGGCCATTAAAAAACAGATTCCTTTATGCGTATTATAAAGATAACAGATTCATCATTCTTCACCGATTTACCAAAAAGACACAAAAAACGCCAAAACGTGAAATAGAACAGGCTAAAAGAAATTTGAAGGATTATTTGGAAAGGAATGAGTAACATGGTTACATGGAAAGAATTGAAAAATGATTTGTCTATCAACCAGGAGGATCAAAATGCGATTGCATTGGAACGGGATCTGATTCGGACAATGGTAGCCATTCGTGAAGAAAAAGGGCTTACACAGTCCCAATTAGCGGAGATATGCAATGTTAAGCAACCTGTTATTGCACGGATGGAATCATCTGTCCATTCTCCACAGATTGATAGTCTTTTGAAAATTTTAACTCCTTTGGGGTACACCCTGCAGATTGTTCCTATGGGTAAAAAGCAATAATTATTTTAAATACCATCGTATGCAGAAAGGCTGCCAGTGGCAGGCTTTCTGTATGAGTTGCAGGAGGCGGCATGAAAGGACTAAAAAAGTAATCAATCTGATATAAAGTCAATCAAAAGGATGGCCAGAGTCATTGAGATTTCCTCCGCGATTCTGTATAATGATAAAAACGATATGTGCTTCTGCGGTCACTGCTCACGGCCGGTCAGGCCGTGCACAATGACCTTCTGCGGCTTTCTGCCGCAGCGATTCCGGAAGTGCGTCACAGAGATGAAGGAGGAAATGATATGCAGTATAAAAAGTTCAAGAGTTCAGCGAAGCTGTCCATGCTGGGCATGGGAGCCATGCGTCTGCCGGTCGTCGGCGGGGACCAGGGAAACATTGATTATGAGAAGGCCAAGGCGATCATAGACAGGGCTTATCAGGGCGGAGTCAATTATTTTGATACGGCCTATATCTATCACAACGGAAAGTCCGAGGAATTTTTGGGAAAAGCCCTGGCCGAGTATCCGAGGGAGAGCTATTATGTGGCGGATAAGTTCAACCTGCAGGCGGAACCGGATTATAAAAAGCAGTTTCCGGAGCAGTTGTCCCGTCTGAATATGGAATACATTGATTTCTAGCTGATCCACGGGATTCAGGATGCCTGGATGGACCAGTTCCTGGAATGCGGCGCGCTCCGGTATTTTGACGAACTGAAAAAGCAGGGCAGAATCCGGAATCTGGGCTTTTCCTTCCATGCGTCTCCGGACTCCCTGCGGAAGCTCCTGAAAATATATCCCTGGGATTTTGTGCAGATCCAGCTGAATTATCTGGACTGGTACTATGGAGACGCAAAAGAACTGTATGAGATTCTGGAGGAGGCAGAGATTCCGATCATGATCATGGAACCGGTCCGGGGAGGGAAGCTGGCAAATCTGACACCGGAAGCAGAAGCGATTCTCAAAGAGGCGGACCCGGAGGCTTCCATCGCGTCCTGGGCGCTCCGGTTTGTGATGAGCCGTCCCCAGGTCCAGGTCGTATTGAGCGGAATGTCGAACCTGGAGCAGATGGAGGACAATCTGTATATATTCTCGGAGACAGCATGCCTGACGGAGGAAGAGGAAGCGCTGGTAAAAAGGCAGCGGACGAATTTCGCTCCAAGGTAGGAGTGGGCTGTACAGCCTGTCGTTACTGCACTCCAAACTGCCCCATCGGATTGGATATCCCGAAGATCCTTTCACTTTACAATGACGTGAAGCTGGTGAATGAGGAATGGAGAGCCACCTTCGCGGATGCCATGCCGGAGGGAAAGCGGCCGGAGGACTGCATTGGGTGCGGCGCCTGCACGGGACACTGCCCGCAGAGCCTGGACGTGCCTGCGGTCATGAAGGAGATGGCGGAGATCCGGAAGAAATTCCAGAAGGAACAATAAATGATTCCCTGATACTGAGCGGCACATTTACCGGGCCTGCAGCTTTTTGATCTCTTCCATAAACTTCTCGGAAGCCTTGGAGAAGATCTGATATTTTTTCCAGATCATGCTCATGCCTGCTTCCCTTTTGGGGGTGAGGGGCCGGAAACAGAGCTTGCTGCTGCCGGAGGTATTGATGATCTTATCAAATCCGATTGCGTATCCCAACCCTTCCTCAACCATCAGGGAGGCATTAAAGAGCAGGTTATAGGTTGCAATGATCTCCAGTTCCGACAGTTCCTTTTGTATCCAGTCTGTCAGTGCTCCGCGGTTATCCCCCTGCTGCGATACGATCAGCGGCTTCTCCCACAGATCTTCCGGGGAGACGGCCGCTTTTGCGGCAAGGGGGGAGTCCTTTCGCATCAATACGCCCCAGGTATCTTTAAACGGCAATTCGATGGAATGATATTTTACATGGTCTACGGGACCGAATACGATTCCAAAGTCGATCAGCCCTTTATCCAATTGCTCTAACACAAACTGCGCGTTGCCGCTGGAAATATGATAGTGGATGCCGGGACAGGTCCTGTAAAGCTCCCGCGCCGCTTTCGCGATAAAACGGACCGCATCGGTCTCGCCGGTTCCGATATAAACATCTCCGACAACGACCTGATCGGAGAGCGTGATCTCCTGTTCTGTTTTCCGGACCAGATTCAGGATTTCTTCCGCGCGTTTCCGGAGGATCATGCCTTCTTCCGTAAGGGTTACCTTTCTGGAGCCCTTTGTTCCCCGGATCAAAAGCTGTTTTCCCAATTCTTCTTCCATTGCTTTGATCTGTGTAGAAAGCGTGGGCTGTGAGAGGTGCAGAGATTCCGCTGCTCTTATGATGCTCTGTTCTCTTGCTACCGCAAGGAAATATTGAAGTACACGCAGTTCCATAGGTTCGAAATTCTCCTTTCGTCTCTTTTTCTGTAATATGTCCAATGGTATTCCATTATGGCTATTCGGCTGTTTTGCAAGTATACCCAACGGCCCCGTTATGGCCATGGGGCCGTTTCGCAAAGTATAGCACGGTTTACAATAGGTTTCAACTATAGAAATGTATTAGATACAAGTATTTACTATATTTTTCTGCGTTTATTGTACTTGTTATAAAATCGGAAATAGAAAGTGATGGGGAATTTTTTTCCTCTTGACAAAAACCCTGACATGAATTACACTATGTAACAGTGATATATAACGTTGTTATAAAGAAAGGGGCGTGCGGCAGAATGAGCGGGCAGGAAAAAAGCACATTGGAGCTGATCCATACAGCGGCAAAAGCGGAATTTATGGAAAAGGGGTTCCAGGCTGCTTCCCTGCGCAGCATTGTGAAAACGGCAGGCGTGACCACAGGGGCATTTTATGGTTATTACGACAGCAAGGAAGAACTGTTTGCAGCCCTGGTGGATCCGGCCTATGAATATATGATGGGGCGGTATAAGCAGACCCATGAATATTTTGAAAGCCTGCCTATGGAAAAGCAGCCAGAGCAGATGGGAAAGATGTCATCAGAGTGTATGAATGAGCTGCTGGCATTTTCCTGTGAAAATATGGATGAACTTTACCTGATCCTGAAATGTTCGGCGGGTACGAAATACGCTTCCATGGTCGATGATATGGTAGAGATCGAGGTGGAGGCTACCCATCATTATTATGAAGTGTTAAAGCAGCTTGGAACCCCTTCCCCCAAAATTGATGAAAGGCTGGAGCATATCATGGCAACGGGGATGATAGGCGCCTTTTTTGAAATGATCCTCCACAGGATGCCCTTTGAAGACGCAAAGGTGTTTTTGCAGCAGTTAAATGATTTCTATACCGCAGGGTGGATGAAAATCATGGGACAGTAAGGAAACGTATCACTTATCATCACCCTGTCGGGTGGTGATATGGGACAGTAAGGAACTGACAGCTAATATATAGAAAGTTTGCATTGCGGGCTTTCTATTATATTTTTTCTATTGGTTAGTTAAAACTAATTAATATTTCATAAGGGTAACAGGGAATGACTGCAGCGTTCCCTTTATCATACCCGAAGGGCATACCGTAATTCATGCCCTTACGGGGCTGGCGGGCTTTGTCCGTCAAGGTATAAAAAACATACAAGGAGGTCTTATCTTTGAAAAAAGAATCCAATTTAAAGCGGCTCCTGGAGTATGCCGGGGGCTATAGGTACCTGGCCATAGCGTCATGGATTTTAAGCGCATTGAGCGCACTGGTGGCATTGCTTCCGTTTGTGTATATCTGGAAAGTCATCAAAGAAGTTTTGGATGTGGCTCCGGATTACGGGGATGTGCAGAACCTGTCCCATAACGGCTGGATGGCAGTAGTTTTCGCAGTGGCGGCGATCCTGATTTATATTGCTGCCCTGATGTGTTCCCACCTGGCGGCGTTCCGGGTGCAGGCAAATATGCGGAGGTCGGCCATGCATCACATCGTAACCCTGCCCATGGGTTTTATGGACAGCATTGGCAGCGGCAAAGTCAGGAAGATTGTTTATGAATCCAGCGCGGCAACGGAAACCTACCTTGCCCACCAGCTCCCCGACAAGGCAAATGCCCTTGCGACACCTGTGGGGCTTTTCGTCCTTCTGCTTGTCTTTGACTGGCGACTTGGGCTTTTAAGCCTCCTGCCGGTTGCGGCAGCATTTATCATCATGAGCGTCATGACGGGGAAGAAGATGCAAAAGAAGATGGAAGAATACAACAACGCCCTGGGGCAGATGGCAGGTGAGGCGGTGGAGTATATAAGGGGCATTTCGGTGGTCAAAACCTTCGGCCAGTCGGTGTTTTCTTTCAGGCGGTTCAAGGAATCCATTGACAATTATGAGAAGTGGGTGATCGCCTATACGAAAGACCTGCGTCTCCCCATGATGTGCTACACTACGCTGGTAAACGGGATTTTTGCCGTCCTGATCGCGGCGGCGCTGGTGATGACGTCGGGCGGGGTGACAAATGAGTTTTTATTGAATTTGATGTATTACATCATCATTACCCCGATCATTACGCTGACGCTGACAAAGATCATGTATGCCAGCGAGAATAAGCTGATCGTGGCGGATGCCATGTCCCGCATTGACAGCATTCTGGAAATGGAGCCGCTGCCGGAAACCAATCATCCGCAACACCCGAAAGATAACTCCGTGGAGCTTTCCGGGGTTTCCTTCCGGTATAAGGACGCCAGGAGAAATGCACTGGAAAATATCTCCCTCGCAATCAGACCGGGTGAACACGTTGCTTTTGTGGGGCCGTCAGGTGGAGGAAAGACCACCCTGGCCAGCATCGTGGCAAGGTTCTGGGACGTAAGCAGCGGCAGTGTGAAGATTGGCGGCGTCAATGTAAAGGAGATTGCAAAGGAAGAGCTGATGGATACGGTTTCCTTTGTCTTTCAGGATTCAAAACTTTTGAAGACAACCATTTTGGAAAATGTACGGATGGCGAAGCCGGATGCTTCCCGCGAGGAAATCCTGAAAGCCCTCCATGACGCACAGTGCGATGATATCCTTGAGAAGCTGCCGGAAGGCGTGGATACGGTCGTGGGTGCAAAGGGCGTGTACCTGTCGGGCGGGGAGCAGCAGCGTATCTCCATTGCCAGGGTGATGCTGAAAAACGCGACGGTGCTGATCCTGGACGAGGCGACCGCTTTTGCCGATCCGGACAACGAGGCAAAGGTGCAGGCGGCGTTTTCTGTGCTGGCGAAGGGAAAGACCGTGTTGATGATCGCCCACAGGCTCTCCACCGTTACCGGCGCGGACAGGATTGTGGTGATCAGGGACGGAAAGATAGAAGATACAGGCACACACGGTCAGCTTAAGGACAAAGACGGTTTGTACGCCGAAATGTGGAGGCAGTACAACAAAGCGGCAAAATGGAAGGTAGGTGTTTCAAATGTATGAAAAGTTAAAGCACACGTTTGCCCTGTCTGACAAGGGCGCAAAGGATATGGTAAAGGCGTTTCTCGCCTGCATCCTGCATAACCTTTCCCTGATGGTTCCGGTGATGCTGTTATATAACCTCATCAGCGACCTTCTGGACGGCGGGCTGTCGGAGGGGAAACATACTTTTTATATCGCCGGGCTGGTCATTGCCCTTGGACTGATTATGCTGACTTATTACATCCAGTACAACGCCACCCTTTTTGCCACCTATGTGGAGAGCGGCGTGAGGAGGCTTTCCCTTGCGGAAAAGCTGCGGAAGATCCCCCTGTCGTTTTTCGGGAAAAAGGATCTGTCCGATCTGACAACCGTGCTTATGGCGGACTGCGCGACATTAGAGAGCGGATTATCCCACTGGGTGCCGGAATTTACAGGTTCGCTTATTTCCACCCTTTTGATTGCGGCAGGGCTCTTGATCTTTGACTGGCGGATGGCGCTTGCCTCCCTGTGGGTGCTGCCTGTCTCTTTTGGCATCATCCTTGCCACGGCGGGCATTATGCGGATCCGGCAGGAAAAGGTGACGGAGGTGTCCATTGCGTGTTCGGACGGCATCCAGGAATGCCTGGAAACACTGCGCGACCTGAAAGCAAACAATGCGGAAGCGGGATACCTGAAAGGGCTGGACAGAAAAATAAAGGATGTGGAGAAGTATACAGTGATCGGTGAGTTTATCAATGCGGTATTCCATACCTGCGGGCGCATGGTGCTTAAAACAGGCATTGCCACGACCGTGCTGGCGGGAGGCGCGCTGTTAGCAGATGGAAAGATTACCCTGCTTACGTTCTTTGCCTTTCTGATCCTGGTTTCCCGTGTATATGACCCGCTGATTGCCGCATTGGATAACCTGAGTGCAATTATCATGATGAGGAATATCCAGTGCAGACGGATGGACGAAATCTTAAGCCACCCGGAACAGGAAGGCACAGAGAAGCTGACCAATAAAGGATATGACATTACCTTTGACCATGTGGGATTTTCCTATAACAGCGGGGAAACGGTCTTAAAAGATGTGTCCTTTACCGCAAAGCAGGGGCAGGTTACTGCGCTGGTCGGGCCTTCCGGCGGCGGAAAGACCACGGTTTCCCGCCTTGCCTCAAGGTTCTGGGATATCCAGAAAGGGAAGATCACGGTAGGCGGCATGGATATCTCGAAAATCGACCCCGAGACGCTTATGTCCCTGTATTCCATCGTGTTCCAGGATGTGACGCTGTTTAACAATACGGTCATGGAGAATATCCGCCTGGGGCGGAAGGATGCGACCGATGAAGAGGTGCTTGAGGCGGCGAGGCTTGCCAACGTGGATGAATTTGCCAGGAAGCTCCCGGACAAGTGGAATACACTGATCGGGGAGAACGGTTGCGAGCTGTCAGGCGGGGAACGCCAGCGTATCTCGATAGCCAGGGCATTCTTAAAAGATGCACCGATTATTTTGCTGGATGAGGCAACGGCAAGCCTGGATGTGGAAAATGAGACGCTGATTCAGGAATCCCTGTCAAGGCTGATTGAGAATAAAACAGTTATGATCATCGCCCATCGTATGCGTACCGTTGCCGGGGCAAATCAGATTGTCGTCCTTTCGGAAGGCACAGTGGCGGAGCAGGGCAGTTCCGAGACGCTTCTGAAAAAGAACGGCATCTATGCCCGTATGGTGAAGCTCCAGACGCAGAGCCAGAATTGGGCGATGGAATAGTAAGCAGCCCCAGATTCGCCATGGTTTCTACCCTTGCGGGTGCGGCCGTCAATATCGTCCTGGATCCGGTCTTTATCTTCGTGTTCCGGTGGGGGATGATGGGCGCTGCCGTGGCGACAGTGATCGGACAGATCGTGACGGCGGTCCTGGCAGTCTGGTATCTGGCCCATACGAAGGCGGTAAAATTGGGCCGGGAAGATTTCAGGCTGGAGGGGAAAACGGTACGCCGTACATTGGTTCTTGGCATCTGCAGCTTTCTGTCGCAGATTTCCCTTGTGGCTGCGATGGCGGCTATCAATAACATGATCCGCCGGTACGGGGCGCTGGATGCGGTGTTCGGCCAGGCGCAGTATGCACAGATTCCCATGGCCGTGGTGGGGATTGTGATGAAGTTCTTCCAGATCGTGATCTCCGTTGTGGTGGGCATGGCGGCCGGCTGTATTCCTGTCGTTGGATATAACATGGGGGCGGGAGCCGGGAAGCGGGTGAAAAAGCTTTTTACAAAGCTGCTTATGGCGGAAACGTTGGTCGGCATCCTGGCGTTTCTCATTGTGGAGTTTTTCCCGGCCTGGCTGATCGGCATTTTCGGTGCGGCGAATGAGAGCGTCTATTATACGGAGTTTGCGGTGTGGGCGTTCCGGGTTTACCTCTGTATGGTAGTGTTCGCCTGTGTGAATAAGGCGGCCTTTATCTTCCTGCAGGCCATGGGGAAGGCGGCGGCTTCCACCATGCTCTCTATGGTCAGGGAGATTGTGTTTGGCGTTGGGTTTGCACTCCTTCTGCCACGGTTCTATGGGCTTGACGGGGTTCTTTATTCCATGCCGATATCGGATGCTTTGACATTTGTGATTTCCGTTGTTGTCATTGTGTCCGCTTACAGGCAGTTAGGAACTGTTTGAAAAATGTCTGGAAATCTTTCTGCTTTTTTCGTGGAAACTGTTGACAAGAGGCATTGGATATGGTAATATACACAAAGGTTAGACAAGACTAACTACAAGTTGTGAAATGCCTTATGGCATTTTCTTTAAGTATAAAGGTTAGTCGATGCTAACCAAAGAAGGGAGAGAGATGATTGAGCGTTGTGATAATAGGAGGACATGAGAGGATGGAGGCCCGGTATAAGGAGATCTGTAAGAAATATAACCATAAATCCAAGGTTTTTACCAAAATGAAATCAGATTTAAGCGGCCAGATTGGTTGCCCGGATCTGGTGATCCTGTTTACTTCGACCGTATCCCATAAAATGGTACGCTGTGCGGTGGCGGAGTCAGAGCGGCATCATTCCAGGCTGGAACGTTCACATAGCAGCAGTGCAAGTGCGCTGATACAGATATTGGAGGCGTATGCGTAAGATGTTTGGCAGGCAGAGGAAAACAATATCAGAAGAATTGGTGGTCAGCCATTGTTCCCCGACCATGGCGGGGTTAAAAACCGGAAGCCTGTTCAGCTGTCCGGCAGAGGAGAGCGCCATGCTGGCGGAGGATGTGGACGCTTTCATGAAAAATGGCGTGGCAGGCGCGAAATGTACCGGGATGTGGAAGGTGTATGGGGATGTGGACACGGCGCAGATGGACTCCTTTGACGCGGTGGCGTTCGGCTGCCCGTCCATGGGATCAGAGCAGTTGGAAAAGAGTGAATTTGAGCCGATGTTCTCTTCCTGCAAGGCCCTTGGGGCGGCTCTGGCAGGCGTGTAAGAATGAATTGTTTTAAGGGCATTTATGGAGTTCCATTTAGGAGGTGTAATGTAATGAAACAGAAAAAAGTTGTAAGCTTATTTCTTATTGTTTGCCTGATGCTTTCTCTCATGACCGGCTGTGGAAATAGCAATAACGGGCCTGTTGTCCTGGCAGACGAATATCATCAGGTATGGCTGGATGCCAGTGCCTTTATGTGTTTGAAAACGATGATTCGGATTCCAGTGAATTTACATATTTCTGCCTGGCTCCGGACTCGATGGAGACCACATGGCACATTGAATTTCGCTATGGCAGCGATCTGGACGCGCTGGGACAGTATGATGCAGGCAGCTATGGCTACTGGCTGGCTTCCTGGAATGTCCATGCTGCGCCTGGCTTCTGCAAGCATTGACCGGACGCTCCAGACGGAAGAAATGGAGCAGATGGACGAGATGGGGAAGACATTTTCCCCGAAAGACCATGGGATTGAATTTCGGGATGTGCATTTCTCCTATGAGAACAAGGAAATCCTGCATGGCATCAACGTGAAGCTCCCGGATAAGACCACCACGGCGGTCATCGGTCCCTCCGGTTCGGGCAAGACGACCCTGTGCAACCTGATCGCCAGGTTCTGGGATGTGGACAGCGGCAGCGTGAAGATTGGCGGCAGGGACGTGCGGGAATTTACCCTGGAGTCCCTGATGGATCAGATCAGTATGGTGTTCCAGAATGTGTATCTTTTTGCGGATACCATTGAGAACAATATCAAGTTCGGTATGCCGGATGCCACCCACGCACAGGTGGCGGAGGCGGCGAGAAGACCATTATCATGATTGCCCACAGGCTGAAAACGGTGCGGAACGCAGACCAGATCCTCGTAGTGGATGAGGGAAAGATTGTCCAGAAAGGAAGGCATGAGGAGCTGATCGGGCAGAAGGGCATTTATGCGGACTTCGTGTCGGGGCGGAAAGAAGCCATCGGGTGGAAGCTGGGAGCGAGGTAGAAAGAATCAAATAATCTGGCAAGGACGGGAGCTTTGAAAAGTTCCTGCCCTTATTCCTGTCGTTTATAGCTGTTTCAGTTTTTCGCTCTCCGGTATTCCAAGGGGATTTTATGGTTAAAATAACAGTGAGAGTGGAAGGCATGGCCTGCGGCATGTGCGAGGCACATATCAATGAGGCGGTGAGGAATACCTTCCCGGTAAAAAAGGTAACGAGTTCCCATACAAAAAAATAGACGGTTATCCTTGCGGAAGCGGACATCCCGGAGCAGGAACTGAAAAACGTGGTGGCAAAGGCTGGGAATGGCGCTGGATATGGTGCTTGGATGCAGCTTTAACTGCATCGTCAGCGGCCGTGCCATTTCCATTCCCGAAGCAAAAATCGCCCAGGAGAGCAAGAAAAGTGATATCACCGACCAGGCGAAGACTATGACAAAGCAGATGGATTTCCTGCTGCAGATGATTATTGGGCTGGGAGTCATCATCTGCATTGCCGCCGTCTACGTGGCGGTCAATATGCTGGTCAGCGAAAGCCGCAGCAATATCTCCATGCTGAAGGTGCTGGGAAGCTATCTGATTTCGATTCTTCTGACGTCCGGCTGCTACTTTGGCTCCCTGTGGCTGCTGCGGCGTAAGGTGAAGAAGGTGGATATGATCGAGAGCCTGAAGGATAACAGGGAGTAACTGCCTGGAGGAAAGGAGACATACAATTTTATACTTTTTTGGAACGGCCGAATGGCCATAGTAGGATACCCGCAGGGTATGAATTTGGAGAATCAGGCAAACCAGTCATGTTTCTGCTGTCGCTGAACGGCTTCCATGCCTTTCCAGACAAAGAGGCGGCTTACCGGTGGTGGCCGTTTGTGATGATGCCTGTAATCAGCGCCGCGCTTGCGGGGATCGGAATGCTGATCAGGTAATGAGAAAATTTATCGTCAAGCTAATGAAGTCCACCCAGCATCTTCACAAAAACAGCCGGTGTCACAGCCGATGTCTTTTCCTGTCGGAAGTCTTTTATGTTACAGGTTACGATATAGTCTGCGCCTGCGCAAACCGCACATTCATCTTGCAGACAATCTTCAAAATCCCGAAAATCTGAATTTTTTATGGCTTCTCTTATCTGTTCCTGTG
The DNA here is from genome assembly GCA_949893755.1 of uncultured Lachnospiraceae bacterium. GTDB lineage: Bacteria > Bacillota > Clostridia > Lachnospirales > Lachnospiraceae > Schaedlerella. Next base: position 5,231 of record CATLCV010000101.1, on the reverse strand, counting down.
TCGCTCCTGTTACCGTCAACATATCGCAGATGTCAGTGAGCCATGCCCTTGCTCTCTCATCGCTTTCCTGTTTCCTGATTACATACCAGATAGTGGACAGAGAATGGAACGCAACATAACCATTAAAGGCGTTTTCTGCACATAATCTCATTACCTCAAAGCACGCATCTTTATAAGGGTCGTCTCTTTTGGTGATGAAATTGATAATCACATTTGTGTCAATTAATGAAGTGATATTTCTCATCCAGCGCCTCCTCCATCACTTTCCTGTAATCAAAATCTTTTGGATATGCTGATTGTTCACGCATTTCCAACATACTTTGAAATGCTTTTTTCTTATTTTCTAATAATGCTTTCTTTTCTTTTTCGGTATCCGTGTCGATTAAAATGCCATGCTGCCTGGCTATCTCATCTGCCATGACAAGAATTAATCTTATACCGTCCTCCGGCAATCTCATGATCTTTTCGCATGCTTCCTGCTGTATTGTCATCGTTGCCACTCCTTTCCTGCCTTACCATTTGTCTCTTTGCTCGTATGGTTATTTTATCACAATGTGTTTGTTGTGTCACTTATTATTGCCACAAATCCGGTAAAGTGCGATTACTGATGTAAAAGCGATTATTGGACAGGCAATCGTTTATGGCACGCAGAGGGAAAGTTTTGATTGCTAATATATGCTTGCTTCGTATGATATATAACTAAAAAATTTCTATAGAAGTGAATAAGATATAAGTATTTGCTATTTGATGAAAAAGTAAATATAATGAAATAGTAACGCCGGCAGAGCTGACGTTTCGTTTTGGCGATGCGGGCGGGCTTTATGACGGGGATTGCCCGCATTTAAAATATGCTCTGCAGATTGATTACAAATTCAATGATAGGAAATGAAAATGGATGCTGAAAAGATTGGATTGGAGAAAATGACCTCTTACGGGTCAAAGGAAGCTGTCATTCAAAATCTAAAGGACGCGGGATGCAGTCCGGATACGATCGAATGCTGCATGTCCTCCTTGGATTGCGGGAAAAAAGCAGAACTTTTGAAGCAGCTGGAAGATCACAGAGAAATTCTTCTGCATAAAGTGCATGAAGAAGAAAAGCGCATTGACTGTCTGGATTATCTGGTATATCAGATCAGCCGGTGCAGATGAAACGGAGGAAATCAGACAATGAAAGTAATTGAAAACCAGACCTTTGATATGGAACGCGCGCTGTATGGGTGCAGCGGGATTTTGGCAAAGAACTGTTCGTTTGACGGGCCGGCAGACGGTGAGAGTGCTTTTAAAGAGGGAGAGAAGATTGAGGCAGCGCATTGCTTTTTCAATCTGCGCTACCCCTTCTGGCATGACCGTGGGCTTACCATCACGGATTCGGAAATGACAGAAAAGTGCAGGGCGGCTCTGTGGTATTCCGACCAGGTGGAGATCACGGATACGAAGCTGCATGGGATTAAGGCGCTTCGGGAGTGCAGCAATGTCGTCATCCGGAACTGCGACATTATTTCCCCGGAATTCGGCTGGTCTGTACGGGGAATCCGCATGGAAGACACCACGGCGGTGAGCGAGTATTTTATGATGCGCTCGGAGAACCTGACGTTCAGAAATGTAGATTTTAAAGGAAAATATTCTTTCCAGTACATTAAAAATGCCGTCTTTGAAAACTGTGTATTTGATACAAAGGACGCGTTCTGGCACGGCGAAAATATCACGGTCAGGGACAGCGTGGTCAAGGGGGAATATCTGGCATGGTATTCTGACGGGCTGACCCTGATCAACTGCAAGATCATCGGAACCCAGCCCTTGTGCTATTGCAAAAACCTGAAATTGATCGGCTGCGAGATGACCGGCACGGATCTTGCGTTTGAAAAATCCGAGGTGGAAGCGGTCATTACCTCCAGAGTGGACAGCATTAAAAATCCCAGGTCCGGCCGGATCCAGGTGCTGGAGGTTGGGGAGATGATCATGGATGACGAAAAGGCAGAAGGACAGGTGATCATTGCCGGACAGGAAAAGGACGGCTGCAAAATGTGCAGCTGCGCATGATAAGAGGGAACGGGAAATATGGGCAAAGGCAGGAAGAAATACATTTATGCGGCATTGACTTTGATTGTTTTCGGAACAATGACCGCCTGCGGAAATCATCAGGCCGGTGAAAACTCCGATCCGCCAACGGAAGAGATGAAATTAAACATTCAAGCCGGGGATACCGAGTTTACTGCGGCGCTTAACGATAATTCTTCCGTAGACGCTTTGAAAGAGCTGATGGCAGACGGCCCGCTCACTCTCAATATGAGTGATTACGCGGGCATGGAAAAGGGCGCTGACCTGGGCGTGACACTGCCTCAAAACAATGTACAGATGAACACCCAGGCAGGCGACATCATTTTGTACCAGGGCAGGACGCTGGTGATTTACTACGATACAAATTCCTGGAGCCTGACTCCGATCGGAAAAATGGAAAATATAGACCCGGAGGAACTGCGGGAGGTATTGGGAACCGGGGATGTTGATGTGACCATGTCTCTGGAATAAGAAACTTGAATCATACTGCCGGATCTGCGTCCCCGAAGATTTTTTTACGGGGGCGCTTCTTTGCATTAGCAGACGTAAGAGTGTATCAGCACGGTTTTTGCGAATGGATAAGCAGATTGGAGAATCTTTGGAGCTTCCAACCGTACAGGTGGAAAATTTGTTGGAAAATTTTTCGGGGCGGTCCCGGAAATATGTATAGCGGAAGTACACGGGATATGCTAAGATAGTGTGTGCAGGAAGAGATGCGGACGATTTTAGGATTTGAGCAATAGTTCATTATAAACGGAATGATTGATTGGTTTTTCTATATAGCAGGATGAGCATTTATGAAGGGAGGTTCCCGCATGGAGTTTAAGGTTGGTGTCGGCAAGTCGGATTTTGCGGATCTGCGTAAGTCGGACAATTATTATGTAGACAAGACAGAAATCCTCTATGAGCTGGTACATGATACAGACAATAAAGTCACTCTGTTCACCAGGCCGCGGAGATTTGGAAAAACGCTGATGATCAGTATGATAGAGAACTTCTTCAATATCAGAAAAGACAGCAGAGAGATCTTCGAGGGGCTTAAGATTACGGAATACACAGAGTTCTGTGATGCATGGATGAATCAGTATCCGGTTCTGTCCATATCGTTTAAGGATATGGAGGCACTGACCTTTGACGGTGCTTACAAAATGCTCAAAACCACAGTGGCGGATGTGTGTAAGGAGCTGGACGATCTCATGGAAGAGGGCGCTGTGAATGAGGCCGATGCTGAAATCTTCCGGCAGCTGATGTATACGTCCGCGGATGAAGATAAGGTGAAAAATTCTTTAAAAATCATCATGCGTATGCTGTATGCTGTCTATGGCAAAAAGGTCATTCTTCTGATTGACGAGTATGACGTTCCGCTTGCAAAAGCAAGTGAGAAAGACACGGCGGAAAATCCATTTTATTCCCCCATGCTGGATGTGGTCAAGGGTCTCATGAGTACGGCATTAAAGGATAACGAATATCTCAAATTTGCCGTGATCACAGGGTGTCTTAAGATAGCGAAGGAAAGCATTTTTACAGGAACCAATAACTTTGCGTCGTATTCTGTATTGGATGAGGACTTTTCAGAGTACTTCGGCTTTTCGGGACATGAGGTGGCTGAGCTTTTGGCTGCCGCTGACAGACGGGATAAGTCCGATGTCATAAAGGAGTGGTACGACGGGTACGTATTCGGCGACAGCTTTGTATATTGTCCATGGGATGTGATCAACTATGTGTCCGCATTGAAGAAGAGAAAAAATGCAAGGCCCAAGAATTACTGGAAGAATACTAGTATAATCAACACTAATTACCGGTACATTCCCGCGCAGGATAAATTTTCATATGCAAGGAAGCTGAATGAGGCGATGCCGGTAGCATCGTCGATTGAAGCTGACGTGGTAGATGGAAATTTAGACCAGCGAAATGTACGGTTAATTAGTGTTGATTATACTAGCCATAACGGGATCCTTCTGTCATTTGTAAAAAGAACGGATTTTAAAGTGAAAGGGAAATTTGAAATGCTCATGAACGGCGGGAGGATCGTCCAGACCATTTCAGATGAACTGGCCTATGATACACTCTATTCTTCTGAAGAGCATCTCTGGAGCGTGCTTCTGATGACAGGATATCTCACAAAGGCGGATGCCAGTGAGGAAGGCGAGAGGGTCAGCCTTAAGATACCGAATCGAGAGATTGCGTCTATTTTTGAAGATACGGTTGTGACATATTTTCAGAATACGATCGACAACAGCGTGCAGAAATCCATGATGGAAGCGCTCTGGAACCAGGACGAGCAGGCGGCGTCTGAGGCGATATCAGAGCTTTTGTGGAAGACCATCAGCTACAATGATTATCACGAAGATTATTACCATGCTTTTCTGGCCGGGGCATTTGTCGGACTGGGCTATGAGGTGGAGTCCAATCAGGAGAAAGGACTTGGAAGGCCGGATATTTTATTGAAGGATGAGGATCACCGAAGGGCGATCATCATCGAGGCAAAACGGTCCAAACGGGAATCGGATATGGATGCGGACTGCGATGAGGCAATCAGCCAGATCATCAGACAAAAGTACGCCGAAGGGGTATACGGGTACGGACAGATCCTTTGCTATGGAGCCGCGTTTTTTCAGAAGCAGGCAAAGATAAAGAGACTTTCATAGTGGAAAATGGCAGGAGGCTCTTAGGACATCCCACCGTACAGGAGGAAACTTTTCCCGGAGTCTGTGAGCCTGTGGGATTGAAAATTAATTCAGAGAACTACTCGGAGGAATGAGATGATACGGATAGCGGTCGTAGAGGACGATGAACTTTATATTTCCCAGCTTTTAAAGCACCTGGAGGATTACCAGAGGGAAGAAAAGGAAGAATTCCAGATTCAGGTATACCGGGACGGAGACGGGATCACGGCGAATTACAAGGCGCAGTACGACATCATCCTGATGGATATCCAGATGAAATTTGTGGACGGGATGACGGCGGCGGAGGAGATCCGCAGGGTAGATTCCCAGGTGGTGATCATGTTTATCACCAATATGCCCCAGTATGCCATCCGGGGTTACGAGGTGGGCGCTCTGGATTATATTTTAAAGCCGGTCTCCTATTTCGCCTTTTCTCAGAAGCTGAAACGCGCGGTATCCCGATTGAAGCGCGGGGAGAAAAAATTTGTGGTCGTTCCCGTCAAGGGC
>CATLCV010000100.1 GCA_949893755.1 uncultured Lachnospiraceae bacterium | reverse complement strand
GTACGGGTATTTCTGCAGGAACGGCTGGGCAGTCTGATGATCGTCCGTACCTTTGCGATGGAACGGAAGACGGAGGAAGAGGCCGGGGAGAAAATGCGGTTCCATAAGGAAGCACGCATCCGGCGCAATCTCCTTTCCAATTTCTGCAATACCGCATTCGGAACAGCGGCCAACGGGGTATATCTGTTTGGAGCAGCTTACTGCGGATATGGCATTTTAAAGGGAAAGCTGTCCTATGGGACGATGATGGCGGTGCTGCAGCTGATCAGCCAGGTACAGTCTCCGTTTGCGAATCTTACCGGCTTCCTGCCCCGGTACTATGCCATGATCGCCAGCGCGGAGCGTCTCATGGAAGCGGAGGACTATGAGGAAGATTGTGAGGAAGAGCCTGTAAGCACCCAGGAAATCCTGCGGTTTTACCGGGAAGAATTTCGGGGGATTGGTCTGAAGGATGCGGGGTTTACATATCAACCGCCGGTCTCAGAGGCGTTTGAAGCCGGAAATACAGCAGGATGGAAGGATATTTCCGAAAAAAGGGACGTACGTCCAAAACAGAACAAGAAGAATGGCAATCCGGTCGTTTTGAAGGAGATTGACCTGGAAATCAGAAAAGGGGAATACGTTGCCTTTACCGGTCATTCCGGCTGTGGAAAGAGTACCATATTGAAGCTGCTGATGAGCCTGTATCCGCTGGACTTTGGGGAGCGGTATCTGATTTGCAGACAGGGGCATCCGGAGGAAGCCGAGGTCAGGATCCCTCTGACCGCCCGGTGGAGGGGGCTTTTTGCCTATGTTCCCCAGGGCAGCCAGCTGATGAGCGGCACCATCCGGGAGATCATTACTCTGGGAGACCGGGAAGCAATGAAGCGGGAGGCTTTGCTGGAACGGGCGCTGCGGATCGCGTGTGCGGATGAATTTGTCCATGCCCTGGAGCATGGGCTGGATACGGTGCTTGGGGAACGGGGGAGCGGCCTTTCCGAGGGGCAGATGCAGAGGATTGCGATCGCGAGGGCTGTGTTTTCCGATCATCCCATTCTGATGCTGGATGAATCTACCAGCGCGTTGGATGAGGCAACGGAACAGAAGCTGCTGGCGAATCTGAAAGCCATGACGGACAAGACCGTTCTGATCGTGACCCACCGCCCGGCAGTACTTGGAATCTGCGATAAACAGATGATCGTGGCGGGCGGAAACTGTACAGAAGAGAACAGGGGATCTGTGGGGATACCAGACAGACAAATCGGAAGGAGGAAAGATGCACAACGATGAATGAGTATGATTTCGATAAAAGACCAGGATTCAGGATAGCTCTGATTGCGGCAGCGGTGGTTTTGGCGGGCGGACTTGTATTTTTCTTCTGGATGGAGGAGCGCAGAAGTCAGGAAAGGCAGGCGGCCTATGTGGAAATGGAACGGGAGCTGCGGCCTCTCGAACAGGATGCGTATCAGCTGAAGCGGGAACTGGATGAACTGAAAGCAGAGCATAAAGACGAGGCCCAGGGTATGGGCAGTGTTGTTATCCTGTTTTCGAATCTGGATGAGACGATTTATAAGGAAATATATCCGCAGATGAAGAACTACGGACTGACCGGTGTGCTTACCCTGTCGGAACAGAATTTCCCGGGACAAAAAGGCTGTTTGAGTATGGAAGAATTTCAGGAACTGATCAGCGCAGGATGGGAATGTTCCCTGCGGTGGGAAGGTTCATCTGCGGATCCGGAGGAATGGCTGGAAACGATGGAAGGGAAGACGGAGTCGGCCGGGATTCCCCTGCCGGAGACTATCTATTTTCCGGCAGAGACTTATGACGATGAGATGGATCGCTTCCTTGCGGAACAGGGATTTCTGGCGGCAGTGCATCATGGGGAAAAGGGAGGTTCTCTGATCACTACAGCTTCCTCGGACGGTCTGTGGCATACCGGAGCGGTCATGTGGAACCAGAGCAGCGGCCGCGTCATATTGGGCGAGGTGATCTCTGAAAAAGGGAATCTGGTCTTCACGGTTGGCTCAGATGGCAAGGAGGAGCAGTATGAGGAGGCAGCATATAAAAATATGCTGAGCCTGATCCGCCAGTACAGCGAAGCGGACAGTCTGAAAGCAGTCGGCCTTCTGGAGGCCAGGGAATACCGGCAGCAGCTGGAAGAGCTTAAGACAGATTCCGGATATGAGAAACAAAAGAAAGAACTGGAAGAACAGATCCAGGATTTGGACAGAGAGATCGAAGCGATTACGGATAAATATATGAAGAATGAGGGCAGGAGATGACAGGCATGAAAGACATCATATCAAAAATTATTGCAAACGTTCTTACGGCTCTGTATCAGCCCTTTTGGTTTTCTGTTGCTTTTTCAATCCTGGTGATGTTTCTCTATCTTTACGCATACCATGCAGGAGGCAGCGGAAAAGGGATGCGAGCGGCATTTGCCGCCTGGTGGAAGGCATTCCGGTCAGAATCCTTTTTCCGGAAGCTCCTGTTTCTGACATTCTATACCACAATGATCCTGTTCCGGACGCTGTTCAACCGGAATATGTGGGCAAATCCGCTGTCCGATGTCATGGGCGGATGGTGGATCTGGAAAACAAATTCTACGACCGGGGAAGTGACCTTGACTACGGAATGTTTCGAGAATATTGCGCTCATGCTTCCGTTTACCGTGCTTTTGCTCTGGACAGCAAAGGAGCGGCTGTTGGGCGCATCCGTGACCTTTTGGAAAACCATATGGATCAGTATCAGAGTTTCTTTTCTTTTTTCCTTATCTATTGAATTTCTTCAATTGTTTCTGCGGCTGGGGACTTTTCAATTATCGGATCTCTTCTATAATACAATCGGTGGACTGATCGGCGGAGCAATCTATTATACGGCGTACAGGTCTACAGAACGAAAACAGAGGTAAAATCTTGATTTTTTCGCCGTACCTCTTGGCATTGTATGTGGTTTGCGGTAAGATGATACTGAGTGCCAGATAAATCGGCCGTGAGTATCGAATAGAACGGAGCAAACACGTAGAAGGGATAAGGTGTCAGAATGAAGAAAATACTTCCCGTTGGAATAGAGAGCTTTGAAGAGATCCGGACAGAAGGATATTACTATGTGGACAAGACCGGGATGATCAGGGATCTGCTCAATAAACGCGGCAAAGTGAACCTTTTCACCCGCCCTCGGAGATTCGGAAAGTCACTGAATATGAGCATGCTCAGGGCTTTTTTTGAACAAGGCTGTGAGAAATCGCTGTTTGACGGTCTTATTATTTCAGAGGAAACAGAGCTTTGCAGCAGACATATGGGGCAGTATCCTGTTATTTCCATCAGTCTCAAAGGGGTAAACGGGGCCGATTACGCGACTGCGCGCGCCCTCATGTGCTCGGTGGTCGGGGAGGAGGCGCTTCGGTTCGAAACGCTGCTGATGGAAAGCGCGAAACTGACTGCAACGGAAAAAGAGCGCTATAGACAATTGATCACTGTAGATAAAAATAATAAAGAAAGCTTTGTCATGCCGGATTCCGTATTGATGGGGAGTCTGAAGACGCTTTCCGGGCTGCTCAGAAAGCATTATGGGAAAAAGGTCGTACTTTTGATCGATGAGTATGATGTACCTCTTGCGAAGGCGCATGAACAGGGCTGTTACGAGGAAATGATACTTTTGGTGCGCAATATGTTTGAGCAGGCGTTAAAGACGAATGACAGTCTGTATTTTGCTGTGCTGACCGGATGCCTGCGTGTATCAAAGGAGAGTATCTTTACCGGGTTGAATAATCCGAAGGTATTGTCGATCACAAGTGTCAGGTTCGACGAGTATTTTGGATTCACAGATGATGAAGTCCGGGAAATACTGGCGTATTATGATCTCGAGGGTAAATATGGGACGATTAAAGAGTGGTACGATGGATACCGTTTTGGAAATGTGGATGTGTATTGCCCGTGGGACGTGATCAGCTTCTGCGATGAATTGACGGATGACCCGAACACAGAACCTAAGGATTATTGGTCGAATACCAGCAGCAATGATGTGGTAAAAAATTTTCTTGGGATGGCGAACGCGGATACAAGAGATGAGATCGAGCGGTTGATCGCCGGGGAAGCTGTTGTGAAAGAAATCAATGAAGAATTGACCTATAAAGAATTATACGACAAGATCGATCATGTATGGAGTGTCCTTTTTACCACAGGCTATTTAACCCAGAAGGGGAAAATGTCCGGGAAGCTCCGCCAGTTGGTGATTCCAAACAAAGAAATCCATAATATTTTTATGACGCAGATCAGGGAGTGGATGCAGGGAAAGGCAAGGGAAGACGGTACAAAGCTGAACAAGTTCTGTGAAGCATTTCGGAACGCAGATGCGAAAACCGTACAGACATTGTTTTCGGAATATCTGGATGAAATGGTCAGTATTCGGGATACTGCTGTTAGAAAAGAACTGAAGGAAAATTTTTATCATGGTTTTTTGCTCGGACTGCTTCGTTTCAGAGAAGACTGGCGGGTGATTTCGAACCGGGAAAGCGGAAAAGGGTATGCGGATATTGTGATTGAGATTCATTCTGAGAAACTTGGTATCGTGATTGAGGTGAAATATCCGGACAACGGTAATTTAGATGCAGGTTGCCATGAGGCCATGAGGCAGATTGAGGATGAGGGATATGCTGATCAGCCTCGTTTAGACGGAATGACTCGGATATTGAAATTCGGAATCGCATGTCATATGAAAGAATGTAAGGTTGTATCATATGATTCGGGAGAAAATAAATGATTGAAGGGGAATATTAAATTATGGGAAAATATTTGAGTACCGGGAACGATGGGTTTGCAGCCATCAGAAACGGAATCTACATTGATAAGACAGAGATGATTTCTTTTATGAACAGTCTATTAGGGACAACGGATAAACTTGTTTGCGCCAGCAGGCCGCGCCGTTTTGGAAAATCATTTGCGGCAAAAATGCTGTGCGCGTATTACGACAAAAGCTGTGATTCACATGAGCTGTTTGAAGATCTGGCCATTTCAAAGGATCCTTCTTATGAAACATATCTGAATAAATATAACGTGATTTATTTGGATATCACGCTGTTTGTATCAATGGCTGAGGATTTAAAAAATGTTGTAAAAGAGATAAAGAGAGCGGTTGCGGCAGAAGTTGCCGGAGCCTTCCATGATGTTCCGGAAGGGCTGGATCCGGCGGAAGCGCTGGTGACTGCCGCAAAGGCCACCGGTGAAAAATTTTTCATGATCATTGACGAATGGGACGCGTTGTTCCGCGAATCAAGAAACGATGAAAAAGTGCAGAAAGAATACATTCTTTTTCTGCGAAGCCTGTTTTAGAGCAGCTGGACAGATACCATCTTTGATGGGGCTTATATAACGGGGATCCTGCCGATCAAGAAATACGGCACGCAGTCCGCCATGACAGATTTTAGAGAATATACGATGGTTTTTCCAAAAAGGCTCGCGGAATATGTCGGATTTACGGAAGCAGAGGTTCGGGAGCTTTGTGAAAAATATCAGATGGATTTTGAAGAGGCCAGAAAATGGTATGATGGGTATTCTTTCAGCCGTGTGACATCCGTATATAATCCCCATTCTGTTATGGAGGCAGTAAAAAACAGGGAATTTTCGAATTATTGGACACAGACAGAAACGTATGAGACACTTAAGATTTATATTGAAATGAATGAGGATGGTTTAAAAGAAGCGATTGTCCAGATGCTGGGCGGCGCAAGGATCAAGATCAGTACCATTACATTTCAGAATGATATGACTACGATCAAAACCAGGGATGATGTCCTTACGCTGTTAGTTCATCTGGGATACCTGGCTTATGATATGAGTGACAAAACGGTGCATATTCCGAATGAAGAGATCCGGGAAGAATTTGTGCGCGTAGTGACGACCGGAAAGCATAAGGAAATCGCGAAGCTCATCCGCAGTTCAGATGCTCTTCTGGATGCAACGCTGAACCTGGATGAGGAGAAAGTGGCAGCAGCCATTGAAGAAGCCCATAAAGCAGGAACGGCGCCTGCCTTTTATAATAACGAGCAGGCGCTGCGCAGTGTGATTCGGGTTGCGTATATCAGCTGTGTGGATGAATTTTTAAAAATTGATGAATTGCCGTCAGGACATGGGTACGCGGATGTAGTTTTCTTTCCAAAGAAAAACTCTTCCATGCCGCTGCTTCTGGTTGAATTGAAGTGGAATAAGACGGAACAGGGGGCAATCGAGCAGATCAAAAAGAGGGACTATCCGCAGGCGCTCAAGGATTATGGCGGAGAGATACTTTTGGTCGGGATCAATTATGATGACAAGAGTAAAAAGCATACCTGTAAGCTTGAAAAATGCAATTAAGGAGATTTGTGCTGTACATTCCCAGCCTTTCGTTATATAATAAAATCTGGATGTCTATAGGTTGATGATTCCAGAGTCTAAAATCCATCCGCATTTCAGGAAGCAGATGGATGAAAAGTTGCTGTGAATACCTCAGGTGAGAGCAGTAACTCATTTTTAAGGGAGAAGTATCAGATGAGCAAAAATGCCAAAGATCAGAATGATGATTCTTACGCAGGAGAAGAGATAAATTATGAGGATTACTATCTGGATGACGAAGATGATTATCTGGATGAAGATGAGGACATAAACACGGGCTTCCATGAAAACAAAAGGGAAGATCCGGCACAGGTGGAAAAAAATGCGTCGACGCCAGATTATAAAAGGAACCTGACAGAAAACGATCCGGCAGGTGCGGATGCGAGCAGGAAGAAAACAGACATTCAATATCAGACATCAGGAAGCAAAGAATGGAATTCGGAGGTTCGGGATCAGGAAGATATGAAAAAAGAAAACGCAAAGAATTCAGACAAAATGAGAAATGATCCAGGAAAAAAGGATACTGGAAATAAAACAGCCGGCCAGGAAAAAACCGGAGCGCAAAAGAATGGTGACGGAAAAACCGGAGCGCAGAAAACCGGCACCGGAAAAACTGGAGCGCAGAAGACCGGTACCGGAACACAGAAGAGCAGCACCGGAAAGAACACTTCACAGAAAAGCACTTCAGGAAAAACCGATGCGCCAAAAAGCAACCCGGCAAAGAGCGGTCCTCAGAAGGGTGCCGCGCAAAAGACCGGAGCCTCCAAAGGAACCGCAGGAAAATCCGGTCCCCAGAAGACCGGAGCCGGAAGACAGGGCGCAAAACGGAATTCCGGCAATCCTGCCAGGACATCCGGTGCAGGGAGGAGACCGAAAAAGTCGGGAGTTCCCATTCCTTTGATCGCGGCCGGCGTGTTCGTTGGTGTGCTTGCGGCGGGCTATATCGGCGTTTCCGTATATTTTACGAGTCATTTCTATATGAATACGGAGATCAACGGTCATGATTTTTCCATGAAGACAGCGGCAGACGTGAAGGAATACATAGAACAGCAGGTGCAGGGCTACAGTCTGACAATTCTGGAAAAGGACAATAAGACAGACAGCATCAGCGGGGAAGAGATTTCTCTGAAATACAATGAGAATAAGGACATTGAAAATGTTTTAAAAAGGCAGAACGCATTTCTCTGGCCCCAGGCATTTTTTGTGAAAAATTCCTCCAAGGCTACGGTGGATGTGTCCTATGACCGGGATGCGCTGGAGGATAAGATCCGCACGCTGCAGGCGGTAAAGGCGGAGCAGATTCCGCCCACGTCTGCGTATCCCAAGTTTAACGGCACGGAGTATGTGGTGGAACCGGAAGTGACGGGTACAGAGGTGAATCAGGAGCTTCTCCGTGAAAAGATCCATCAGTATATCTCGGAATTTCAGCCGGAGCTGGATATGGTAGGGGAGAACTGCTATTCCCTGCCCAAGTATACATCGGAATCCGGAGATGTGACGGCTGCCTGCAATGAGATGAACCAGTATCTCAAGGCAAGCATCACGTACTCTATGGATCAGCCGGTGGTGGTAGACAAGACACTGATTTCTGAATGGGTGACAGCAGACGCGGAGATGAAAGTGACTTTCAATGAGGGAGCCGTCCGGGAATGGCTGAGAGAGTTCGGAAAGCAGTACGATACAGTGGGCAAGACCAGGTCGATCACCTCTCCATGGGGAAAGACTGTTGAGGTGTCAGGAGGTACTTACGGATGGTCCGTGGATGAGGACGCAGAATTTCCGGCGTTGGTCAACAGCATCAAGAACGGGGAAGTGGTGACAAGGGAGCCAATCTATGTTGCCGGCCAGACGGCGGCTTCCCGGGGACCGCAGGACTGGGGCAGCACTTATCTGGAAGTGGATCTGTCCGGCCAGCATATGTGGTATATCGTGAATGGAAGCACTGCGCTGGAGACGGATGTGGTAACCGGAGTCCCGACTCCGGCAAAGGAGACACCCAGCGGTGTGTACAGCATCCTGGAGATGGAACCGAATTCTACTTTGGTAGGTGAGATCGATCCGTCAACAGGCCAGCCCGAGTACCGGACCGTGGTCAGATACTGGATGCGCGTGACCTGGAGCGGGATCGGATTTCATGATGCTGACTGGCAGCCGGCGTTCGGAGGCTCGCTGTATGCCAGCGGATTAGGCTCCCATGGCTGCATCAACATGCCTGTTGATCAGGCGGGGGCTTTGTACAGTATGCTGTCGGTAGGGACGCCTGTGATCATACATTATTAAATGGCAGCGATCCAGAGCGGCAGAAATAGAAAAAAGAAGGTGCAAGTCTTCATTTTGTGGAAGTTTCCATTCATAGAAAAGGAAAGGACGTATCATTCAATTTATAGAAGAGGGAAAGATGTATCATTTATTAAAAACAGACGGGATGGCGAAGCGGGGACGCTTTGCCACCGTCCATGGAACTATCGAGACGCCGGTCTTCATGAATGTAGGAACCGCGGCCGCCATTAAGGGCGCGGTTTCCACCGATGACCTGCGTCAGATCAAAACCCAGGTGGAGCTGTCCAATACCTACCATCTGCATGTCCGTCCGGGCGATGAGATTGTCAGGCAGATGGGCGGACTGCACCGGTTCATGAACTGGGATAAGCCGATCCTGACGGATTCCGGCGGATTCCAGGTGTTTTCTCTGGCAGGCTTAAGGAAGATCAAGGAGGAAGGGGTGCACTTCCACTCCCATATTGACGGGAGAAAGATCTTCATGGGTCCGGAGGAGAGTATGCAGATCCAGTCCAATCTGGCGTCCACCATTGCCATGGCATTTGACGAATGCCCTTCCAGCGTGGCGGACCGTGCCTATATGGAGGCTTCCGTATCCAGGACATACCGCTGGCTGAAACGCTGCAAGGCAGAACTGGACAGGCTGAACGCTCTGCCGGATACGATCAATCGTGAGCAGCTTCTGTTCGGCATCAACCAGGGAGGTATCTATGAGGACATCCGCAGGGAGCATGCGAAGCAGATCACGTCGCTGGATCTGGCCGGATATGCCATCGGCGGCCTGGCCGTGGGAGAGAGCCATGAAGAGATGTACCGCATCCTGGAGGCTGTAGTTCCCCTGCTTCCCAGGGACCGGCCGGTCTATCTGATGGGAGTGGGGACGCCTGCCAATATTCTGGAAGCGGTAGACCGGGGCGTGGACTTCTTCGACTGCGTATACCCTTCACGGAACGGGCGGCACGGGCATGTATATACCAACCACGGCAAGCTGAATCTGTTCAACGCAAAATACGAGACGGATCCCGGCCCCATCGAAGAGGGCTGCCAGTGTCCGGCATGCAGAAGCTACAGCCGCGCCTATATCCGGCATCTGCTCAAGGCAAAGGAAATGCTGGGAATGCGTCTCTGCGTCCTCCACAATCTGTATTTTTACAATACGATGATGGAAGAGATCCGGGATGCCATCGAGGCGGGAGAGTATCAGAGTTATAAAAAGAAGAAGCTCGCAGGGATTCAGGAACAGTTAAGATAAGACTGTAAAAGAAAGCATGAAAATGGAAAATTACTCTTGAAGAATCAAGGTTTTTTGTGTATGATAAGTATATTGCGCCGGAAGAGGATTTGGCATGTACAGGAATTTCCATAGAGACAGAATATCTATGCAGAGTATTTTCCGGAGTACAAAAGTTAGGAGGAAACAAAAAATGAATGGAATATTAGCTTCAGGCGGAGCAGGTGGAGCGGCAGGTTTGGGCGGCATTTTTGTCATGTATGCGGTTGTGATCGGCGTATTTTGGTTCTTTTTGATGCGTCCGCAGAAAAAGGAGCAGAAGCGGATCCAGGGAATGCTTGCCACCATGGAGATCGGAGATACGGTTTTGACGACCAGCGGTTTCTACGGTGTGATTATTGATATTTCGGATGAAGCAGTGATCGTGGAATTCGGAAGCAACAAGAACTGCCGGATCCCCATGCAGAAGTCAGCGATCGCTCAGCTTGAAAAACCGGGAGCAGAATAGAAAAGGGCAAAAAAGACTCCGGATGGCAGAAGCCTCCGGTTTCTTTTTTGTCCTTTTCGTTTCCTGGGTATCGCTTTCAGGGAGCTTTGACTGGGATTTTTTGTGGATTTTTACAGGAAGTGGCACTGCTTTGGGCAATATATTTTGCAGTTCAAAGGGTTGAAACAGCCGAAAAAATGCTGTATGATAAACAAATAGTGTTTTTGGGGCCTGATCGTTGGTCTTCAACAGCAGTCAGTATTTTTATAATATGGAAGGAAGATGGGATATGAAATTAAATATCGGTGTGATCAAGGGCGATGGAATCGGGCCGGAGATCGTGACGGAAGCAATGAAGGTCCTGGATCGGACCGCAGAAGTTTACGGACATGAGATGAATTATACGCAGCTTTTGATGGGCGGGGCATCTATTGATGTACATGGAGTTCCGTTGACAGACGAGACGATCGGACTTGCAAGATCGAGCGACGCCGTATTGATGGGTTCCATCGGAGGGGACGCGAAGACTTCACCCTGGTACAGGTTAGAGCCGTCTAAGAGACCGGAGGCAGGACTTTTGAAGATCCGGAAGGAACTGAACCTGTTTGCCAATCTTCGGCCGGCGGTGTTGTATGAAGAACTGAAAGGGGCCTGTCCTCTGAAGGAAGAGATCACACAGGGCGGATTTGATATGATGATCATGCGGGAACTGACCGGAGGATTGTATTTCGGGGAGCGTTCTACGGAAGAAGTGGACGGTGTCCTGACAGCCTGTGATACCCTTACATATAACGAAAACGAGATCCGCAGGATCGCCCGGAGGGGCTTCGATATTGCCATGAAGCGGCGGAAAAAGGTGACCAGTGTGGACAAAGCCAATGTGCTGGATTCTTCCCGGCTGTGGAGAAAGGTCGTGGAGGAGGTTGCGGCAGAGTATCCGGAGGTGGCGCTGGAGCATATGCTGGTGGATAACTGCGCCATGCAGCTGGTGAAGGATCCGAAGCAGTTTGATGTGATCCTGACGGAGAATATGTTCGGAGATATCCTGTCGGATGAGGCCAGCATGGTGACAGGCTCCATCGGGATGCTGGCATCCGCCAGCCTGAACGAGAGCCGGTTCGGACTCTATGAGCCGAGCGGCGGTTCCGCGCCGGATATCGCGGGTAAGGGGATCGCCAATCCCATAGCCACCATACTTTCGGCAGCCATGATGCTGCGCTTCTCCTTTGACCTGGACAAGGAGGCGGATGCCATTGAGCAGGCGGTCGCACAGGTGTTAAAGGAAGGTTACCGTACCATAGATATCATGTCAGAGGGAAAGACGCAGATCGGCACCGCCGAGATGGGAGATCGGATCTGCGGATATATCAGATGAAAGGAAGGATACGAAGATGAGAAGTGATACCGTTACAAAGGGGGTACAGCAGGCGCCCCACCGTTCCCTGTTCAACGCACTTGGATATACGAAGGAAGAACTGGAGAGGCCCCTGGTAGGCGTGGTCAGCTCCTACAACGAGATCGTGCCGGGGCATATGAACCTGGATAAGATCACGGAAGCAGTCAAGATGGGAGTCTCCATGGCAGGAGGGACGCCGGTCATGGTTCCGGCGATCGCGGTCTGCGACGGCATTGCCATGGGACATATCGGAATGAAGTATTCCCTGGTGACCAGAGACCTGATCGCGGATTCCACCGAGGCGCTGGCTATGGCCCATCAGTTTGACGCTCTGGTGATGATCCCCAACTGTGATAAAAATGTGCCTGGACTGTTGATGGCGGCGGCCAGGATCAACGTGCCCACCATCTTTGTCAGCGGCGGTCCCATGCTGGCTGGCCATGTGAAGGGGCAGAAGCGGAGCCTGTCCAGCATGTTCGAGGCGGTGGGCTCCTATGCGGCAGGCACCATGACCGAGGAAGAGGTCTGTGAGTTTGAGAACAATGTCTGTCCTACCTGCGGTTCCTGCTCCGGCATGTATACGGCCAACAGCATGAACTGCCTGACCGAGGTGCTGGGCATGGGCCTTCCGGGAAACGGAACCATTCCGGCAGTCTATTCCGAACGGATTCGCCTTGCCAAGCATGCGGGCATGCAGGTGATGGAGCTGGTGAGAAAGAACATCCGTCCGCGGGATATCATGACAGAAGAAGCGGTCCTGAACGCTCTGACCGTGGATATGGCGCTGGGATGCTCCACCAACAGTATGCTTCACCTTCCGGCCATTGCCCATGAGATCGGCATGGATTTTGAGATTGATTTTGCAAACGGTATCAGCGCAAAGACGCCGAACCTGTGCCACCTGGCTCCGGCAGGCCCCACCTATATGGAAGACCTGAACGAAGCCGGCGGCGTCAGCGCGGTGATGAACGAATTGAATAAAAAGAACCTGCTCCATACAGAGTGTATGACCGTAACCGGAAAGACGCTGGGAGAAAACATTTCCGGATGTGTCAACCGGGATCCGGAGGTCATCCGTCCCATCGACCATCCCTACAGCGAGACAGGCGGACTTGCGGTCCTGAAGGGGAACCTGGCGCCGGACGGCAGTGTGGTCAAGCGTTCCGCGGTGGTGGAGGAGATGCTGGTCCACGAAGGGCCTGCGAGAGTCTTTGAGTGTGAAGAGGACGCGATCGCGGCGATCAAGGGCGGAGAGATCCACGCGGGGGATGTGGTGGTCATCCGCTATGAAGGTCCCAAGGGCGGTCCCGGAATGCGGGAAATGCTCAATCCAACCTCCGCCATTGCCGGCATGGGACTGGGTTCCTCCGTGGCGCTGATCACGGACGGACGTTTCAGCGGAGCCTCCAGAGGCGCTTCCATCGGCCACGTGTCGCCGGAAGCGGCAGTGGGCGGCCCGATCGCGCTGGTAGAAGAAGGGGATCTGATCCGGATCAACATTTCGGAGCTGAAGCTGGAGCTGGATGTGTCCGAGGAGGAGCTGGCTGCAAGAAAAGCAAAATGGCAGCCAAAGGAGCCCAATGTGAAGACCGGATATCTGGCAAGATACGCCTCCATGGTGACCTCCGGCAACCGGGGCGCCATCCTGGAGATCCCGAAAACAAACGAATGATTAGGAGGTGCCTGCAATGTATTTGACAGGAGCAGACATTGTGATTGAATGCCTGAAGGAGCAGGGCGTGGATACGGTATTCGGGTATCCGGGCGGTGCGATCCTGAATGTATATGACGCGTTATATCAGCATAGTGATGAAATAGAGCATATCCTGACCTCCCACGAGCAGGGGGCGGCCCATGCCGCGGACGGATATGCCCGTGCCACCGGCAGGGTCGGGGTCTGCTTTGCAACCAGCGGCCCGGGGGCGACCAACCTGGTGACCGGGATCGCCACCGCGTATATGGATTCGATCCCCATTGTGGCGATCACCTGCAATGTAGGCGTATCCCTGCTTGGAAAGGACAGCTTCCAGGAGGTGGATATCACCGGGATCACGATGCCTATTACAAAGCACAATTATATCGTAAAGGATGTGGACACCCTGGCGGACACCATCCGGAAGGCATTTCAGATCGCGCGGTCCGGCAGGCCGGGTCCGGTACTCATCGATATTCCAAAGGATGTGACGGCCAACAAAGCGGAGTATACCAGGGAGGAGATCCAGCCCTTTGTTCCGGATGGAGAACAGATCTTAGAGGAAGAGATCGACCGGGCAGTGGCCATGATCGAAGAAGCAAAGCAGCCCTTTGTATTTGTCGGCGGCGGCGCCGTGCTCTCCGGAGCCAGCGAGGAGCTCAAGGAGTTTGTGGAGAAGGCGGATGCGCCGGTGACCGATTCCCTGATGGGGAAAGGCGCGTTTCCGGGTACCGATGAGCGTTACACCGGGATGCTGGGCATGCACGGGACAAAGACCTCCAACTTCGGAGTCAGCGAATGCGACCTGCTGATCGTATTCGGCGCCCGTTTCAGCGACCGTGTCACAGGCAATACGCAAACCTTTGCAAAGAACGCGAAGATCCTGCAGTTTGATGTGGATCCCGCGGAAATGAATAAAAATGTGCTCATCACTGCCGGAGTGACGGGCGATATCCGGGAAGCACTGAAACGGGTGAACAAAAAGCTCTCCCGGCAGTCCCATCCGGAATGGATGGAACGGATCCGGGAATACAAGCAGCAGTACCCGATGAAATATCATCCGGATACTCTGACCGGCCCCTTTGTGGTCGAGGAGATCTACCGGCAGACAAAAGGGGATGCCGTGATCGTGACGGAGGTGGGACAGCACCAGATGTGGGCGGCACAGTATTATCGGTATTCCAGGCCCAGGACATTTTTGACCTCCGGAGGCCTGGGGACCATGGGCTACGGCCTGGGAGCGTCTCTGGGAGCCAAGATGGGCTGTCCGGAAAAGACCGTGGTCAATATCGCCGGGGACGGCTGCTTTCGGATGAATATGAATGAGATCGCCACGGCGGCCCGGTATCAGATCCCGGTCATCGAGGTGGTGATCAACAACCACGTACTGGGCATGGTGCGTCAGTGGCAGAACCTGTTCTACGGACAGCGGTATTCCGCCACGGTATTGAACGACGGGGTGGATTTTGCCAAGCTGGCCGAGGCCATGGGGGCAGTCGGGATCCGCGTCACTACCCGGGAGGAGTTTCAGGAGGCGTTTGCAAAGGCGCTGCAGTCAGACGGGCCTGTATTGATCGACTGTCAGATCGACTGCGACGATAAAGTATGGCCGATGGTTGCGCCCGGCGCGGCGATCAGCGAAGCATTTGATGAAGAGGATCTGTAACGGTCAAGAACAGGGTTACGCATGGACTGCGTGATCCGTACTAAAAGGAGGAATGAAACATGAGCAGAGTATATAACTTTTCGGCGGGGCCGGCGGTACTGCCGGAGGAAGTGCTTCAGGAAGCAGCAGACGAGATGCTGGATTACAGAGGAACCGGCATGTCCGTGATGGAGATGAGCCACCGTTCCAAGGCCTATGAGGAGATCATCACAGGCGCGGAGGCGGATCTGCGGGAACTGATGGGGATTCCGGACAATTATAAGGTGCTGTTCCTGCAGGGAGGCGCTTCCCAGCAGTTTGCCATGATCCCGATGAACCTGATGAAGAACAGAACGGCGGATTATATCATCACCGGACAGTGGGCGAAAAAGGCGGCTCAGGAGGCGGAAAAGTACGGAAAGGTCAACCGGATCGCTTCCTCGGAGGATCAGACCTATTCTTACATCCCGGACTGCTCCGACCTTCCGGTTTCCGAGGACGCGGATTATGTTTATATCTGTGAAAATAATACGATCTACGGAACCAAGTATCATGAACTGCCCAATACGAAGGGGAAGCTTCTGGTAGCGGATGTTTCCTCCTGCTTCTTATCCGAACCCGTCGACGTGACGAAATACGGGATCGTGTACGGCGGGGTTCAGAAAAATATCGGTCCGGCCGGTGTTGTGATCGTGATCATCCGGGAAGACCTGATCACAGAGGATGTCCTGCCGGGAACTCCCACGATGCTGACCTACAAGACCCATGCGGACGCGAAATCTTTATACAATACACCGCCGGCTTACGGGATCTATATCTGCGGCAAGGTGTTCCAGTGGCTGAAAAAGATGGGCGGTCTGGAAGTGATGAAGGAGCGCAACGAAAAGAAAGCGAAGCTGCTGTATGATTTCCTGGATCAGAGCAGGCTGTTCAAGGGGACTGTCGTACCGAAGGACCGTTCTCTCATGAATGTACCGTTTGTCACAGGGGATGCGGATCTGGATGCCAGATTTGTAAAAGAAGCAAAGGCGGCCGGCCTGGAAAACCTCAAAGGACACAGAACCGTGGGCGGCATGCGCGCGAGCATTTACAACGCCATGCCCTATGAAGGCGTGGAAGCGCTGGTTGCATTTATGAAGAAGTTTGAAGAGGAGAATCTGTAAGATGTATAAATATCATTGCTTGAATCCAATCGCGCCGGTTGGAATTGAACGATTTGACGAAAATTATGTCAGGGTAGAAAGCGCAGACGAGGCAGATGCGATCCTTGTCCGCAGCGCCGCCATGCATGAGATGGAATTTGGAAAGGACTTGAAGGCGGTTGCCCGTGCCGGGGCCGGAGTGAACAATATCCCTCTGGAAAAATGTGCGGAAAAGGGAATCGTAGTATTCAATACGCCGGGCGCCAATGCCAATGGTGTCAAGGAGCTGGTGCTGGCCGGGATGCTGCTTGCGGCCCGGGATATCATCGGAGGCATCAACTGGGTGCAGGAGCATGAAGAGGACGGCGACCTGGCGAAGGAGGCCGAGAAAGCAAAAAAGGCCTTTGCCGGAAGAGAGCTTGACGGCAAGAAGCTGGGAGTCATCGGCCTGGGAGCCATCGGCGTGCGGGTTGCCAACGCGGCCATCCATCTGGGCATGGATGTGTACGGATATGACCCCTATGTATCGGTAGATGCCGCATGGCAGCTTTCCCGGAATATCCATCACGCAAAGACGGTGGATGAGCTTTACAAGGAATGTGATTATCTCACCATTCACGTGCCGGCCATGGACAGCACGAAGGGCATGATCAACCGGGAGGCCATCAGTCTGATGAAGAAGGGCGTCATCATCCTGAACTTTGCCCGGGATATCCTGGTAGACAGCGAAGCCATCGTGGATGCGCTCATTTCCGGTACGGTGAACCGGTATGTGACGGATTTCCCGACCCCGGAGATCGCAGGCGTGAAAGGCGCGATCGTGATCCCGCATCTGGGGGCATCCACGGAGGAATCCGAGGACAACTGCGCGAAAATGGCAGTGAAGGAGCTGCGGGATTATCTCGAAAACGGAAACATCACCCATTCCGTGAATTATCCGGACTGCAATATGGGAGTCAAGGAAGAGGGCAGCCGGGTCACGATCCTGCATCATAATATCCCAAATATGTTGGGACAGTTTACGTCTCTTCTTGCGAAGGAAAATATGAATATCACGCTGATGACAAACAAAAGTAAGAAGGCATACGCATACACGATGATCGATGTAGATGCGGAGATTTCCGAAGAAGTTGTGAAGCATCTGGGAGAGATCAAAGGGGTGCTGAAGGTCCGGGTTATCGTCTGAGCTTCGATTTTTTACAGGCCGCGGATTCCCTGCGGCCTGCAGTTTTTGCACGCGGTTATTTTCTTCTTGTGTTCCATATATTGACAAAAATTGTATTAGTGTATACAATGATACCTGTTACTGTTTACACCCTGACAGGAGGAAATGATGGAGGGACATCAGGAGAATTCATTGAGAGGTCACGTGTTTCAGAGCATCCGGGACAAGATTCTCAATGGTACATATAAAGAGCACGAGGAGCTTCGGGAGGTTGCTCTTGGAAAAGAGCTTGGCGTCAGCAGGACGCCTGTGCGTGAAGCGCTGCGCCAGCTGGAGCTGGAAGGGCTGGTTACGATCATTCCGAATAAGGGCGCCTTTGTGACCGGGATCACGCAAAAAGACATTCAGGATATCTATGAGATGCGTTTCATGCTGGAAGGGCTCTGTGCGAGATGGGCGACGGAGCATATTACGGAGGAGCAGCTGGAAGAGCTGGAGGAGATCATCTTTCTCTCGGAATTTCATTCCAGGCGGTACGGCAGCAGCGCGGATCAGGTGACGGAGCTGGACGGCAGATTTCACAGGGTACTGTATGAAGCCTCCCAGAGCCGTATGTTAAGCCATGTGCTGACGGATTTTCACAGGTATTCCCTGATGGCGAGACGTTCCTCCATGGTCTCGGAGGAGCGTGCCAGGAAGTCGATCCGGGAGCATAAGCAGATCCTTCGGGCCATCCGGGACAAGGATGCCAATCTGGCGGAACAGCTTGCCAATGAGCATGTGCTCCATGTGATGCAGAACCTGCGGAGACAGGGGACGGAAGAATAAACGGAACGACTCAGCACAAATACGAATAAACGAGGAGGAGTTATCCAATGGAAAAAATTAAAATGGCAGCGCCGATCGTGGAAATGGACGGGGATGAGATGACCCGGATCCTCTGGAAGATGATCAAGGAGCATCTCCTGGAGCCGTTCATTGAGCTGAATACGGAATACTACGACCTGGGGCTGGAACACCGCAACGCGACAGACGATCAGGTCACAATAGATTCTGCAAATGCCACGAAAAAATACAAGGTTGCCGTAAAATGCGCCACCATCACGCCCAACGCGGCGCGTATGGACGAATATGACTTGAAGGAAATGTGGAAGAGCCCCAACGGTACGATCCGTGCCATTCTGGACGGAACCGTATTCCGTGCCCCCATCGTGGTAAAGGGGATCGAGCCCTGCGTCAAGAACTGGAAGAAGCCCATCACCATCGCAAGGCATGCTTACGGAGACGTATACAAAAACACAGAGATGAAGATTCCGGGAGCCGGCAAGGTGGAGCTGGTCTACACCGCCCAGGACGGAACGGAGCACCGCGAACTGGTGCACGAATACACAGGTCCCGGCGTAGCCCAGGGAATGCACAACCTGAACCAGTCCATTGCCAGCTTCGCCAGAAGCTGTTTCAACTACGCTCTGGACATCAAACAGGATCTCTGGTTCGCGACCAAAGACACGATCTCCAAAAAATACGACCACACCTTTAAAGATATTTTCCAGGAGATCTATGACGCGGAATACGCGGACAGATTCAAAGAGGCCGGAATCGTCTACTTCTACACCCTGATCGACGATGCCGTAGCCCGCGTGATGAAGTCCGAAGGCGGCTACATCTGGG
>CATLCV010000099.1 GCA_949893755.1 uncultured Lachnospiraceae bacterium | reverse complement strand
CGGCCGCGGCTCCATTTGCGGTTCCGTTCTTCCCGGCTGCGGCTCCTGCTGCATTCCGGGCCGTTTTGGTTCCGCTGCCCTGGTCTCCTGCTGCATCCGGGCCGCCCGTCCGGTCTGAGGCAGCACCGGAAGCACTGCCCGGTTCCTCCCAGGGGGCCGCATAATCGCTGCCGTTGGAGGGTTCCCCGGAGCCCATCCCGTCAGGATCCATTTCCCCGTGAATGCTTTTATTCCTCTGGAAAATGGCGTTGATCTCCCGCTGGATCCGCTGCTCCTCAAACTCCCGTGTCTTACTTTCCTTTTTCTCCCGGTAGGTGACACGGAACTCGGTCGGAATGCCGCAGCGCCGGTTGAACACCTCGTCCAGAAGCTCCAGGATCTGCTCCCGTCTTCCTTCGGATACGATGGTATCCGCCAGCTCCAGACAGCAGATCTGCCCCTCCTCAAACCGAAGCTGTGCCTGGTCGAACATATTGGCCGCCAGCACGCTGCTGCCCCGCAGTTCCTGGGAAATGCTCTCCCGGTACTCCGCCATCAGGGCGGCGGGGGTATACTGCTCGGACAGGCTGTATTCTTCTTCTATATGAATCTGGACCATGGAGGTTCCGAACAGCTGCTCCTTGATCTTGTGCTCCATATGCCAGATCTGCTTCTTCTGAAACAGATGCCGGCTGAATATGTAAACGTGCAGAAAATCCCGTGCGGAATTGGTGGTGATCTTCTTCACTTCCACATCCGAAAACAGCATGCGGACAGAGTCCTCCACTTTTAATGTGGGAAATACATCAAAAAATAGTTTTGCGGTTCCTACTTGTTCCAATTGATCAGCTCCTGTCACTCATTTTCCCAGTTCTGCAATTCCCGGCGCAACGTTTCCAAAAGTTCCTCTTCCTTTACCTTTTTTACGACCTCTCCCTTTTTGATCAGAAGTCCTTCGCCCTTGCCGCCTGCAATCCCGATATCTGCTTCCCGGGCTTCTCCCGGGCCGTTCACGACGCATCCCATGACGGCTACCTTGAGATCCAGCGGAAATTCCTGGACCATCTTCTCCACCTGATTTGCAAGCCCGATCAGGTCGATCTGGGTTCTGCCGCAGGTAGGACAGGATACCACCTCGATGCCGCCCTTGCGAAGCCCCAGGGTCTTCAAGATCAGCTTTGCGGAGCGGATCTCTTCCGCCGGATCGCCGGTCAGGGACACCCGGATTGTGTTTCCGATGCCTTCATAGAGAATGATCCCCAGGCCGATCGAGGATTTGATATTTCCGGAGTAGACCGTTCCTGCTTCCGTGATTCCCACATGCAGCGGATACGGACACTGCTCTGCGATCAACTCGTGGGCTTTCACGCACATCATGACATCGGAGGATTTGATGCTGACCACCAGATTGTCATACTCCATCTCCTCGATCATCCGCACCTTATCCAGCGCGCTCTCTACGATTCCTTCGGCCGTCACTGCACCGTATTTTTCCAGAAGTGTTTTTTCCAGGGAACCGCTGTTGACGCCGACCCGGATGGGAATCTCTCGTTCCTTCGCCTTATCGACCACTGCCCTCAGGCGCTCCTCTCCACCGATATTGCCCGGATTGATCCGGATCTTGTCAGCTCCGTTCTCCATGGCCGCGATCGCCATCCGATAGTCAAAATGGATATCCGCCACCAGAGGGATCTGAATATTTTTTTTGATCTCCCGGAGTGCCTCAGCCGCTTCCAGAGTGGGAACGGTACAGCGCACGATCTCACAGCCTGCCGCCTCCAGCCTGTGGATCTGCTCCACGGTTCCTTTGATATCCTCGGTCTTTGTATTGGTCATAGACTGGATCGCCACCGGATGATTTCCTCCGATCACCACGTCTCCGATCCGGATTTCCTTTGTGTTCTGTCTCAGCATGTTCTATTGTCTCCTTTCCGATATCTTATAAAACAGCCATAAATAGGATGCCTTGAGGTCTATTCCATGACACAAAACAGCCCTGCATATCCGGAGCTTCCCGAACATACAAAGCTGTTTATCCCTCCATGCGTTATCCTACTCTTTTTCAAATACCATCTGATCACCATACTCCCGTTCTGTCAGTGTCAATTCTCCCTGTTCCAGGCTGTAGTCATAGCTTCCTTCCATATTCTCCGCGGCAAAACCGGATTCTGCCGACGTATCATAGACCTCCTGCGAGGTCCCGTTTTCCTCTCCCTGATACAAAGTGAATATTTTGGATTTCAGATCCACATGATACTGCAGTTCTACCGCGCCGTCCGATTCATCCGGCCATTCGATGGATGCAGATCCGTTGCCCTGGATCCGCATGACAAGGCCGCTGCCTTCGTTCACCCATCTTCCCTCCAACGGATTCGAAGTAAAAAGCGTATATCCAAAAAATACGGCGATGACAATGATCAATACCGATGAAACGGTCATCGCAATTCTCCAGAGCTTACTTCTTTTTTTCTCATCATTTTCCGCAATCATGCTGCAACTTCCCTCCCGGCGGAACATTTGGCCGCTGCCCGCCAGAAAACCGGCAATATACGGCAGTGATTCTATATCGTTCCGCACCGTCTTTTCCTTTATTATACGGATATTTCAAACCGGTGTCAACGGGTGGATTTCATCAGCCGGCGAACCATGATTATGAATGCCTGTTCAGGGTGTGGACAGTATCATTTATACAAAAATCCCGCCAAGTACCGCATAAGACAGCACCGTCATCAAAAATGCCGCCACAAACACTCCCAGCACGATCGCCGGAAACGCCTTCCGGAAACGGATCCCGATTAATGCCGCGATAAGTGAGCCTGTCCAGGCTCCGGTGCCCGGAAGCGGGATCCCCACAAAGGCAACCAGTCCCCAGAACTCATATTTTTCAATGTTGGCGCTCTTGCTCATGGCCTTTTTTTCCAGCTTCTCTACCAGCGGCTTCAGCCGTTTCGTGCCCTTCATCCAGTCAAAGATCCTGGTGATCAAAAGGAGGATGAAGGGGATCGGGATCAGGTTTCCGACGATGCAGATGGGGATCGCTTCCCACATGGGTACGTCCAATACCGCCGGTCCCGCGGCCAAAAGCCCCCCTCGAAGCTCCAGGATCGGTACCATGGAAATGAGAAACAAGATCACTTCTTTTCCGACTTTTCCGCCTAAATTATCTATGAACCAACTGATCAGTGCTTCTTTCATCTTCTAAATTCTCTCCTGCTGTTTTTAGTATAACACATATACGCTCTCAGCGCCGCGAACAGTGCCTCCATCTCTTCCCTGGTTCCCACGGTGATCCGCAGATACTGGCGGATCCGTTCGCTGTCCCAGTGGCGCACATAGATATCCTGTTTCTTCAATTCCTCGAACAGTTCCCCGGCATCATACCGCGGATGTCTTGCAAAGATGAAATTTGCCCTGGAATCCGGAAATTCGAATTCCAGCTTTCGGAGCTCTTCCTTCGCCCATTCCCTCGTTTCCACAATCTTTTTTGTGGTCTTCTCAAAATATGCCCGGTCCTTCACCGCCTCCGTGCCGCAGACGATCGACGTCTGATTCATGGTATAGGAATTGAAGGAATATTTCACATCGTTGAGATACCGGATCAGTGCAGGGCTGCTGATCGCATATCCGATCCGCATGCCGGCCATGGAGCGGGCTTTGGAAAAGGTCTGGACAACGATCAGGTTGCTGTATCGGCCGATCAGCTCCAGCGCGGATTTTCCCGCGAAGTTAATATATGCCTCGTCCACGATCACGACCGCATCCGGATTATGAATGAGGATATCCTCTACGAATCCAAGCTCTTCATAAATAGCCGTAGGCGCATTGGGGTTGGGAAAGATCACTCCGCCGTTTTCCCGGTAATAATCTTCCTTCACGATCCGGAAATTTTCATCCAGCTTCGGGCATTCATAAGGAATCCGATATAATTCTGCCCAGACTTTATAGAAGGAATACGTAATATCCGGGAAAAGTATGGGCTTTTCGGAGTTAAAAAAGGTCAGAAAGCACATGGACAGCACATCGTCCGAACCGACGCCAACAAACACCTGGTCCGTGCCCACCCCGTAATGCTCCGCCAATGCGGACACCAGCTCATTTGCAGAAGGATCCGGATATAATCTGAGCCTGTCCGTATCCATTTCCCGTAGGGCGCGCTCCACCCCGGGGGCGGGCGGATACGGATTGTCGTTGGTATTCAATTTTATCACCTTACGCTGAGGCTGCTCGCCTGGTACATAAGGGTCTACTTTTCGTATATTCTTTATGATTCTGGGATTGATTTCCACTGATCTCATCTCCTGTTATTCTGTCTGTTTGTGTTGGGCTGTCATTCCTTTTCCAGGCAGTCCAAGTCTGGGTGTATCCTGCGGTACAGTTCATATATTGTATCATTCCTTTTCCGGACAGCAGACCTCCAGCTCGTCTGCCATACAGACTATCGCTATCGCGCCGCTTCGCCTCGGATCATCTGCAGTCATATTCCTTCGCCAGCTCGGCGAACCTGGGCAGGGAATTTACGATCGTTTCATGGGACACACAATAGGCCAGTCTGACATATCCGGGACATCCAAAGGAGCTTCCCGGAACGATCAGAATATTATATTTTTTTGCCGCCGCGCAGAATGCCTTTTCATCCGCAACCGGAGATTTTACGAAAAGATAAAACGCCCCCTCCGGCTTGATACACTCAAAGCCCAGTTCTTTCAGGCCGTTGTATAATGTCTCCCGGTTCCGGTCATAGAAGGAAATATCCGTCTTCTCGTTCAGGCAGTATTTGACCACCTTCTGCTGCAGTGTCGGCGCATTCACAAATCCCAGGATCCTGGTCGCCACATTGGCCGCGCTGATCAGCGCCTCGCTGTCTGCCGCCTCATCGGGGATCACCAGATATCCGATCCGCTCCCCGGGAAGCGACAGGGATTTGCTGAAGGAATATCCTACCACCGTGTTTGCATAATATTTTGTCAGGTAGGGGACCTTTGCACCGTCATATGCAAGCTCCCGGTAGGGCTCGTCTGAGATCAGATAGATCTCCGTTCCATATTCCTTCTGCTTTGCTTCCAGAATGGACGCCATTCTCCGGATCGTCTCCTCAGAATAAACGACTCCGGTGGGATTGTTGGGCGTATTGACGATCACGGCCTTTGTCTTTTGCGTGATCTTCTCTTCAAACTCATCCAGCTTGGGCTGGAAATCTGCGGTATTGGGAGAAATCTCCACCAGGACGCCGTCGTAGTTGTCGGTATAGCTCCGGTATTCCCCGAAATAGGGCGCAAATACAATGACCTCGTCCCCCGGATTCAGCAGGGACTTTAAGATCACATTCAGCCCGCCGGCCGCCCCCACGGTCATGGTAATGTTCTTCGCCGCAAATGCAGTGCCGAACCGCTCATTCAAAGATTGTGCCACAGCCTGTCTCACATCCTCATATCCTGCATTGCTGTTGGTGTAGCCATGAAGCGCCACCGGGTCCTCCTCCTGCAGAATCTCCAGGATGGCCTGTTTCACTGCCTCCGGCGCCGGAACATTGGGATTCCCCAGGCTGAAATCAAAAACGTTTTCCTTGCCGTAGAGCTTTGCCAGGCGGTTGCCCTCCTCGAACATTGCACGGATGGCAGAACTGTTTGCCACCATATTTTCCATCTTTTTTGAAATCATCGCATCTGTCTCCTTTTTCCGCAGGATCGAATCTATCGTTCTCCCGCTCATGATCTGAAATTCTATTTCCGGCAGGGTATCTCCCCGTCTCGCGTTCATACCTTCCGGGTCACGATCCCTTTTTCCACAAGAAATGCCGGATGATAGGAAAGTTTGGCTTTCCTCAGCCCCTCTGCTCCGGTGTCTTCCTCCCGGTTTACATATTGATACTCCATGCATTCATGCTGTACAAACTGCTGGTTGATCATCGGGTAGGCCCCTTCCACTTCCGCAAACGCTTTCTCCACATGAACCACAAAGGTATCCTCGCAGACTGGTTCTCCGACACAGAAGGCCACCACTTTGCCCTCTACCCGGATCAGGCCGCCCTTCATCCCCAGTTCCTGGAACAGGCGCAGGAAATTCAGGGTCACACACATCTCCGCGTTTTTTTCCAGGTCCTCCTCGCAGCCGTTCTCGTTGCGCCATTCCAGGGCCATCTGAAAGCATTCTTCCGCATTTTTCCCGGTAATCGGCTCATAACTCCAGTCCGGATACAAGGACTTGAACTTATTGATGTGATTGCGCTTGCCGTGCAGCTTCTTTCCCGCCAGGGTGGCAAGCTTCTCCGTCTCATACACATAGTCCGCTTCATCCCGGAGGTACTCGATCTGAAACTGCCCCGGATACCATGCCTCCATCTGGGCAAAATTCTCTTCCGTGACATTGTAGAGTATAAAAGGAGCTTTCTGTTCCTCTGTATACCGCATCAGGTATTCCAGCGCCCGCTTCACGGCCTCCGGTTCTCCTGCCGGGTAGGCGAAGGCAAGCTTCTCTCCGTCATCCCGGAAGACCAGAGCGCCTTCTATGACCGCATATTGTACATGATAGTGCCTGGACCAGAGGTAAACATTCGCAAAGGTCCGCTCACAGCTTCTGCTCGGAGCCTTCTCAAAATACGGGGCAATGATCTCCTGATCCTCCAGTTCCGGCCTTTTAAACAGTATCTCTTCCATTTTTCATTCTCCATCTCTTTTCTGTGCCCCTGCCCCAGAATTTTCCAGCGGGGGCGGCGCACATTTGTCAGTATAGCATATTTTGTGCGGTTCTGACAAGATTTATCAAATTACTTCCTGAATTTCCTGAAATCAAGCGTTCTTCAAAACAACAAAGAGGAAGCATTTTACTGCTTCCCCTGAATATTTTACTCCAGACATCGCTTCATGATTTCCTTTACCGCTTCCGGCTCTCCCTGTGCAGCCGATTTTTCCAAATTCCAATCCAGCCCCTGGTATTCTTCATTCTGCTGATAATGATTCAAAAACCTTTCCAGATTGTCCAGCATCTCCATGCTCCAGATTGTACTGTCAATCTGAGCTGTGGTATAGACCCCTTGTCTTAGCATCTCAAACCCAAAAATGTCCTTGGCATGGGACTTATTTGCCTCATTGATCACAGTTTCCACCAT
The DNA here is from genome assembly GCA_949893755.1 of uncultured Lachnospiraceae bacterium. GTDB lineage: Bacteria > Bacillota > Clostridia > Lachnospirales > Lachnospiraceae > Schaedlerella. The sequence goes on along the minus strand of CATLCV010000099.1, from coordinate 12,037 downwards.
ATGAGCCGGAATAAAGAGAACACCGCTTTCCGTGGAAAACACCACATCCCCAGGAAGACATACCGCCTTGCCAATTCTTGTAACCCCATTAAAGCCTGTCATTACACATTCCCGGATCGGTGTAGGATCCACGCCCCGATAGCACACCTGTACGCCCTCTATCTTTTTCATCTGCTCGATATCCCGAACTCCTCCCCATATCACAGCCCCGCCGTTTCCGGTCCTTGTTTTTATGGCAGTCGTGAGATTCCCTCCTACAAACGTTCCGTTGTAAATCTTGTCATACATATCGGCTACTACCACATCCGAAGCTTCCAGACTGTCTACCACCCATTGATTGCAAGTTCCCGCCCATCCCTTTTTACCGCCGTAGGCTTTTGTTATCTGCAGAAGATCCGGCCTTGCAGGAACAAAGGTGCAGGTTACGGCCCTGCCCACCATTTTTTCTTTTGCGTGAAGGCGTTTCAGTTCTCCTTCAAACTGAAATTGATATCCCTGTACATAAAGCGGAAGCCAGACCTCTTCCAGAGTCATTTTCCGGATTTTTTCCAGAAAATGATCCGGAACTCTGGGCCTTCCATCCTCAAAACGTTCACCGTGCCATTGGCCGGTAAGCTCCAGTATCTCCTCACGTCGGTTCAAATTCAATTCCATATTCATTCCCTCACCGCGAAAATGGTTTCAATTTCCACAGGTATATTTCCGTTTGGAAGGTTATGCGTGCCCATAACCGTACGGACATGATACCCCCTTTCGTCCAATACCTCTGTCATAACATCTGAAAAACCATCCATCACTCCGTCCAAATCGTAAAATTCCCCTTCGCAGTTCACCATTCCGAACGCTTTTACAATCCTCTCGATTCGATCCAGACTTCCCAAGGCATCCTTAACAGCTCCCAGTATGATAATCCCACATTCTCTGGCAGCCAGATATCCCTCTTCACAAGTCAGATCTTTTCCAATCCTTCCACTGTATATGGGTTTACCTGTAATCTGATTTTCAGGGCCATGGCCGGATACATAGAGAAGATGATCTTTTCTCCGCATCACAATGATTCCCCGCTTCGTTCTATATTTTGGTTCAAACGGCATCCCATTTTCTGTCAACCTGTTAATCATACTCCATCTTCCTTCCTGTCAATCACGTATGCAGACGATCGCTTCCACCGCAATGGGGACATTTTCCGGAAGCGCATAGGCACCCATTGCACTTCTCGCATGCTGCCCTCTCTTTCCGAATACTTCCACCATCAAATCAGAGAATCCATTCATAACTGCCGGCTGGGAACTGAAATCTTCCGCACTGTTTACCACGCCCAGAGCCTTAACAACATATTTTACACGATCTAATTCGCCAATATATTCTTTGATCGTGGCCAGCATATTCATACCGCACAGTCTTGCCGCCTGATAACCATCCTCCACATTCAATTCTTTTCCTAATTTTCCTGTATAGACGGGTCTGCCTTCCTCATCTGTCGGAAGGTGTGCGGAAAGATAGAGCATGTCTCTCACAAGAACCGCATCTACAGCCCCCTGCCCCCTCCGATCCCTGATAGGAAGGATTATATTTAAACGTTCGATTCTATCACTTATTTCACTCATAAAGTCTCCTCCTGACTTTCCATCAAACAGTTTTTTAAAGTTTCTATCACCGTTTCCAATTCATGCTGTTTTAAATTAAGAGGACTGATATATATAGTATTTCCCTGTTCCAGTCCTATATAAATATGTCTTTTTCTCATACTCTCTTTCAATTTCTCTGCAGATATATGAAATGGAAGATCTAAAAATGTCCTTGGATAGCTCTGCCCTACCGGCCCCTTTTCTCTGATAGCCGCCTTGATTCCGCAGACACCATCCAATTCTGTTTTTACTTGAATCGCCATGGAGTAAAGCCGCTGATATTCCTTCTCCTGGTCTTTTTCCACATATGCTTTTATCGCTGCATACAAACCGGCCATAGCTTCTTTTGAGGCTTTGCAGCTTCTGCAGATACCATGGGAGGGGGCTCCGAAACGAATACAGTCTTCTATCAAGTCTCTTCTGCCCAGAATCACACCACTGTCCTGCGGACCGCATAAAGTTTTTCCGCCGCTGAAAATGACCAGATCTGCTCCCATCTCGGTAAATTTCCAAAAGTTTTCTACCGGAGGAAGCTGGGCCGCAGCATCCACAACAACTGGAATCTCCTTTCCGTGTGCTATTTTTATCACCTTTTCCAAAGGCATGGATGCCCTTTCATAGAGGCTGGAAACAAAATAAAAAACTGCTGCTGTTTTATCGCCGATGGCTTCTTCCAGTTCATATTCTCTGGTTTCATCGGAATCTCCGATCTCTATGATCCTGGCTCCGCTGCTTTCAATTGCTTTGTCATAAGCATTATGCTGGCAATGCAGCAGTATTGCTTCATCCGGCCCGTTTCCGGTATCCGGAAATTTTCTGTAACGATACATACTTCCCTTCGCCATACAGACCGCCGCAGCCAGCATCAGACCTCCTGCCGCGCCGTTTGTAATATATGCGCCTTCATTTTTTGTTAACGCGGCAATCTTTTTTCCAAGAATTCGCTGCACCTCATACATATCCACAAAAATTTCCGAAATCTCTTTCATAGCTTCCAATGCATCTCTGCCCATTCTGCTTCCGCCGTACACCGTATACGTATCGTGAGCATTCATATAGGGCCGGATGCCTGTTTCTTCAAGCATCTGCGTCTCCTCCTTTCATGGGGTGAGCCACAGCACTTGCACCGCCGTCTGCCATGATCACTTGTCCGGTGATATAGGAAGACATCTCACTCGCCAGAAATAGAGCCGTATTCGAAATATCTCTCATTTTTCCGGGCGGCAGCGGCTGCATAGAATTCAACTGCTTTATAAACGTTTTCCGCTTGTCCCCTTCCGGATATTCCTTGATTTCATCCTTTACCACATCACTCAAAATCAACCCCGGACAGATCGTATTGACCCGAATCCCATATGACGCATAATCCAAAGCCATGGCTCTGGCTGCTGATACCATTGCTCCCTTCGTCCCGGCGTACATCGTATTTCCCGGCATCGTCATAAATGCATGGATAGAGGATATAAAAATCAGATTTCCTTCTTTCCTCTCCATCATTCCAGGAAGCATCTTTCCGGCGAATCTCAAGCCACTGAAATAGTTTACTTCCATCATTTTTTTCAGATCAGCCTCCGCACATTCGTGCAGCGGCATCCTTTGGTTGATGCCTGCCGTATGAACAAGAATATCTGTTCCACCGAATGTATCTATGATATCACAGCAGCATTTTTCCATACTGTCTTCATCTGACAGATCCATTAGATAGCCCTTGCTTGTTGGTGAAATCTCCCGAATCTCTTTTACGGCATGTTCCAGATATCCCTGATTCCGTCCTCCCAATAGGATCACAGCCCCTTGACTTGCAAAAAGTCTGGCAATATCCCTTCCGATTCCTCTCGCCCCGGTTGTAATCAATACCCTTTTCCCGGTTAATAATTTATTGTAGTCCAAGTAGAAGCCTCCTGTATTATTTTGGTTTCGTCACAGTATCTTTTTCAATAATTTCTGTTTTATATACTTTTTCTGTAAATGGTTCCTCAGCCTGCCCTTCCAGCTGTCTGCTGAGCAGGTCAATACTGTCATATCCGATCTGATACAAAGGCTGGGATACACTGGTAATCTGAGGCCCTCTGTAGTTATCCGGCAAAATAGTCTGATTATCAAAGCCAATCACTGAAATATCTTCCGGAACTCTCAGTCCTTTGTCCATAGCAGCCCTTACCGCATAACTGGCGATCGCGTCATCGGAGCAAAAAACAGCACTGGGCAGTGTGGATAACTCCAGCATTTCCCTCATTCTGTCGTAACCGCTTCTATAATCAATGGAACTGTGCCCAATATATCCGTCGTGGATTTCCAGGCCGTTCTGTCTCATGCCATTAATATAACCGTTCAGTCTGTCTATCGTAACCTTTTTATTTGGATTTCCACAGATATGAGCAATATTTCTATGCCCTTTTCCGACCAGGTAATCAATTGCGGACTGTGCACCTCCCATATTATCGATCAGCAATTTATTGCATTCAAAGTCTTTGACGTCATTTTCTATCATCACATATTTTAAGGACTTCCTGATCTTTAAATACTGGATTACTGCTTCATCGGTCAGATAAGAGCCATATAATATGACAGCATCCACCACACCATTTGTCAGATAACGCAGATACTTTTCTTTGCTCTGGATATTTGCCCCTAAAACACTACAGAAAATCACATTGTATTTTGTATGCTGGGCCCCTGTTTCAAATCCTTTGATCAAATCATAGAAAAATGGATCATGCAGATTATGTACAACAATCCCTATGGCATTTGTCTTTTGACTGACCAATGCTCTGGCTGCGCTGTTCGGGTTATAACCCAGCTTTTCTACCGCATCCATCACCTTTTCTTTTGTTTTATCACTTACCATATCCGTTCCATTGATCACTCTTGACACCGTAGCCAGTGAAACGCCGGATACCCTTGCAACATCCTTAATTGTGACTCCATTTCCCATACTTCCCACTCCTTCAGAATTTTTACGCAGATTTTGGATTTATTATATTCCTTATTTCCATTTATTTCTACATGGTAATGCTTAAATTCCTCTTTTCTGCCATGATGAATGAATGGTTTTTTTAACACAAGCCTTGATTCTCTGTCTCTGCGGAAATAAAAATCACACTTCCAATTCCCTGCCTTCTTTCGCTGATTTCAATAGAGCCTCAACCACTTCCACCTGGCGGATGCCGTCCTTAAGATCCGTAAGGGGTACTCTTTCTTCGAATCCTTCTCTAAAAGAATCTGCATAAATGCATACTCCTGAATTCCAGTCAAAATCATTCTTTCCTTCTGCCTTCATGTCAAACCGAAATGCCTGCATTGTCTCGCTGAACCCAAGCGATGCCTCAATTCCTTCTTTTTTAAGTCTGGCAAGCGCCTCTTCCGCAGCTTTCCTGTCTGCTTCCATATAAATACGGAGCCCCTGTTCCGCTTGAAAACCAGGTGTTTTATTGTATGCAAATCCACCTTTTTCACCCGTTACCTGGACATAATTTTCTACCAGCTCTTCCATTCTTTTCGTCCACTCTGTTTTCAGCCGTATTACCAGCCCATCCTCAAATGTAAGGAAGCTGTCCATATAGTCAAATTCACTTCCCACAACACTCTTCTTTCCTTTTGCATATACTTTCACAATTCGTCGAGGCGCAAAATAATAATGGAGCAGATCCACAGCATGACTCAGCAGGAAATACACCGGCGATGATATAGCCGAAAAGTTTTTACTGTCCTTCCCCCATAAATTTCTTGGAACATCTATCGAATCATCCATCCTCATTTCTCCAAATTCCGGATTACCCAGGCATCCGCTCTTCAGCATCAGACGGACTGCTCTGTCCAGAGGATAAAACCGATTGGGAAACAATACTTTTATGCATGTACCGGACTTCTCTGCTGCATCTTGAATTTCATAAGCATCCTTCACGCAGGTAGTCAATGGCTTTTCACTGATCACATAAGGTATTTTATGTTTACAGGCCTGTAGAACAGGATCCTTGTGGTAGGGATCCTGCGTTGCTACAATAACCAGATCCAGATTTTCCTGTTGATACATGTCCCGAAAATCTTCATACCATCTGCAGGAATTCTGTTCCGCCCAGCTTCTTGCTTTCTCTGCCTTCATATCACACACTGCCGCAATTTCCATACCCTCATGCTTATTCAGGCGTTGTGCATGCTGGGTCCCCAAAATTCCCATTCCGATCACAGCACATCTAAATTTTTTTTCCATTCTTTCATCTCCTTTATTATTATTCATTACTATCCTTTTACAGCCCCGGACGTAATTCCTTTGATAAAATATTTATTGCACAAAAGAAAAATCAACAAAACCGGTACCGAAATTACGACTGCCGCACTCATCATGCCTCCCCAGTCAATGATAAACTGTCCCTTAAATTCTTTCAGAGCAATCGACAGGGTCTTATACTTTACAGAATTAGTAAAATTAAAAGCAAAAATAAATTCTTCCCATGTATTCAGAAAAGTATAGATACATACTGTTACAATTCCTGGTGTGATGACAGGGACCAAAATTTTAAACAATGCGGATAATCGATTACATCCGTCTATCAGCCCTGCCTCATCCAGCTCTTTGGGAACCCCTGATAAAAATGCGGTGAGTGTCATAACTGCCATTGGTATATTCAAAGCAATATTTGAAATGATATTCACCTGATACGTATCAATTAAATTCAATCTGCTGTAAATTTTATATAATGGAAGCAGCAGTACGATTGCAGGCATCATTTGTCCAAACAGCAACGATGCAGACAACGTTTTATTTCCCTTAAATTCAAACCTAGAAAAGCCATATCCGGCCAGCAATGAGATCACCAGTGTTGCTCCTGTCGATATTGCTGCAATCAAAAAACTGTTTATAAAGGATCTGGGTATGGATGTCTCAAATAATACCCTGATAAAATTTGAAAATGTAGGGAATTCTGTAAAAAAACGAGGAGGCGATATAAACAATTCAGAGGTCGGCTTTACGGAAGACAACACCATCCATATAGCCGGGAACAGCGCTGCTGCAATACAGATCAGTAAAAAAATATATGCGCCTGTATTACCTATATGTTTCAGAAACCTTTTATAACGATGTAAATGTTTCTGGTCTTCCTTCAGCATTCCCGATCCCTCCTTATCACAAACCTGTTGTATAAAAGCGCAATCCATGCTGTAATTACAAACAGCACAGAGGCTGCAGCACTTGCAGCTCCAAAATCATAATTTTTAAAAGCCTGCCTGTAAATATATAGAGACAATATTTCGGAAGAGTGAGCCGGTCCGCCTTCCGTCAGCAGATAGATAAATGTAAACGAGTTCATTGTCCAGATACTAAGAAGCAGGATCACCGTATTTATGGAAGAACTGATCTCCGGTATTACAATATGGAAAAAAACCTGACAGGATTTTGCCCCGTCAACTCTGGCAGCTTCTTTTAAATCCTGCGACACCCCCTGAAGGGCTGCCTCCGTCATTAATGCAACAAACGGAACCATTTTCCAAACATTCACGATAATAGCGGAAATCAGGGAAGTGGAACCCGAGGATGTCCAATTGATGCTTTGTGTAATGATCCCTGCTCTTTTCAGTATTTCATTGATGATTCCATAATCAGGATGATAAGACCAGTCCCACACCATCGCACTTACAACACTTGGCAATACCCATGGTACCATCAGTAAAATACGGATGATCGTCTTGCCGCGGATCTGACTGGCATTTAAAATATTTGCAATGATAAATCCGATCAAAAACTGGAATACAACGCTTCCGACTGTCCACAGAAACGTATTTTTCACTGCAAGCCTGAAATATTGATCTCCAAAAATCCGAAGAAACTGTTTCACTCCCACAAATTCCGTTTTTCCGGTAAAAAGGTCGGTTTTCACAAATCCCATGATCAGCGTATAGACCAGGGGAATCAGCATCACTGCGAATACAAACAGCAGGGCCGGTGCGATATAGACATATCCCCAGTAGTTTTTTTCCATTTTACGCCTGTTTTTACCCACTTCGTCAATCACCTCTTTCCAGACGGGGCCTGTTTTATCCAGACCCCGGATTGATCGTTTTTACTGCAACGCGTCATTTACACTCTTTTCGGCATCCGCCAATGCAGTGCCTGCATCCTTGCCGCCAGACAGAACAGCCTGTGCTTCATTATAAATGATATCCGTAATCTGATTCATATGCGGGCTGCCCGGAAGCGGCACACCGTAATTGATCGCTTCCAGAAAGACTTTCAGATTTTCATCTGAGTATTTTTCATCTTCCGCTGCTGATTTACAGGAAGAAAATGTACTGCTGAAATCCACAGATATTTCCGGAGAAGCCAGATAGCTCATCAATGCAAATGCCGCATCCGGATTTTTACAGGTATCCGACATTCCAAGATTCCATCCGCCAAGCAGTGCGGAATTTGCGCCTCCTTCAAAGGCCGGACATAATGCAAATCCCATGTTGATATCAGGGTTTGCCTCCAGAATCGGATCAATATCATAGCTGCCCGAAACAAACATTCCCAGCTTTTCTTCCGCAAAAAGATTTCTGTTTGTCGTATTATCATTTTCTAAAACACTCTTCGTTACAGCTCCGTCCTTCAAAAACAGATCAGACCAAAAAGAAAATGCTTCTTTTCCCTCTTCCGTATTAAATGACGCCTCTGTCATATCTTCATTCAGCAGGGAAACTCCTTTTGAGAACATCATACTGTAAATCTGTGCCGTCGTATTCCCCGCATTGCTTCCGCACAGGCCAAATCCGAAAACGTCACCTGCTGTCAGTTTTATCGCATAATCTCTCAATTCTTCCCATGTGGCAGGAGGTGCCTCCGGATCCAATCCTGCTTTTTCAAACAGATCTTTGTTATAAAACAGACACATTGTCTCGCTTCTATAAGGCAGCGCGTAATAGCTGCCGTCGATCGTCAGTGTCTCCAGTGCGCATTCATAGTATTCAGACATATCCACCTGATATTTTTCTATGTACTCGTCCAGCTTCTGAAGTTTTCCCATGGATGCATAAGGAATGGTCCACGCAATCGCCATATCCAACACATCCGGACCAGCTCCCGCCTGAAGGGCCGAAAGATACTTATCCTCCATACCGTCCCATGGCAGATATTCAAATGTTACCTTTACATCGGGATACTGAGCATAGAAATCTTTCATAATGTCATCTATCAGTCCATCATTCCAACTCCCGGTCCATACCGTAATTTCTCCGCTCACGTCACCCTGCGCCTCAGAATCAGCTTTTTTTGTTTCTTCTTTTTGTACACTTTCCGTATTGCCTTCCGATGATTCTTTCTCCGCTGCACCACATGCACCCAACATAGTAAGAGCCATAATTCCGGTCAATAACAATGCAATTTTCTTTTTCATTTAAGATCCTCCTTTTTTCTTCTTTTGAAAACGTTTACATTTTCAATATACTTCATAGTTTCTGTTTTGTCAATATAATTCATACTTTTTTCTGTTTTTCACATATTTTTCAGTAATTTTTTGTTTAATTTTACTATTTCCTAAATTTATCCATTTTTTCTTTTCATTTTCTATTGACAACTTGCATATTTAGTTCTATCATTTTAAATATATGTACACAAATTAGAAAACGTTTACATTGAAATTCTATAAGACAAGGAGATTTACAATGATATCGAAAAAATGGAATCTTTTATTGAAAAACAGTCATATAATCGATCCATCTCAAAAACTGAATCGTGTATGTGATATTGCCATAAAGTCTGGAAAAATATCTGAAATCGGAAAGGATCTTCCATCTTTTTCCGCAGAAAAGGTCATTGATTTACACGACAGCATTCTTGTCCCGGGCTTGATTGATATGCACTGTCACATTTATCCTACAGCCTTTGACTCCCCCGATTGTCTTCCCTGTATACATGCAGACGCTCATTTATTACAAAACGGTGTCACTACGGCGGTAGATGCCGGAACATGCGGCCCCAGAGATTTTTATACATTTAAAGAACATTTTATTGACCGCAGCAAAGTACGTATTTTCGCATTTGTAAATATTGCTTCCGGAGGCATGATCACACTCGGCAGTGAACAGATGCCTTCTGAATTTCATCCCGAAGCTGCCGCTGGTATTGCAAAAACCTTTCCGGATATTGTAGCTGGAATTAAAACAGCACATTATTGGGTAAACAAACCTTTTGATTCTTTACATACTCCCTGGTGCTCCGTAGATCAAACGATAGAAGCCGCAGACCTATGCCAGAAACCTGCCATGTTTGATTTTCAGCCCACAATTCCTGACAGAAGCTATAAAGATCTGTTATTGAAAAAAATGCGTTGCGGTGACATTCATACGCATATTTATGCCCAGCAATTTCCTGTTGTAGATGAGAATGGAACTGTCAGTTCTTTTCTTTTTGAAGCCAGAAGAAAAGGAATCATTTTTGATCTCGGGCACGGAGCCGGCAGTTTCTGGTTCCGCAATGCAATTCCTGCTTATAAACAAGGATTTTATCCGGATACCCTATCTACGGATCTTTACTTTGACAATATCTGCGGCCCTGTTTTCGGCATGATGAATCTTATGTCCAAATATCTGAATATCGGCATGCCTCTGGAAGAAATCATATACCGTGCAACACAGCGTCCTGCTGAAATATTAAATCACCCGGAATTAGGCACACTTCGTACAGGTTCCTGTGCAGATATCGCTGTTCTGAAAAAAACAGAGGGAAATTATGGATTTTATGACGGCGGACACGCCCGAATGGATGGAACCCGGAAACTGGAATGTGTTATGACTATTCGAGAAGGCAGCATTGTATATGATCTGAATACTGCTTCTATGATAAACTGGGAACAGGCACCTGCTGCATACTGGACTGCCCCGGGTGTTCTTTAGTATTTTATTTTGGAGGTTTTTCTATGAATTTTTTAATCTCCGGATATGGAGACAGGACATCACCTACATTAAAATTATACCATAATGATCGTATTGTATGGAGGGATTCGATTCTGAATCCTTCCTATCTGTGCCAGACAGATACGCTTCTGTTTGCTGTGGGGGAATTTGAGGAGCATAGTTCTATCACATCATATAAGAAAACAAAAATCGGTTACCGCAAAATTTCTGTCCTTAATCTGGAAGGAAAACAACTGTGCCATTTAAGCCTTGATGAAAGACAGCAGCTTATTGCTGGATCCTGTTGGGGAAACGGAACTTTTTATACTGTTTTTTATCATTCCGACGGAACTTTTGGGAAACATTCTGTTTATAAGGTCCCTTCAGACAATGTAAATGAAATATCCAGATTTCATTCTTCTGTTTTTCACAAAAACTGGCTTTTTACAGTAAATATAGGTATAGATCAAATCATTTGCTTTGATATCAGAGGCGGAATCTGCTGTGAATACTCCCGTTTGGCTTTTCCGCGTCATACCGGCCCAAGGCATTTACTGTTACATGTCTATAGAGAGATCTTATATTGTATTACAGAAGATTCCAGTCAGCTATTTGTTATAGATATTGAACATCCCAAAAACATGAAGATCGTTTTTTTTATAGATCTGAAATCTTCCCATTTTACTGGCAGATGTTATGGTTCTTCTCTTGCTGCTGCCAAAAACTTTTCCGATTTGTACGCTGCAAACAGAGGTGAAAATACGATTGTTCATTTTCATCTGGACAAAAATGGTATTCCCATTTTTTCTCAACATACCTCTTGCCATGGTGATTGGCCAAGGCATATCGCACTTATAGAATCCGATAGTTATCTGGCAATTGCCAATCAAAAAAGTAATGAAGCTGTGTTTTTAAAGCGTAATCCTGATTCTGGACTGCTTTGCAGCATACCATCAAAAAAAATTTTTCATCCTGATATCAGTTTTATTTCTGAGCAAATATAGTGAAGGAAGATTTTCTTTTTTACAAATATCTCAGGGTAATGTATCCACATCCTGCAGTTCCCCTGCATCCAAAATGGGAAAATATAGGATTTGGTCCGGATGCTTTTTCAGAACCTTCCGCCCTCCCTGGTCTTCCTTCAATTCCAACAATTCCGGAAAATAGTTTCGGGAAAACCAGACCGGATTTCCGGTCTGGTCCCCGCATGTCACACAGCCAAGCTCTGCCCGGTTCCTTTCCATATATTCCAAAAAGGCCTCTGCGCTCTCTTCTGCAAAACAGGGCTGGTCTGCCACAAAAAACGCACAGGCCTGTGCATCTGCCGCAGCTTCCAAACCTGCACGTATGGAATAGGATACCCCTTTCTGGCTGTCCGGTGAGAATACGGCACGAATATTTCCTGCACGTACTTCATCATATATCTGCGGATATTGTGTCACCACGATCACTTCCCAGTCGGCATGGCGCCTGCAGAGACTGTCCAGCCTGTCCAATAAGTGCCGGTACAGAGGCCGCCCCTCCAGTTCATACAAGAGCTT
>CATLCV010000098.1 GCA_949893755.1 uncultured Lachnospiraceae bacterium | reverse complement strand
ACGTATAATAAGTGATATTATCCACATTTTCCGAATGAAAATAAGCCGTACTGCCTAAAAGATTTCCCAATATGGACCAGGGGGACAAAAAATCATAAATCTTATCCAGAAATCCCTGCCGGCCTGCGCAGTAGGTGGAAAAAAAGTACCGCGGAAGCTCAGCAGCCAGCACGCCGAGGATGGAGCCGTAAAAAAACATGGCTCCGGCAGCCAGGATTCCTGTCACCGTCTTTCCGGTCAGTACCATGGCCAAAATGGTCAGATGATACACCAGCAGAAATGCCAGGATTCCTCCAAGCATGGAGATAACGCATCTGCCCAGAACAGAAATCGTCATAAACCCATACCCGGAGCCGGCCAGGACCGTCAGCAGGCAGGCTGCCAGATAGGGTACGAAAAAGATCAGCAGCCCGCTCAGGTAGGAGATGAAAAACAACTGCCGTCTGGACAGGGGAAGGCTGTGGTAAAAATCCGTCCGTTCCCTGGAATGCAGGTAGGAAAAACCGGTCACCGCGCATAAAACGCCCAGCAGCAGGAGCAGAGCGGCCAAAGGCAGACTGTAGCTGCCGTTCAACAGCGCCGGAAATGTATTGCGGAAGATACGTAACTGCTCTTCCAGTCCGGTATCTGTTATATTCGTCAAAGACGTTTCCAACAGCAGCATCGCGCTGACCGTGACGCACAGCAGCAGGAGAAAGGCAGACAGTACTGCAAGCCAGCCGCGGTGGCGGATATCTTCTTTTATAAATTTACTGTATGAGATTTTTGATGTCATAGCCTGCTACCTCCGTTTCGCTGATGAAGATTTCTTCCAGTGACAATGGCAGTACCTCCGCAAACAGCGGATCCTTTTCCTGTGCAGCTTGAAGCACCTCCGCCCGGGAGCCCCGCGCGGTGACCGTCAGAAGAGACCCGCTTTTTTCATACTGCAGGACGGAAAGCTCCGCGAGAAGCTGTTCCTCCTTCGCGTGATCCGGGATGACGCACTGCATCTTGCAGAGGCTGCATTTCATGGAATCCAGATCCCTTGCAAAGAGCAGGCTGCCCTGATGCAGAAGGCCGATGCTGTCGCAGATATCTTCCAGTTCGCTCAAGTTGTGGGACGCGATGACGGGGGTAAAATCCCGCTTTAAAAGCTCCGCCGCGAACAGGCTCTTGACCGCCTGGCGCACGACGGGATCCAGTCCGTCAAAGGTCTCGTCGCAGAGAAGATACCGGGTTCCCGCAGAGAAGCCCAGCAGGAGAGAAACCTGCTTTTTCTGGCCCTTGGAGAAGGTCTGGAGTTTCTTCTTCGGCGGGATATTAAACTTCTGTAGAAGGCTCAGGTAATTGTCCCCGTCAAAGGACGGATAGGCAAGCTGGTAAAAGCGGCCCATGGACTCCGGGGTGGCATTGGGGAAATAAGTCACCGTGTCCGACAAAAAGCAGATCTGCCTCTTGGCATCCGGATGCTCGAATACCGGAGTTCCGTCCAGTACGACCTCCCCCTCCTCCGGTTCTAAAATCCCGCTGATGAGGCGGAGCAGCGTGCTCTTTCCCGCGCCGTTGCTGCCTACCAGCCCGAAAATCAGGCCGTCCTGGATCTGGGCCGAGACCCGGGTCAGCGCGGACGTATCCCGGAATGTTTTACTGACAGATTTCAATTCGATCATAAGACACCTCCTCATCCGTATACCTGGGCAAGCACTGCCGTGCAGTCTGACTCCAGGATACCGAGTTCTTTTGCGTGAAACAGGAGCCGCCGGAGATCTTCCAGGCAGGACTCCTTCTTTTTTTCAAACAGGGACGCGCTTTCCGATACAAAATTCCCCCGCCCCTTGACGGAAAAGATATATCCCTCCTGCTCCAGAACAGCAAATGCCTTCTGGATGGTATTGGGATTGATGGACAGCTCCACGGCCAGGGAGCGGACCGAGGGCATCCGGCTGCCCGGCGCCAGGACGCCTTTGACGATCAGCATCTGGAATTTTTCTACAATCTGCTCGTAGATGGGAGCACGGCTCTGGTAATCAATGGTGATCAATAGGGCACCTCCTTTTTTGTGACAGGATACATGTTTAAAACAAATAGTGTATTATCTGTATTAGTACACTTAGCGTATCATAAAAATAAAAGAAAGTCAATATGAGAGAGAAATATAAAAATCGCCCCCGGAAGATGAAAATTTAATGCTTTAAATTGATACAGCAATATGATATAATGTGTGTTATCGGCCATGTATCTGTGGCCTGTACAGAAAAAACGCCGGACCGGCGGAATTATTTTCCGCATAGGAACGGCATTTAAAGGAGGATGTAAACAGATGATTTGGGCAAAAGAAGAGACACTGCCCAGAGCTGAGATCGAGAGGATTCAGCTTGAGAAATTAAGGCAGACGGTGGCATACATCTATGAGCGGGTGGAGCCTTACCAGAAGAAGATGGACAAGGCAGGGGTGAAGCCTGGGGACATCCGTACACTGGATGATCTGAAAAAGCTTCCATTTACATATAAGTCGGAATTCAAGGACAACTATCCCTTCGGCCTGTTTGCGGTGGACCAGAAGGATCTGGTGCGCTACCATGCCAGCTCCGGCACGACCGGAAAGCCTACGGTGGTGGGCTATACGAGACATGACCTGGACGTATGGCTCAACAATGTAGCCAGGATTGCCTGCATGGGCGGGGCCACGGCAGAGGATGTGGCGCAGATCTCCTTCGGCTACGGCACCTTTACCGGGGCGCTGGGGCTTCACGGCGGTCTGGAGAAGATCGGGGCATCGGTAATCCCCATGTCCTCGGGAAATACCAACAAACAGATCATGTTCCTGCAGGACATGGGTGTTACCCTTCTGGTGGCGACTCCCTCCTATGCGCTGCATTTGGGAGAGCAGATCCGGGAGCGGGGGCTGGATCCGAAGAAGGACTTGAAGCTCCACATCGGTCTGTTCGGCGGGGAAGGCATGACAGAGCCCATGCGGGACGAGATGCACAAGGTCTGGGGCGATCAGTTCATCTGTACCCAGAACTACGGCATGAGCGAGCTCTGCGGACCGGGCGTCTCCGGAGAATGTACAGAACTGTGCGGCATGCACATCAACGAAGACTGGTTCATCCCGGAAATCATTGACCCCGAGACAGAAGATGTACTGCCGCCGGGCGAGCACGGCGAGCTGGTGGTGACCTGCCTGGGAAAGGAAGCCCTGCCGCTGATCCGCTACCGCACCGGAGATCTGACAAAGCTGATGTACGAGCCCTGCAAATGCGGAAGGACTACCTGCCGGATGGAGAACCTTTCCGGACGTGCCGACGATATGCTGGTCATCCGCGGCGTCAATGTATTCCCGACCCAGATCGAGGAGGTACTGTTCAAGATCGCGGAGATCGGTCCCCATTATGAGATCCTGGTGGAGAGGAAGAACCGTCTGGATGTGATGACCATCACGGTGGAGCTGATCGACGACCGCCTGCTGGACAGCTATGCGCTTTTGAGCGAGCTGGAGAAACGGATCAAGGCCGCGTTGAAAGCACAGCTTGGGCTTGCCACCCAGATCAGGCTGGTCGCACCCAACTCCCTGCAGCGGTTTGAGGGCAAGGCAAAGCGTGTGACAGATTTACGAAAGGATGGATTATAAAATATGGCAGAAAAGGTACTGATGCTGGGAAATGAAGCGATCGCCCGGGGAGCCTATGAGGCGGGAGTGAAGGTAAGCTCCGCTTATCCAGGGACCCCCAGCACGGAGATCAGCGAATTTCTCGTACAATACAGGGACGATATCTATGAGGAATGGGCGCCCAATGAAAAGGTAGCCGCAGAGGTGGCCGTTGGCGCCAGTATCGCAGGCGTGCGCGCCATGGCCTGCATGAAGCATGTGGGCCTGAATGTGGCGGCGGATCCGCTGTATTCCGTATCCTACATGGGAGTCACCGGCGGGCTGGTGCTGGTGGTTGCCGACGATCCCGGGCTGTACAGCTCCCAGAACGAGCAGGACACCCGGATGGTGGCAAGGGCAGCCCAGATTCCGGTCATTGAGCCTTCTGACAGCGCGGAGGCAAAGGACTTCTTCAAGACGGCATTTGAACTCAGCGAACGGTTCGACCGTCCCTTTATCTTCCGGACCACCACCAGGCTGGCCCATTCCCAGGGGCTGGTGGAGCTGTGTGACCGTACAGAGCCTGAGGATAAGCCCTATGAGAAAAATATCCGCAAGCATGTGATGATGCCGGTGAACGCCAAGTTCCGCCATGTGGAGATCGAGAAGAGAAATAAAGAACTTGCGGAAGAAGCAAATACATTACCCATCAATCAGATGGAGATGCGCGATACCCGGATCGGAGTCATTACCAGCGGAATCCCATACCAGTATGTCCGGGAAGCGCTGCCGGAGGCGTCTGTCTTAAAGCTGGGAATGGTGAACCCCCTTCCACGGAAGCTGATCGAAGAATTTGCCTCCAGGGTGGACACATTGTACATTGTCGAAGAGCTGGATCCGGTGATTGAGGAACAGGTGAAGTCCTGGGGAATCCAGGCTGTGGGTAAGGAGATCCTGACCGTACAGGGCGAGTACAGCGCCAACATGCTGCGCCGGGCAATCCTGAAGGAAGATCCGGAGACCGCGGCTCCTGCCCAGGCGCCGGGCCGTCCCCCGATCCTCTGCCCCGGATGTCCCCACCGCAGTGTCTACCATGTGCTGAACAAGCTGAAAATGCACGCGGCCGGAGATATCGGCTGCTATACGCTGGGAGCGGTCGCACCCTTAAGCGTGGTGGACCTTACCATGTGCATGGGCTCCAGCATCTCCACCCTTCACGGTATGGAGAAAGCCAGGGGAAAAGAGTATATCAAGAACTGGGTGGCAGTGATCGGAGACTCCACATTTTTACATACAGGCATCAATTCCCTGATGAACATGGTCTACAACCATGCCGCCGGAACAGTGATGATCCTGGACAATTCCACCACAGGCATGACCGGGCACCAGGACCATGCGGCCACCGGGAAGACGCTCCAGGGAGATCCTGCCCATGCCATTGATATCCCTGCATTGTGCCGGGCAGTAGGCGTAAAGCATGTGGTGACTGTCAACGCATTTGATATTGAACTTCTGGAAAAGACAATCAAAGAAGAAACCGCCAGGGATGAGGTCTCGGTCATCATTACGAAATCTCCCTGCGTGCTCCTGGATAAATCAAAGAAGCCGCTGTATACGGTGCATTCCGAAGCGTGTAAGAAGTGCGGGATGTGCATGAAGCCCGGATGTCCTGCCATGACAAAGGCAGCGGACGGAACCGTGCGGATCGATGATACCATGTGTACAGGCTGCGGGCTGTGCGCGGATCTGTGTAAATTCGGCGCGATAGAACTGGTAAAGGCAGGTGAGTAGAGGATGGCAGTAAAGAATATCATGATCGTAGGCGTCGGCGGACAGGGAACCCTTTTGACCAGCCGGATCTTAGGCAATCTGACCATTGCGGGGGGATATGACGTCAAGCTCTCCGAGGTCCACGGGATGGCCCAGCGTGGCGGCAGCGTGGTGACCTTTGTGCGCTACGGAGAAAAAGTGGCGGAGCCTATCGTGGAGGAAGGCCAGGCGGACGTGATCATCGCGTTTGAACGTCTGGAGGCTTTGCGGTATGCGCATTTTCTCAAAAAAGACGGAGTGCTGATCGTCAATGACTGGCGGATCGATCCCATGCCGGTGGTGATCGGGGCGGCAGAATATCCGGAGCATATCCTGGAGGATCTGGAAAAAGAGCACAAGGTCTATAAGGTCAACGCCACAGAAGAATCCAGGAAGCTGGGAAATCCAAGGGTATTCAACCTGATCGTGCTGGGGATCGCGGCGCAGCATATGGATTTCACAAAAGAGCAGTGGTATGAGGTGATCGAAAAGACCGTTCCGCCGAAGACCGTTGAGATCAATAAAAAGGCATTTGACGTGGGATATACACTTTAAGAAAAAGGCAGGTGATAAGAGAAATGAAACAGATATCGGTATTTGTGGAAAATCAGCCGGGAAGCCTGATGCGGGTCACCACCGCGCTTACGGAGGCGAAGATCAACATCCGCGCAGTCTCGTCCTTTGACGCGCCGGACTTCGGCATTCTCCGCCTGGTCGTGGATCAGCCGACGGAAGCCAAGGACTACCTCACCTCCCGGGGATTTGTGGTGCGGGTGCAGGATGTCATCGGCGCGGAATTAAAGGATGAAAAGGGCAATCTGAATCAGATGCTGAAGACCCTGGCGGACGGAGAGATCAGCATCGGCTACATTTATTCCTTTGTGATCCGGGAGAAGAAGGCGCCGGTCATGGTCCTTCACTCGGATGACAACGAGAAGGCGCGGTCCGTATTGAAGGAAGCGGGGATCACGCTTGTGGATGATGAAGAACTATAATAATAAAGGAGCGAAGAGGAGATGGCAGGAATTGCTTTAGAAAACTGGGTGGAACGGATCAGAGACCCAAAGATGGAATGCATGAGCAGGGATGAGATGGCGTCCCTGCAGAGCCAGCGTCTGGTCAAGGTGGTAAAGAAGGTCTATGAGAACGTGGATTTTTACCACAACAAGATGCGGGAGCTGGGAGTGGAGCCGGGAGATATCAAAGGAATTGAGGATATCGGCAAGCTTCCCTTTACGACAAAGGAGGACCTGCGGGAGAATTATCCCTTCGGCCTGCTTGCGGTTCCCAAGCGCGATGTCGCACGTGTCCAGGGCACATCCGGCACCACCGGGAAGCTGACGGTCGTGCCCTATACCCAGAATGACGCGGACCTGTGGGGAGAATGTGTGGCCAGGTGTCTGACCATGGCCGGACTGACGGCGGATGATATCATCCATGTCTGCTATGGATACGGACTGTTTACCGGAGGACTGGGTCTGGATTTCGGCGCAAGGGCGCTGGGAGCCATGGCGCTTCCGCTGTCCGCGGGAAATACCAAACGCCAGATGATGGTCATGGAAGACCTGGGAGCCACCGCATTTGCCTGTACGCCGTCCTATGCGCTGTACCTGGCAGAATCCATGCAGGAGGCAGGCGTGGTAGACCATATGAACCTGAAAGCCGGAATCCACGGGGCAGAGCCGTGGACCGATGAGATGCGCAAAAAGATCGAGGGCATTTTACATATCAACTGCTTCGATATCTACGGTCTGTGCGAGATCCTCGGACCGGGCGTGGCGCAGGACTGCATCCACCACAAGGGGCTTCATATCCATCATGACTATTTCTATCCGGAGGTGCTCAATCCGGCGACCCATGAGCCGTGTGCGGACGGGGAGACCGGAGAGCTTGTATTTACCACGCTGACCAAGGAGGCTATGCCTCTGCTGCGGTATCGGACCAAGGATCTGACCAGCATCACCTATGAGACCTGCGAGTGCGGAAGAAAGACGCCAAGGATCTCCAAGTTCACAGGACGTACCGACGACATGAAGGTCATCCGCGGCGTCAATGTATTCCCGACACAGGTTGAGACCGCGCTGCTGAGCCTGGGCGGAGCCGTTGCGAACCATTATATGCTCATCGTGGACCGCGTGAACAACCTGGATGTATTGACCGTTATGGTGGAAGTGGACGAGAGCATGTTCTCCGATGAGATCAGGAAACTGGATGCGCTGCGGGATAAGATCGCGGCGGTATTGAAGCAGGCGCTGGGCGTTGCCGTGCGGGTGAAGCTGGTAGAGCCGAAGACGATCCAGAGAAGCGAAGGAAAGGCCGTTCGTGTCATTGATAACCGGACGCTGTAAAAAAGGAGGGAAGCACTGTGGGGTTTACGATTCAACAGTTATCAGTTTTTTTGGAAAACAGGGAAGGACGGCTGGACGAGGTACTGGCGGTCCTTGGAAATAATGATGTCAATATTGTAGCGCTGAGCCTGGCGGATACATCGGATTACGGTATGCTCCGTATGATCGTATCCGACCCCAATAAAGGAAGGGCCGTGCTGAAGGAAAACGGGATCACAGCCATGCTCACCGACGT
Source organism: uncultured Lachnospiraceae bacterium (assembly GCA_949893755.1). Classification (GTDB taxonomy): domain Bacteria; phylum Bacillota; class Clostridia; order Lachnospirales; family Lachnospiraceae; genus Schaedlerella. The sequence continues at coordinate 11,336 of CATLCV010000098.1, read as the reverse complement.
GGTGGCGCTGCGTGTTCCCCACGAGACCGGGTCGCTGTCCAAGGCCATGCACGCGATCGTGGATGGGGAAGTGAACATCGAGTATATGTACGCCTTTGCAAACGGCGCGGACGCGTCCGCAGTCCTCAAATGCGACGATCCGGCCAGGATGGTGGACATCCTGCGCGGCAGCGGATTCGACGTGTGGGAAGCTTCGGAAGCTTACGTGTCGAATGTGAAAAAATGATCTGGGAAAAGCAGACATACCCCTTACGGGGATGTCTGCCTGACCAAAGAAAAAGGACCGGATAAAAATCCGGTCCTTTTTCCTAATCACATTTTCCGTCTTGCTTTTAAAATATTAATTCCAGGCTAATTTATATATTAAAAGGTACAATAGAAATTCTGATTAAAGTTTTACTACATTCGTTGCTTGAGGTCCCTTGGCTCCTTCTGTCACTTCAAATTCAACAGACTGGCCTTCTTCTAAGGATTTGAATCCATCTGTAACAATCCCTGAATAATGTACGAATACATCGTTCCCCTCTGAGTCAGAGATGAATCCATAACCTTTTTGGTTGTTAAACCACTTTACTGTACCTGTCATTGTGTTGCCCTCCATAAATAGAAAAGTAAATTGTTTCTGTATCATCGAAAGATCCGACACGATCAAAAACATGAACCAATCAATAATACTTACATAACATAGCATATTTGGAGGGGAAAGTCAATGAATTTCTGCGTTTTCTCAATATTTCTCCGTTTTTTCTACTGCAGGAGCTGCAAAATGATCTGTATGATCCAGAACAGGGAGAAGAGAATCACCCCTGCATTCAGCCATGCGGCAGACAGCAGTTTCCCCTTCGGTACGGGGATTTCAGCCGGACGGAGCTTCATTTTCCGAAAATTCACAGCCAGACATACGATGCCCGTGATCACGAATCCGAGCACGCACAGCCCGTACAGGCCAAAAAGCATCAGTCCGGGCAGGTTCTCCGAGATCACCTGCATCAGCGCCCCCGTGTCTCCGGAGGCGGAAGCATACATCAGCTCGTCGTAAGCCATGGATTTCATCAGGAATATGCTTGCCACGGAGCCAAGGAAATTCACGGCCATGTGCATGCAGATGGTATAGAGGATCTTTCCTGTCCTTACGTACAGAAATCCCCAGAATATCCCCAGCACGAAGGCATACGCAAACTGGTTCAGATTGCCGTGGAACAGCCCGAAAAAAATGCCGGAAAAGAGGATGGCTGTTTTTTCGCCGTATTTTACGGTGCGGTCAATGAGCAGCTTGCGGAAGATCAGCTCCTCCAAAACAGGGGCGCACAATACCATAATGAAGAACGCGGACCATGGGCTGATGCCAGACACAAGATCTGCCAGCCCATTGTCCACAGGAGAGCCTTTGATCAGACTGATGAGGAAGGTCAGACCCACGCCCACAAGATTGCTCAGGTACATGATGGAATAGCATATGAAAAACGCGGTCAGCCACTGCAGGAAGGTCATCCTGTGTTTTTCCACAGAAACAGCCGGCACACGCCGGATCAGCAGGATCATCAGCGGCATGGAGATCAGATACATGGGGAGCATCGTCGCGAAAAGCCATGCATCCATATCGTAGAGCTGAAGAAAGGGCAGCTTTCCGATGAGAAATACGCATGCATACTGTACCCCGAAAATGAGCAGCGTCCCCAAAAAATACATCAGGCCCAGCCTGTTAAAATGACGCCGAATGGGTTTTATTTCATATTCCATAACGTTCAAACCTCTTTTCTTTGTATTAGTTCTCTTGTTTGTTTTTGGTGTCAGTTCATTTTTTGCAACAGTTTTTTTTCGTTCATTCAATTTTTGCGCGATTTCGTTTGCTTTTCCTCTTCTTCATGGAGTTCCGCCGTCACCTTCCGGTACAGGACCACGGACAGCAGGAACGCGAAGACATCTGCCGCCGCCTGGGCCGACTGGATTCCGGTAAGCCCCAGGATCCGCGGCAGGATCAAAAGGATCGGGATGAAGAACAAGCCCTGCCTTGCGGACGCAAGAAGAGAAGCATAAAATGTTTTCCCCATGGTCTGGGTCATCATATTGTTCATGACGATCCATCCATTCAGGATCAGTGTGGCGCACTGGAAGCGGACCGCTGTCGTCCCGATCCGGATCACCTCCGGATCATCCCGGAAGATCCCGATCAGATGTCCGGAAAGCAGAAATCCAAGGATGGACAGCGCGAACAGGAATACGGTGGATACTTTGACACAGAACCAGAATGCCTCCCGGACCCGGCCGTATTTTTTTGCGCCGTAGTTGAATCCGCAGACCGGCTGGAAGCCCTGCCCGAATCCGATCAACGCGGAAATGGCAAACATGAAGATCCGGCTTACCACAGACATTGCGGCGATGGCCGCGTCGCCGTATGGATTGGCCGCAATATTCAGAGTCATCGTCGCCACGCTCCCCAGCCCCTGACGGAACAGGGAGGGCAGTCCGCCTCCGGCGATCTCCCGGAGCCGTTCCCGGTGAAAGCGGACATTTTTCAGACGGATGGGGATACAGCCGGAAAAACGCACCCCTGCAAGCAGGAGGAAAAAGCTGATCAGCTGGCTGAGCACGGTAGCCAGGGCTGCTCCGGAGATTCCCATCCGAAATCCGAAGATCAGGATCGGATCCAGGAGGATATTCAGGACCGCCCCGGTGCCTACACCGATCATGGCGTAGAACGCATTTCCCTGAAAACGGATCTGGTTATTGAGGACAAACTGTGCGGTCATCCAGGGCGCTCCCACAAGGATGATCCCCAGATATTCCCTGGTATAGGGCAGGATGGTATCGGTAGAACCCAGGATCCTGGACAGCGGCGTGAGGAACAACAGGCCGAATACCAGAACCAGAAGGCCCAGGATCAGACCGCCGAAAAATCCGGTTGCGGCAAGCTCTCCGGCCGCGTCGTTTTCCTGTGCCCCCAATTTTCTGGAAATGGAATTGCCGGAGCCGTGGCCGCAGAAAAAGCCCAGCGCCTGGATCACCGCCATGACCGGAAAGGCCACCCCGACCGCGGCTGTCGCGCTGGTGCCGATCCTGCCCACGAAAAAGGTGTCCGCCATATTGTAAAATGAGGTCACCAGCATGCTGATAATCGTGGGGACCGCCAGCCTTCCGATCAGGCCCGGTATGGGATTTTCGGTCATCATCCGGTATTTTTCATCCTGAGACATGGTATGCTGCAAGAAAAGCACTTCCTTTCAGACTAAATTTCAGAACCAGACATCCTGCAGAACAAATTCGGATGCCCGTATCTATAGTTTACCAAAATCAAAGGGTTCTGGCAATAAGGTGTAAAAAAGACTTTAATAAAAATACTTGACAAAAGTATGATTTCGGACTAGAATGGAAGAGTAAAGAAGTACGATTTCGGACTAACGAGGTGAACAGGATGAAAATAAAGCAGGAACGGGCATTAAAAGAATATAATTCCCTGTGGCGGGAGATTGAGATGCTCTGGCATGAGATCGCGCGGAAGGCAGGTGTCTCTGACAGTGCCTTTGCCATACTTTCCACGATTCTGGAGCTGGGGGAGGGATGTCTGCAGAAGGATATCTGTGATATGAACTGCATCAGCAAGCAGACCATCCATTCCGCTATAAAAAAGCTGGAGCAGGACGGCCTGATCGTGCTCGGACAGGAGAGCGGCAGGGATAAAAGGGTGTTTCTCACTCCGGAGGGGAAGGCATTTGCGAGAAAGCGGATCCTGCCCTATGCGGATGCGGAGAACCAGGTCTTTGCAGAAATGACCCGGGAGGAAAGCAGTGAGCTGCTCCGGCTGACCGAGCTGTACCTGCACCGGCTCCAGGAGAAGATCCGCCGCAGTTCCGGTCCTGACCGGCAATAAACTGCACCGGCTCCAGGAGAAAATCTGCCGTCCTGACCGGCAATAAACTGCATCGGCTCCGGTCCTGACCGGCCGCTGCGAAAATACGAACTCAGAATAAAACAGACCGAAAAGAAAGGAAGGGTGAACAGGATGAGAATCCAATTATCAGACCATTTTACATATAAAAGACTGCTTCGTTTTACGATCCCGTCCATCATTATGATGATCTGCACGTCGGTTTACAGCATCGTGGACGGATTGTTTGTTTCCAATTATGTGGGGACTACGCCCTTTGCGGCATTGAATCTGATGATGCCGCTGCTCATGGGCATCAGCACCGTCGGCTTCATGATCGGCACCGGCGGAAGCGCGGTGGTTGCGATCAAGCTGGGAGAAGGAGAGCGGGAAAAGGCCAATGAATACTTTTCCATGCTCATCTATATCCTGATCGGCGCAGGAATCACGGTGGCTGTCACGGCGATTATTTTTATGCGGCCCATCGCGTATGCCATCGGGGCAACAGACGATATGATCGAATATTGTGTGATGTACGGAAGGATCCTGTGCGTATCCCTCACCGGCTTCATGCTGCAGATCGCGTTCCAGAGCTTTTTTATTGTGGCGGAAAAACCAGAGCTGAGCCTGAAGATGTCTCTCCTTTCCGGTATCACAAATGTGATCCTGGACTACCTGTTCATTGTGGTATTCGGGTGGGGGCTTGCGGGAGCAGGGGCTGCTACGGCCGTAGGAGAGATCCTCGGCGGAGTCTGCCCGATCCTTTACTTTTCACGGGAAAACAACAGCCTGCTCCGGCTCGGAAAAACCCGCTTCCACGGAAGGGTGCTGCTGAAAACATGCACCAACGGTTCCTCGGAGCTGATGACGAATATTTCCTCCTCGATCGTCAATATCCTGTATAATTACCAGTTGATGCGCCTGGCCGGGGAAGACGGCGTGGCGGCCTACGGGGTCATCATGTATGTGACCTTCATCTTTGCCGCCGTCAACATCGGGTATTCCATCGGAAGCGCCCCGGTGGTAAGCTACAACTACGGCGCCGGAAACCGTACGGAGTTAAAAAATATTTTCCGCAAAAGCGTGATCGTGATCGGCAGCGCAGGAGTGGTCATGACGTTTCTGGCGGAGCTGTTTGCCTATCCGATGACCCGGATATTCGTCGGATATGATCCGGAGCTGTTTGCCATGACCTGCCATGGGTTTCGGCTGTACGCAATCTCCTTCCTGCTGAGCGGATTCAATATCTGGGGTTCCGGCTTTTTCACCGCTCTGGGAGACGGAGCGGTTTCCGCATCAATCTCCTTTTTGCGGACATTGGTATTCCAGGTGTCGGTTGTAATGATCCTGCCCATCTTTCTGAAGCTGGACGGGATCTGGCTGGCCATCGTGGCGGCGGAATTGCTGGCATTGTTCGTGACAGCCGCATTTTTGGTCAAAAAACGTAAAAAATACCACTACGCGGACGTGTGAAAATGTCTGTGAATAGTGTGGATAACTGAAAATGTGAATTTTGTGAAAAGTGTGAATAACTTTTTATGAAGTGGAAAAACCCTGTCAAATCTAAACAGGTTTTGACATTTTTCTTGACGCTGAAATGGAAGATTACATCCGTTTTTCTGTGAATATTGTGTGTTTTTATTTTGGGAAAACGAGATTGTATACAAGTATTCAATCCAGATAAATACACGAAAATGGATGGTAAAATGGGCGTTATACTGAGCGAAGGAGGGACATAAATGGGGATGAAGATTTTGCTGGCGGCAATCAACGCGAAATATATCCATTCGAATCTTGCGGTCTACAGCCTGCGGGCCTATGCGGTGCAGGAACGGAAAGAATACCGGGAAAGTGTGGGGATTGCGGAATATACGATCAATCAGCAGGTAGACGAGATCCTGATGGATCTGTATGCCCGGCATCCGGACGTACTTTGTTTTTCCTGCTATCTGTGGAATATCGTCTATGTGGAGCAGCTTGTGAGGGAGATCGGGAAGGTTCTGCCGAAGACCGAGATCTGGCTGGGCGGACCGGAGGTTTCCTGTCATGCCGGGAAGGTACTTGAGAGACTGCCCCAGGTGCGGGGGGTGATGTGCGGGGAAGGAGAGGAAACGTTCCTGGAGCTTGCGGATTATTACCACGGGAACGTACAGTCGCTGCGGGAGATTGACGGGATCGTGTATGCCTGCCCCGGGAATCAGGGCTTTGCTGTGAATTCTCCCCGGAGCGTCATGGATCTGAATCGTGTACCGTTTGTGTATGCGCCGAATATTTCAGGTTGTTCCGATCCGGATGATCCGGTTCTCTCAAAAAAAGAGAGAATGCCTGACCAGGATTTCCCATCGGCGGAGGATCCCATGGAGAACTTCCGCAACAGGATCCTTTACTATGAATCCAGCCGGGGCTGTCCCTTTTCCTGCAGCTATTGTCTTTCGTCCATAGACAAGTGCCTGCGATTCCGCAGCCTGCATACTGTGAAAAAAGAACTGCAGTTTTTCATAGACCGGGAGGTTCCCCAGGTGAAGTTCGTGGACCGGACGTTCAACTGCCGCCATGACCATGCATTTGCCATCTGGTCCTATCTGGCGGAGCATGACAGGGGAAAGACCAATTTTCATTTTGAGGTGGCCGCGGACCTGCTGAATGAGGAGGAGCTCCGATTGATCGCTTCCATGCGCCCGGGGCTGATCCAGCTGGAGATCGGGGTGCAGTCCACTAACCAGAATACCTTGCGGGAGATCCGCCGGACCATGGATTTTGGGAAGGTGAGCCTGGCAGTTAAGAGAATCCATTCCCTGGGAAATGTCCATCAGCATCTGGATCTGATCGCAGGGCTTCCGTTTGAAGATCTGAAAAGCTTCCAAAAGTCATTTCAGGATGTCTATGCACTGCATCCGGAACAGCTGCAGCTTGGTTTTCTAAAAGTTCTGAAAGGCTCTTATATGGAAGAACAGGCCGAATGCTATCAGCTCCTGTATCAGGATCGTCCGCCCTTTGAAGTTCTCTCTACCAGATGGCTTTCCTATGGGGATGTGATCCGGCTCAAAGGGGTGGAGGAGATGGTGGAGGTCTATTACAACAGCGGCCAGTTCGTCCATACGATGGAGCTTCTGGAAAAGGCATTTCCGGATGCGTTCACGATGTATGACCGGCTGAGCAGCTATTATGAGAGGAAATGTCTCCGCGAAATCAGCCATTCCCGGATCCGTCGGTATGAGATCCTTCTGGATTTCGCGGCAGAGTGGGATCCGGCACGCAAAGAAGAGTACCGGGAGCTTTTGACCTATGACCTGTATCTGCGGGAAAATGTAAAGAACCGGCCTGCATTTGCAGGAGAGCCGCGGGTTACGAAGGAAGAGGAAGCGGCCTTTTATGAGCGGGAAGCATCAGAGCGCAGGTATCTGCAGGGGTATGAACTATATGACAAGAGACAGCTGCGGAAGATGACGCATCTGGAACGTGTGAAACATGAACTTCTTTTGTTTGATTATCAAAACAGAAGCCTGTTGACGAACCAGGCGGCGGTGTACCGGATCCAGGCTTCGGATATTCTGTTTTCATGATCTTTGCGGCGAATCAGGGGGGGCAGTCGTAAAAATATTTATGACCGTTCAAAATAACAATCATAAAAATACAGGCTGTGCAGGTTTTTCTGTCAAGTCTGTATTTTATGTTGTTAATCGCAAAATAGACATCCAATTTGATGGAAAACCCATCAGCCATAAAATATGTTCATTTGGAAGATGCTTTTTGATGCATCGCTTCAGTTCATAATAAAAATTACGGAAATCTTCCCTGTCCAATAAATATTTCAGGATAATGACCTCAGAAAAAAGATCATTTTTCCCATTCTGATAACGTTCATTTCTCTGTGGAATATGTAGTTTTTTGTGGATAATCGTATCTGTGATACTATCCTTTGTGGTATAATTAAAAAAGCGGTCACCATGTGCACATACATTCCTGTGCTTCGTCATGATGGACAAAAAAGAATGCATGTCCCGGATTCCAATGTTATGATGGTCAATGCAAATTTTAATGGATACAGCTGATTTCAGATAACCAAACATATGTGAAATTTGTCCAAGTGTTAAAACCTGAACCATGACCCAGAGAGGGATATTTTGATATTTATCCCTGTAATAGTTGATTTGTAGTCGGATTTTTAAAGATATCCTTATAACCTGTGATAAGAGAAAAGTAACTGGTTTTTGATAAAATATGATGAGCTGCTTTTTCATCTTCTATATTCAATTTTTTATCATTTTGTAGAAAAAGCAGCAATTCTTCGTATGATTTATATGCTTTTGCGATTCTCATTCACCTCACTTTTGTGCCAGTATAACGAAAGGCTCCCGCAGGAGCCTTCCGGACCGAAGGCTTCACAAGTTTCTCCGGTACGATCACTGAACACAATATAACAAAAAAAGGATTTTTTGTCAACTGAAAAAAATGTGTTAAACTTAAAATCCAGATTTGCCGTATGGTTCATATTCAGTATATGCACCTGGAAAAGCATCATACATTTTTATTAGATTTACTGTAGAGAAAAATTTAAAATTTTTTGTAACGAATCCCCGTTTTTCCGGATATATAAGGGAAGATGCGTAAGAAACATGCCGCGGCAGTTTTTCCGCATTTTATACCTTATGAAACGGCCGCATGGTCATAATGGGATGCCCCTTGGGTATGATCGGATGGATCGGCCGGACATCTGCGGACGCAATGGAGAAGGAGGTGAGTGCCCTGAAAGAGATTGAAAAAGCTTATACACAGCATGCGAAGGATGTATATCGGTATCTGCTGAGCCTCACCCATGACGAGGATCTCTCGGAGGAACTGACCCAGGAAACTTTTTTCCGGGCCATGCGGACCATTGACCGTTACGACGGAAGCTGTAAGCTGTCGGTATGGCTCTGCCAGATCGCCAAGCACCTCTGGTATCAATGGCTTGACAAGCGCTCCCGCTGGAACCAGACGGAGCTTACGGAGAATGTGCCGAGTCAGGAATCACCGGAAAAGGCGACCCTGCTCTACATGGAAAAGACTGCGCTGTACCAGGCTATCCATGCGCTTCCGGATCCGATGCGCGAGCTGGTCTACCTGCGCCTGACCGGAGAGTTCTCCTTTGCGGAGATCGGAAAGATCCTGGGAAAAAGTGAGAACTGGGCGCGCACCACATTTTACAGGGCCAAACAAAAAATCATGGAAGAGCTCATGTAAAGTATTTATGAAAATCTACAAGACGGGAATTGCCCGCATTTGAAATCTGCTTCGCAGATGGCGGGCAAGTAGGCAATCAATTTGCTTCGCAAATTGGTTACAGAAATGGAGGTAGAGAAATGAAGTGCTGCATTGTGAAGGACCTGCTGCCGGGCTATATTGACGGCCTGACCAGCGAGGAGACCAATGAAGAAATGAAAATGCATCTGGAAAACTGTAACTCCTGCAACACCATTTACAGGCAGATGACAGAAGAGCTTCCGATCGAGATACCGCCGGAGAAAACGGAGATTGATTTCCTGAAAAAATTAAAAGCAAGTATGCACCGGAAGTATGTGATCGTCGCCCTTTCCACCTGTGTCATACTGTTTGGGACCACCGTATTTCTGAAACGCTATGAAATCCCGGTTTCTTACGCCCCGGATTGTATGACTACGGAATTGTACAAGATCGCGTATGTCCCGAACAGCCGGGGGCTTAGAGAGTGGGTGTATGTGGGGCCGGCAGATGGGGCGGGACCAGAAGACACTGATGACTGTCAGACCATAGAACAGGTCCGATTTGTCCTGAACCTGTCGGAGGAACAGCAAAGGGCACTGAAGATCAATCATTTCACCTCCAATGGCCGGACCATCCGGCGGAACGGAAAGACGGTAAGAGTGGTCTACTATTGCTATACGAGGACACTGTGGAACAGCCTGCTCGAAGACAGCTTTATCGGCAGTACCGTCCGCGAAGGAGAGGTATTTGAAGAGAATTTTTACCGGAATCCCCATGCGGATTACCAGCCGTTGGAACGGGAGATCTACTATCTGCCGATGGGAAATATGGACCGGCTTGACCGGCTTTCAGATGAAGAGTTTGACGCCAAGAGGGAAGAGGCCGAGCTGGTATGGAGCGGCGTGATCTGACGAATTTATATCTTTAAGGAAGGAGAGAGTTGATGATGTTTTATGCGATTTATTTAGTGGGAGTTGTTATCTGGATTCTGATGAATATTGGAGGCGGCTTTGGAAATCCGGTCAATTTTATGGACAGCGCTACCGCAATGTTTATTCTGATTCCATGTATACTGATTCTGGTCTGCACCAAATCTTTGAGAGCCTTCGGCAGGGCCTTCCTGTTTGCCTTTGGGAAAAAAGGCGGTTCCGTTGCCGAGTATAAGGAGAGCCTTCTGGCGGTCAAAATGGTCATGCAGATCTCGGGTCTGTTCGGAAGCCTTGGTTTTTTGATCGGGATGTTTGTCAGCCTTCGCTCGCTGGAGGATTTTTCTTCCGCCGAATCACTGGGGTGGATCCTTCTGGATCTGCCGGTGGCGATGATATCGCTGTTTTATCTGCTGCTGGTCTGGATCCTCCTGCTGCCGATCGGTTTCCTGCTGAAGAAGCATGTAGAAAAACAATAAGAGAAAAGCAATAGGGAAAAACAATAGAGGAAAAACAATAGGATTTTCTGGCTGTAGAAAAAAATCTCATCGTATGGTAGAATGGATTCGAAAGCATTTTAAACTGCGGAAAGGGTGAGAATGGATTCTATGGAATTTGAAACTTATTTTCCAATCTGGAATAAACTGACAGCGATCCAGAAGCAGAAGATCTCCGGGAGCGCCGTGGAACGTACTGTAAAAAAAGGAACCATGCTCCATAACGGCAGCATGGACTGCACGGGGCTGCTGATTGTACGGCATGGGCAGCTTCGGGCCTATATCCTCTCGGACGCGGGGCGGGAGATCAGCCTTTACCGTCTGTTTGATCTGGATATCTGCCTGTTTTCCGCTTCCTGCATCCTGCATTCGATCCAGTTCGAGGTCATTATCGAAGCGGAAAAGGAGACGGATCTGATCGTCATTCCGGCTGAGGTCTACAAAGGGATTCTGGAAGAATCCGCGCCTGCGGCGAATTTTACGAATGAGATCATGGCCTCCCGTTTTTCGGAGGTCATGTGGCTCTTGGAGCAGATCTTATGGAAAAGCTTTGACAGGCGCCTTGCCGGATTTCTTCTGGAGGAGGCTGCGCTGGAAGGAACGGATTCCCTGAAGATCACCCATGAGATCATCGGCAGCCACCTGGGCAATCCCCGGGAAGTCGTCACCCGGATGCTCCGTTATTTTCAGAGCGAAGGGATGGTACGGCTGTCCCGGGGGACCGTGGAGATCACCGATCCGGAAAAGCTGCGCAGGATCAGCAATGGATAGATGAAAATGTCCTGTATGGCCAGTACTGTCAATGCACAGGCCATACAACGCCGG
>CATLCV010000097.1 GCA_949893755.1 uncultured Lachnospiraceae bacterium | reverse complement strand
CTAAGAGGTTATGAGGGTATATAAGAACTTCTCCCCATATCTAAAATGCCGGGAAAGCCCGAAAATACGGGCTATACCGACATATAAGAACTTCTAAAGAGATAATCTAAATTCACCATAAATTTTAAATAGAAAAAGAAATCAGGAGGTTTGATTATCCTGCCGGAAAACGATGGATTTCGGCAGCTTATATATCGGAGAAATGAGAGGAAGAAATTAGAGATTATATTTATATAGAACTGATATATACGATACATTATCCGCGTGAAGAGTGGATGCAGGTTCTCAGGAGTTTGTTAAAAAATGATGACAAAGAACTTTTCGATTCTGTCACGGCATGCTGTAAGAAAATGCAGGGATCATATACAGGACGGATTTGTGAAAATATAATCGGATTTGTGTAAACATGGAGCAAAAAAAGACGGTAAAATATAGACATAAATTTGGAATCAGGAGGTATATAAGAATGAAGATTTATGTCAACGGAGCCGCGTCCAGACAGGGGAACGGCAGCAAGGAGACCCCTTTTAAGCATATCAATGACGCCGCGAAAGTAGCGATGCCGGGGGATGAAGTCATTGTTGCGCCGGGGATCTACCGTGAGTCTGTCGATCCAGTACACGCAGGTACAGAGGACGCCAGGATCATTTACCGCAGTGAAGAGCCTCTGGGTGCGGAGATCACAGGGGCAGAGCCGGCTGTTGGATGGAAGAAATACCAGGAAAATGTATGGGTATACAGAGTCGATAATGGGGTGTTTGGGAGTTATAATCCATATACGACGTTCGTGGGAGGCGACTGGTATTTCGCACCGGTAGTAAGGCATACAGGAGCGGTTTACCTTAATGACCGCCAGTTCTATGAGACGGAGACGCTGGAAGAATGCATCAAAGGCGAGGTATATGCGCCGTCCTGGGAGTCGGAGTGGTCTGTGTACAAGTGGTATACCGAGCAGGATGGCAATGAGACGGTGATCTACGCGAATTTCCAGGGGAAGGATCCGAACAAAGAGAAAGTAGAGATCAATGTCAGAAGGAATTGTTTTATGCCTTCAAAGACCGGAGTCGGCTATATCACCTTCCGCGGTTTTAATGTCAATAAAGCCGCTACCACATGGGCGCCGCCAGCCGCTTATCAGGACGGGATGATCGGACCGCACTGGTCAAAGGGATGGATCATCGAAGACTGTGAGATCAGCAACAGCAAATGCAGCGGGATCTCCCTCGGCAAATACTATGATGAAGAGAATGACCATTATTTTACAAGAAAGAAAGTAAAGAGCCCGACACAGATGGAGCGCGATGCGGTATGCCGCGGCCAGTACCATGGATGGACGAAAGAGACTGTGGGAAGCCACATCGTAAGGCGCTGCCATATTCATCACTGTGAGCAGACCGGTATTGTTGGCCGCATGGGATGTGTGTTCAGCCTGATCGAGGACAACCATATCCACCATATCAATAACATGCAGCAGCTGGGCGGAGCGGAGATCTCAGGAATCAAACTCCACGCTGCGATCGACGTGGTAATGCGCCGCAACCATATCCACCACTCGACCATGGGAATCTGGACAGACTGGGAAGCACAGGGAACACGGATCTCTCAGAACCTGCTCCACGACAACCATTCTCCTGAGGGGACTCCGATGGCAGAGGGCGCGATGTGCAGCCAGGACATTTTTGTAGAAGTAAGCCATGGCCCCACATTGATCGACAACAACATCATGCTTTCCAGGGCAGCCGTACGTATCGCGACGGAAGGCTTGGCATGTGTACATAACCTGATGCTGGGCTCCTTTACGGCAGTAGGAGCAGGGACAAATCATTCCGATGATGAAGTGGGCAGACAGCCGCGTTACACCCCCTACCATATCCGTCACCGCACAGAGGTTGCAGGCTTTAACACGATCCTCCATGGGGATGACCGTATTTATAACAATATTTTTATCCAGAATTATCAGCCGATGGAGGATGCACAGACCGCGAAGAAATTCGGGTATGACAACCAGGTGGCAGGTACAGAGATTTTCGGGGAATATCCGACTTATGAGGAATGGATCGCCAACTTCGAGATGGATCAGCCGGCGGATATGCACAAACTGATGCAGTATCATTTTGGACATCTGCCTGTATGGATCAATGGAAACGCGTATTTTAACGGCGCGCGGGCATCTGAGAAGGAAGTGTCCAACCTGGTAAATGATCGGGATCAGGTGACGGTAGAACTGACGGAGCGGGATGGGGAGTATTTCCTTCAGACCAACGTCTACGACCTGCTGGACGGATTCGAGACAGGTATCATCAACAGTGATATCCTGGGATATGCCTTTGAGCCTGAGCAGAGATTTGAGAATCCGGATGGGACTGAGATCATCTTCACAGAAGATTATTTCGGCGGACACCGCGGCGTTTCGGCGCTACCGGGACCGTTTGCTTCCGGAGAAGCTGCAGGGAAGAAAATCTGGTAAAAGACAGCCGGAGACGGCACAGGCAGATATCGAGCACTCTCACGAATCCAGGTATAAAGAGTTTCTGAGGATGCTCGTTATAGAATAGGAGGGATGACCGTGAAACTGACTTTGGATGGATTAAAAGAACGGCAGGATTGGGAGAGGGCCGGCATTGTGCTTCCGGCCTATGACGGGGCAGATGTTGCCCGCAGGACCCAAAACGATCCGGTATGGGTACACTTCGGCGTGGGAAATATTTTCAGGATCTTTATCGGCGGGATCGCCGACCAGCTGATCTCGGAAGGGCTGCTGGACAAAGGGATCACCGGAGTGGAGACCTTTGACTATGATGTGGTAGATAAGATATACAGGCCATTTGACAATCTTGTGTTGTCTGTTACGCTCCACGGAGACGGCACGACGGAGCGAAAAGTACTGGCTTCTGTGACGGAAGCAGTGAAAGCACAGTATTCTGATCAGGAGCAGTGGGGAAGATTAAAAGAAATCTTCAGGGCTTCCAGCCTGCAGATGGTTTCCTTTACGATCACCGAAAAGGGCTATGCTCTGACGAAAGCGGACGGTACCTATTTTGAATTCGTGAAGGCAGATCTCGAAAACGGACCGGAAAAGGCTGTGGGCGCCATGGCGGTTGTGGCTGCCATGCTGCTGGAACGTTACCGCGCCGGACGGGGGAAGCTTGCCCTTGTATCTATGGACAATTGTTCGCAGAACGGGCAGAAATTCCAGAATTCTGTTCTGGAGGTCGCGGAGGAATGGAAGAAACGCGGCTTTGTGGACGATGGCTTTCTCGAATACGTCCATGACGAAAGGCAGGTGGCGTTCCCATGGACAATGATCGACAAGATCACGCCACGCCCCAGCGAAAAGATTGCGAAGGAACTGGAAGAGGACGGGGTGGAGGAGATGCAGCCGGTCATCACCTCCGGAAAGACTTATATCGCCCCCTTTGTCAACGCGGAGGGGCCGCAGTATCTGGTGGTGGAGGACAGCTTCCCCAACGGCCGTCCGGCGCTGGAGAGGGCTGGTGTATACATGACGGACCGGGATACGGTCAATAAGTCCGAGAAAATGAAAGTGACTGCCTGTCTCAATCCGATCCATACCGCGCTGGGGCCTTATGGGTGTGTCCTGGGTTATGAATTATTTTCTGATGAAATGAAGGATCCGGATATGCTGGAACTGGCGCGCCGGGTCGGATATGTGGAGGGTATGGAGGTCGTCCCGGATCCGGGCATCCTGTCTCCGAAAGCATTTTTGGACGAGGTGATCAACGAGAGCTTTCCAAATACGTATCTCGGCGATACCTCCCAGAGGCTGTCTGTGGATGTATCTCAGGGAATCGGGATCCGATTTGGAGAAACGATCAAATCTTATATGGCAAAGTTCGGGGACGCGAGGCGGCTGAACGGCATTCCGATCGCCATCGCAGGGTGGTTCCGTTACCTGCTTGCAGTCGATGAGGACGGCAATCCCTTTGAACTGGCGCCGGATCCGATGATCCCGGAACTGCGGGAGCAGATGGCAGGCATCGTATTTGGGAATCCTTCCAGCCTGAAGGATCAGCTGAAAGGGATCCTGTCCAATGAAAACATCTTTGCCGTGGATCTGTATCGGGCGGGGATCGGGGAAAAGATCGAGGAAATATTCCGGGAGGAAATCGCAGGGCCTGGAGCTGTCAGGAGAACTGTGAAGAAATATCTGGACTGCTGATCAAAACGAAAGGAGCGCCATGGCGGGAGAACAGATTTTCCTAAAGACCATAGTCATGCTGACGCAATTGCCGATCTGTATATACGACAGGCAAGGGAATGAACTGGAAAAATATGAGATCATCGAGAGAAATGCGAATGAATATGAATCTGCGCTGATAAAAGAAATCAACCGGCGGCTGCAGACCGAGGAAGTTGTGATGATGGAGTATGACGCAGTCCTCCCGGTCAGAGTGTACGGGCTGAGGGGGAAAGAACGTCATTATCTGCTGGGTCCCTTTGCTTATGGCTCCCTGGATTCGAAAGAGATCAAGACCTATATGAGACGCGGGAAGATAGAAGATTTTCCGCGGATTCAGATCCGGGAAAGCCTGCTGGCCGCCAATCTGGTGTTTAATGGTGTCACAGATAGGGAAAACGGCATAGACCTGCTGGAGAGCAGCCCGGGTGAGGATGAGGATATCAGGATGCATTCCCTGATCAATGAAGAATTGAGGCAGAGCGATAATTTCCAGTCCAATCATACGCAGGACGAGGAGAATATCCTGTACCGGTATATCGAGCAGGGGGATGCGGAATACCTGAAAAAAAATTATGATTATATGATTCTGAGCCATCCCATGATTCTGGAGGATGCACGCAGAAATGAGGAATATATGGCGGTGATCGGAATCTCGCTGGCCTCCCGCGCCGCGATCAGGGGAGGGCTTACCTCAAAGGAGGGATTCCTGGCCAACGATATTTATCTGAAAAAATTATCCGCATGCAGGAACATTCAGGAGATTCATGACCTGCAGAAAGAAGCCTCCATTTACTTTGCGGCGCAGGTGAGAAAAAAGCGGCAGGCAGGCAACAGCAATCTCTATGTGGAAAGATGCAAGAAGAGGATCTTGTCCGGTATACAGGAGACGGCCGGGGCAGGACAGCTTGCAAAGGAGATGGGGCTTTCGGAGGATTACCTTTCGAAGCTCTTCCGGCAGTATGAAGGGGTTTCTGTCACAGAATATATCCTGAATGTTAAGATAGAGGCTGCCTGCAATATGCTGAAATATTCGGACAGGCAGATCGGCGCGATCGCGGACTATTTAAACTTTTGCAGCCTGAGCTATTTCAGCAGGGTATTTAAGAAAAGAATGGGAATGTCTCCGCAGCAATATCGCGGAAATATCATGCGGCAATAAGGGGCTGTTAATCTATAGGCCAGGAATCTGAAAACGGGTTCCCGGCCTTATTTTTTGCATTTCTTTGCAGGAATGAGACATAAGAAAAGGCTTAAAATTTCTGCAAGGTAAGATTTTTATAGAAAATGGACATTTTATTTTATGGGCATCCAATATTGTTGATGTTATGATAGATACATCAAATACATCCGGTAAAGAATTCCGGAGGAGCAGAGGAGGAAAAAAGATGAAAAAAAGAATTGCAAGGCTTACGGCGTTATCCGTGGCGGCGGTGATGACGGTATCACTGGCGGCCTGCGCAGGAGGAAACGGCGGCGACGAAGACGGCGGAGCTTCCGGCGGGAAAGAGATCACCTATTGGAATATTGGTACGGATAGTCCGGATAAAGAGGTTATCAATAAAGGGGTGGAGCAATTCCATTCTAGGACGGAATCCGGCTATACAGTGACAAGTGTACCGACCCAGAATGATACATATAAAGAGAAGCTGGTCGTTGCAATGAGTTCAGGGGAATGCCCGGATATGTATTCCTGCTGGTCAGGTGGCCCGATGTATGAGTACATCGATTCCGGATTTGCCCAGCCTATAGACGATCTGTTCAATGCTTCGGATATCAAGGATAAGCTGATGGAGTCTGCGATAGGTCAGGCCAGCTACAATGGACATATATACGGAATCCCCTATCAGAACGTATCGATGTCAGGTATTTTCTATAATAAGGAAATGTTCGAAAAGTATAAATTAGAAGAACCTGAGACACTGGCAGAATTAGAGAAAATCTGTGATACACTGAAAGAAAACGATATCACGCCGTTCGCTCTGGCGAATAGTTCCAAGTGGACCGGATCTATGTATTATATGAATCTTGCTGCGCGTTACGGCGGGCTTGAGCCATTCCAGAAAGCGGTTGCCGGAGAAGGAAAGTTTACGGATGATTGCTTTATCGAGGCCGGTGATAAGATCCAGGAATGGGTGAAAGCAGGATATTTTCCGGATGGCGTGAATTCTCTGAGTGAGGATGACGGCCAGGCAAAACAGCTTATGTATCAGGAGACAGCGGGGATGCTGCTCTGCGGTTCCTGGTATACGGCTACATTTGCCGCGGACAGCCCGGAATTCTATGAGAAGATCGGATGGTTCCCGTTCCCGGCGATTGAAGGTTCTGATGCGGATCCGTCTATCATGATCGGTACCGTTGGAGATCAGTTCATTTTGTTCAATTGTGAGGGCGAGAAATTGGAAGCAGCATTTGAATGCGCGGAACAGCTCGTGTCGGATGAGGTGATTGAATTTGAGGTGGAGAACGGAAAGATTCCTCCGATCACCGGAATTGAGAGCGACCTTACGGATGCTATCACAAAAGAGGTGGTAGTAGCCGCGAACAATGCGTCAGAGATTCAGCTTTGGTATGACCAGTATCTGCCGCCAGCAGTGGCTACCGCCCATTTAGACGGACTGCAGGAGGTATTCGGTCTGACCAAGACTCCTATGGAGGCTCAGGAAGCCATGCAGAAAGCCATGGATGAATACCTTGAAAATAAAGCAGAGTAGCGTATTGTGAAAAGGCGCTTTGGTAGCAGAGCGTCTTTTTCATAAAAACAGGATCCTTTTTAAAGATTTTTTATGCATATACGGAGGAGGGATTACGACAATGGGTGGGAAAGAGATTTCTCTGGAAAAATTACGACAGAGGGATACCAGAAGAGTCGCGGCGCTGTTTTTGGCACCGATAGCAATCTTAATGGCGGTCTATGTCTTTTATCCGATCGTGGACACTTTTATAACAAGTACGTACCAATGGAATGGAATCTCAGCAGCAAAGAAATTTATTGGCATAAAAAACTGGAAGACATTGCTGGCAGATTCCAGTTTCTGGATCGCGTTCCGCAACAACCTGGTGATCATGGTGCTGTCTATCTGCATTCAGATTCCCATCGGGCTTGCGCTGGCGACATTTCTTGACTTCGGCGGGAAGAAGCTGACAGTATTTAAGGTGATCTGGTTTATTCCGCTTCTGATGTCATCCGTGGCGATCGGATTTCTTTTTACTTACGCGCTGGCAACGAACGGCGGCCTAGTAAGTACGATCTCCGGATGGTTCGGCGGGGGGAATATTGACCTTCTCGGCAACCACAAGACTGCGCTTTTGACGGTGATCGCAGTCATATGCTGGCAGTTCACGCCATTCTATATGGTATATTTTATGGCGGCCTTCACAAACATTCCATATGATGTCTTCGAGGCAGCGAGGATTGACGGGGCTACCAGATCACAATATTTTTGGAAGATCGCGTTTCCTCTTCTGGTTCCATCCATGAAGAGCGCGGCGATTCTGTCGATGGTAGGCTCACTGAAATATTTCGACCTGATCTATGTTATGACAGGAGGAGGCCCTGGCACCTCAACGGAATTGATGGCAACTTACATGTATAAGCAGTCGTTCAGTACGTTTAACATGGGTTACGGTTCCGCCGTGGCTGGAGGAATGTTTATATTGATCTCCATGGTATCTCTGATCACTATGAAGATCCTGAATGGGAAAGAGGAGGCTTAACAGTATGGATCAATATAAGAAGAATAAAAGTAAAAGCATCATATGCTGGGTGGTCGCGTCCGTATTGGCAGTTTTTTACCTGGTCGTTTCATCTTTGCCATTCATATTCATGGTACTGAACTCTTTCAAAGAGAAGTTTGAGATGCTTACGAAGGGGGTATTCAGCCTTCCGGATTCTCTGAATTTCGCAAACTATAAAGAGGTCCTGACGGGCGGATTCGGAAGATATTTTATGAACAGTGTTATCGTGCTGACGATTTCGCTGCTCCTGCTGCTGTTTATTGCGGCATGCGCATCCTATCCCCTGGCAAGATTTAAGTTCAAGCTGGCATCGCCCATCTATGCGGGGATCGTGGCATGTATGTCTATCCCGGTACATATTACACTGATCCCGGTATTTAAGATGTCAAAGGCTATGGGGATCTACGACAGCATCTGGGCGCTGATCGGACCATATGTCGCGTTCGCGGTGCCGATCTCCGTGTTTATCCTTACAAGCTTTATGAAAGAGATTCCACGGGAGATTGAAGAATCAGCAGAGATTGACGGGTGCGGGAAGATCCAGATGTTTTTCTCCATTATCCTCCCGCTGGCCAAGCCGGGACTTGCGACACTGGCAATTTATAACGGCGTAAATATGTGGAATGAATTTTCCTTTGCATATACATTGACGCAGTCGTCAGAAAATCGTACACTACCATTAGCAATCTGGGAATTTCAGGGACAGTATTCTATGAATACCCCAATGATCATGGCAGTCTTGACCTTGACGCTTTTACCGATGATCATTATGTTTATCATTTTCCAGGATAAGCTCGTAAAGGGCATGACGGCAGGTGCGGTAAAGGGCTGAGGGATCAAAAAAGAGCATCATGCGCGGGCATGGAGCTCTTTTTTCAGAAACGGTGGAAAAATAATCTGTGCAGACCGCACGGAAGGTTTTCCGGTAATTCTTCGGCGCTGCGCCGGAGTATTTGAGGAAAAAGTGGTATGAAAAGATGGAAAGAACAAATCAGCAGATGGAAGTTTGACAGGAAGATGCAGGCGCTCATCATTTCGTCTATTACGTTTACAACTTTGATCGTCCTGATCATATCAACGGTATCCTCTGTCACATCGCTGAAAGCAAAATCAATTGAACTGATGCAGGATAAGAACGCCGCACTGGCGGAAAATTATCAGAATACGCTGGAGGAATATAAGGCAATGAGTATCGCACTGAACATTGACGAGTCAGTGCAGCACTACCTGGAATGTCAGGATAAGCAGAAGATGGAATACCTGCAGGCGGCAGTAGAAGCGAATAGCGTTCTTTCAAGTGTTCTGAATATGTCTGAGGATCTTAACTTTGTCGCGGTCATTAACTATGGGATGGAGGATTACCTCTACAGGGGGAAGGTGTCCATGTCCGCGACAGGCTTCCGCCAGGTATATGGGGAGGATTACCGGAAAAGCCGGAACGGCCAGAACAGCACACTGAAGGTCGGTTTTTCCAACGCCTATTTTAAAGGAAAACAGTATACAACAAATGTGTATTTTCCGCTCTACAGCGTGGAGCAGGTCATGGAGGAGATCGGGCTTCTGTGTCTGAATTACTCCAATCCAATCCTGGATCAGATCATCCATGAAGAAGAGGGCGTGCAGAGGACGGAGGTCGTGGATCCGGAGGGTGTGGTTGTAGCGGCGGGAAATATAGAAAAGATCGGAACAACCGCCGACTATGCTGGCAGGCTGACGGAAGAGCAGGGGGGATTTAAACAGGAAGGCCGGATTTATATCTACCAGAAAGTCCATGGATGGAACTTTTATTTTGTCAGCAGCATTGCGTCGATCGAGTTGTATCGGCCCAGTATCCGTACGATCAGCATTATGGCCTGGATCCTCCTGATTCTGATCATTGTCAGCTACCTGTTCGTAAAGAGGGTAATCCGAAAAGTATATCAGCCGCTGGATAACGTGATACGGAAAATGGATGACGTGGCGGCGGGCTCACTGTCTGCCCGAATCGACGTGGGGACTATGGGTGAGGATTTTGTGAAGCTCGCGACAGGATTTAACTCTATGATGGAGGAAATCCTGTCGCTTATGGAGCAGGTAAAGCAGGAGCAGCATCAGATCGAGCAGGTTCGTTTTAATGCTCTTCAGTCCCAGATCCAGCCTCATTTTCTCTATAATACGCTGGACTGCATCCATTGGCAGGCGGTAGCGGACGGAAATCAGGAGATCTCTACACTTGTAAAAGCGCTGGCAAGGTACTATCGGATCTGTCTGAGCAAGGGGCATGATGTGATCCCGCTCGAGATGGAAGTGGAACACGTACAGAATTATCTGATCATTCAGAATATGAGGTATGACAATATTATAGGAAGCAGGATCAGCCTGAATAAAGAATGCAGGGCGGCCATGATCCCCAAGCTGACATTGCAGCCTCTGGTGGAGAATTCCATCTATCATGGTATTAAGGTGAAAGATGGGAAGGAGGGGAGCATCTCCCTCCAGGCAGAGAAAGAAGGAAATACCGTGAAGATCACCCTTGCTGATACGGGGACCGGCATGACCGAACGGGAGATCGATGAGATGAACCGGCATCTGTCCGAGTATGATGAATCTTTTGGGTATGGGGTGCGGAATGTGAACAAGAGGATCGAACTGCTCTACGGCGCGGGCTGCGGTCTGCATTATCTGAGGAACCAGTCGGGAGGCGTGACTGTGGAGATTACGATTCCCTATGTAACAGAGGCGAGTGAAGAAGTGATACAGGGAGAGATGATCAATGTATAAGGTACTGATCGTGGATGATGAGAAAATGATACGGATGGGAATCAAAAAAGTGATACGCTGGGAAGAACTCGGGATAGGGGAGGTATTCACAGCGGCATCCGCGGGCGAGGCTCTGGGGATATTGAAAGAGCACAGACCGGAGATCATGATTACTGACATCTGCATGTCTGAGATGTCAGGCCTGGAGCTCATCGAGGCGGCAAAAGAGCTCCAGCCGAAGCTACGGGTGCTTGTGCTGACCGGGTATGACAGCTTTGAATATGCCAGGCAGGGGCTGCGCCTGAAAGTGCAGGATTTCTTCCTGAAGCCGGCGGATGAGAACAGTTTGTCCCAGGCAATTCGGGAACAGGCCGCGTACCTGAAGAGGGAAGAGGCGGAAGCGAAAAGCACACTGCTTGTCCAGCGGACAAGAGGCATCGCGGAGCAGACGCGTCTGGAGACATATATGCGGGATTTGATACACCGCAGAGGGGAGAGCGGGAAGATTCTGGAGAAGCTTCATGATTATTACAGGCCGGACAGGATATCCGGGTTTCAGGTTGTTCTGGTTTTTCCCGCGCTCTGTATGGATAACCAGCTATCGGAGAAAAATTTCCGGGAAATATCCATGAAAAATATCTGTATCAGAATTGTGGATGCGGAGGAGGGGATTACATTTCCGGATGACGACGGAACGATCGTCATTGTATATTTTCTCAAGGAAGAAGAGGATTCATCATTAGAGAGGAGCAGGGAACTTGCAGATATCCTGCAGGACGAATTTGACAGCAGGCCGAAAATGGTGATAGGGAGCGTGGTGGAGAAATTTGAGAATCTGTATATCTCTTACCATGATGCACGGCATCTGTCAGACACGGAAAAAGAGGGGATCCAGGATATCCTGCAGCTGCTGGGAGACAAGAATAAGAATCATATCTTCCAGAATATTTATGGAGAATTAAAGGATATCATGTGCGGCAATATCGGGAATACGGAATATGTCCTGAAGGCTTTCTGCACGTTTAAGAGGGCCGCGGAATCCTATAACCTGTCCAGGCAGGCTGTGCGCAGATTGTGTTTTGAACTGGCTTCGTCCATTTATTTTGCTTATCTGGGGGAGGTGGGTGAGACTGAGGACGGTAAGCTTGACGCATTATCAAAAAGCCTGCGTTCCGCTTCCAGGGAGGAAGCCTGTGAAGTGACGGAGGTATTTCTGGCCCAGATGCTTGGAAGCCAGGAGGAGAACGTGCATGAGATCGTCGCGAAAGCAAAATATTATATCTCCGAGCATCTGGCCGAAAATCTGACGGTGTCCAATATCGCCGTATCTCTCTATATTACGCCGAATTATTTCTCGCGGCTCTTTAAGCGGGTGACGAAAGAAGGATGCAATGAATATATCGTGCGGAAACGGATTGAGAAAGCGAAGAGCCTGCTCGACACTACCAGCCTGAAAGTGGGCGAGATCGCCATGATGGTAGGATACCGGGATACAAATTATTTTTCACTGGCGTTTAAGAAGCACACGGGGAAATCACCCACGAAATACCGGGATGAGATCCAGAACGCAGGGGATGTGCTGTAGATCGCATTTTGAAGAGATCCGGAAAGTAGTATGATCTCTCTGACCAGTTCATCATCGAACCATTCATCCTGATAAGTGCTGTTAAAATAAATATCGCTCCGATTGATTACGCTGTGATCAATATATGACGGGAAAAGATATTGTTAACTTAATTCCGCAGCCGCGAAGCAGCGGAATATAGAAAAAAGGGATATCTGTCAGAAGCTTTTTCAAAATTTTTGGAAAAAACAGAGAAGGAAGGTATAAAGACATTTCAGGAATATGACGAAAAATAATATATAATACATTATCCGTGTAAAGAGTGAACTTTTCGGCTCTGTCACGGCATGCAGTAAGAGAATGCAGAAATCATGATTTTATGCAGAGCGTATAGAGGGGGTGTTTGTTTTGGATTTTTCAGTGATGCAGTCGATCGGTAAGTATACAAAAAATATGGAAATGCAGATGAAGTGGAAGCAGAGGAAAGCAAACAATGATTTCACTGCTGACGGAAGTACAACATTAAGTGATTCCATTTCGCGTCAGGCGGAAGAGATCCGAAAGTCTCAGGCAGACGGCTCCTCCAAGCTTTCTGCACAGATCCGGACGAAGCTGGCAGCCGGCAAGAAGCTGACGCAGGAGGAAATGGATTATCTGCAGAAGAATGATCCCCAGACATATCAGAAGGCAAGAGCGATCGAGGAAGAGCAGAAATGCTATGAGGAGGAGTTGAAGAGATGCAGGACGAAGGAAGACGTCCAGCGTGTGAAGATGAATCATACGGCAGCTTCCTTAAGCACTGTGAACAATGTGAAAAATAATCCTGCCATACCGGAAGGCGCGAAGCTTGGGATCATGTGGCAGGAGCTGATGAAGACCAGGGCTTTGGAAGAGACGATGGGGGAATTTGTAAAGAGCGGCAGATACGCCCAGCTTCCCACCGAAGCAGAGAAGGCAGAGGCAGAAAAGGAGCTCAAGGAAGCAAAAGAGGCGGAACTTGGGATGGAAGATTCCGTGGAAAGCACGGAAAAAACGGACAATGACGAGAAGGAAGTCAATGCGGACCGCGCAGCGGATAATGACGAGAAGGAAGCCAATGCGGACCGCGCAGCGGATAATGGCGGGAAGAAAATCAATGCGGGCCGCGCGCCGAAAGGAATTCCAGAGGATACCGGAAAGGATGCTTCGCTTCATGAATCCGTGCAGAGGGACAGGGCTGTCTTGCAGGAGCGCAGGATGACCGTCGCGGAAGCGGAGACAACGCCGGAAGCTCTGAAGGTAAAGCGGGCCAAGGCTCGTGCGGCATATAGAGCGAATCAGGCTGAGATTCCCGAACGGGTTATGGATCTGAAACAGTAGGTGCTGCAGAAAAAGAACCTGAATGGGCAGATGACGGATCAATTCACCGGCATATATTTGCCAAGATATTCCTCTACAGCCTCCATCCACTGCCTGTAGAGCGCATGGTCGTTTTGTAATCCGTGGCCGGAGTGGGGCATCTCAAAATATTTGAAGTCCACACCGTTTTCTTCCAGCGCCGCCTTCAGCCGAAGGGATGCCTTGAAAGGCTGCACCCGGTCGTAAGTTCCATAGGCAACGACGGTGGGCGGGGCATCCGGCGTAATCCACTCGGCGGCAGAAATGGGGTTCATTTTCTCCAAATAGGAACCGTCCTTGATGTCCTCCACTGAAAGCGGCTCGCCCAGCATGGCACTGAAAATGCCCGCTGCACCCTGATAGCTCTCCTCTGTCTCCCGGTCAAAGCCATAGTTATCCCAGTCCTCCCGGTGGAAGCAGGACGGCCCCACCGCACCGAACGTCATTTTTACGGGAACAGGTGACTGACCGGCATCCCGGTAGGCGTAGATCATGGCCAGGGCGTGGCCCGCCGAGCCGCCGGCGACGGCCATACTGTCGATAGGATAGCCTTCCTTTTCGGCAGCCTCGATTACCTTGGGGATGGCGTCCCTGATTTCGTTGGACTGGGTCAATACACTGGCGCCATTGGTTGCGCCGCCCTCCAGTTCCGCGAACAGGGTGTAGTTGATGCCCGCCGCTACATAGCCCTTTTTGCACAGCCAGGAGAGCATTTCCACATCCCCGCTCTTGTCCCCGGCGGTAAATCCCCCAGCGTGGAGGTAGACCACCAAACCATAGCTCCCCTTCCTGCTGTCGGCAGGCAGATACAGGTCGAACTTGTTGGCCTCCCCGTCCCCATAGGACAAATCGACCATGCGTGTCCCCAACTCGTCGCTCCACGTTACGTTGTATTCCTTCGCCCACCCTGGCTGGATTGCAAATTTAGAAGCAACCCCGGCCCCAAACGCCAGAGCGAAAACAAGGATACCCATCCAGATTGGCACAGTCCTCACCCTCTTTTCTTTTACGGTCTTTTTCATAAAAAATTTCCTCCAAACAGCGTCCCGCCGATCAGCAGGTTTATAACGGCCCGCACCGCCAGGCGCCCCAGGACAAAGGCCGCTGCAGCGATAACAAGCAGTATCAGCAGCCGTTTCTGTGTCAATGTCATGTGAAACTCCCTCCTTGACAGATGATTTGTTATATGCTATGATCCGTAACAACTGTAACAGCGGTATAAGTGTAACAGCGAAAAACTATCTTGTCAATGGGGGCAGTAAAAATGGAACAAAAGCCGAAAAATGTTTCACCGTTCAGCAACGAGAGCCGCAACGCCTATGTGGTGGAACATCTCACCAGCTCTATGCTGGAATTGCTGAAGGAAAAGCCAATCAGCGAAATTTCTGTCAGCGAATTGTGCAGCATGGCAGGAGTAGGAAGGACCTCCTTCTACCGCAATTATAAGGAAAAAGAAGATATTGTAAAAGCATACGTGGAACGTTTATTTCAAGATTGGGTGAACAAATACAAAGAAACCCCTGACCTCCCGGCAAGAGAAGTGGTGCGGATCGTGTTTTCTCATTTTGAAGCGCATCGAGATTTTTACACTCTGTTAAACGAGAGAGGATTGGTTTATCTTCTCAAAGATATTATTTTGAATCTGTGCGGCTTTAATCCAGAACAGGAAATGTGCGCCGCATATTCTTCCGCCTATGTTGCGTTCTTTTTGTATGGCTGGATTGAGGTTTGGTTCCGGCGGGGGATGAAGGATACAGCAGAAGAATTGATTGCATATCTCCCCCGGTAGAAAGTCTGTTCAAGTCCTCGGTGGCCCTGGCCTATTCGCCTATCACCGAAAAATCAGTGGATGAACAAGTTCTTTAGAAGATATATCACCGGAAACAGCGTTGAACTTCTCATTTCACAATCAATGTCAGCTTTCCACCCCTCAGATGTCACCTTAGAAACTGTTCGGATTTTCTCCGAAGGTGTATAATACAGCATAAGGATTCCGGACAGCAGACAGATTTTTTTCCGTGCTCTGTCCGGAGGAAAAACACCAGGAGGAACGAAGATATGTTTGAGAGATGGATCACAAACGGGACTGCAAGACCATTTTACGCGAGAAGGGAGCTCATGATCGGGCGCAGGGTGAAAAGGGCCTCGGCAAAGGTCTGCGGCCTTGGGCAGTTTCATTTTTATATCAATGGAAAAAAGGTGGGAGACCATGAGCTGGACCCGGCGTGGACAGACTACCGGAAGCTGATCTACTATGTCACCTTTGACGTGACGGATATGCTGCGCATTGGAGAAAATGTGATCGGCGCGGAGGTGGGAAACGGCTGGTATATCAAATGCGACGAGCATTATACCTTTACATTTCCCGGATTCATGCCGCCCAACCCGAATCCCTATCAGCCCGGGGGATCCTGCCTGATCCTGGCCATGGAGCTGTGCCTGGACTATGAGGACGGAACCCGGGAGGTGATCGGAGCGGATGACAGCTTTCGGGTGAAGGAGCATCCCGTGATCATGAGCAATGTGTACGGTTCGGAGACCATCGACGGGAGACTCGTCCAGGCAGGCTGGTGCGAACCTGGCTTTGACGACAGCGCATGGCAGCAGGCGGAGTATGTGCCGGAGGAGGAGATCCCGCAGGCGGACATCCTGGAGCAGACCATGCCCCCGGTGAGGGTGATACGGTCCTATGAGGGAAAGCTGCTCCATCGGGTGGATGGCAGCGGGCAGGATTATAAAACTGCGGAATGCTCCCGGGATATCTATGATTTCGGGCAGAATATGTCCGGTATCCTGGAACTGGAAGCCAGAGGGAAGGCCGGGGATAAAATCCGGATCTACCCTGCCGAAAAGCTGGATGAAAACGGGGATGTGGATCAGGTGGCGAAGAACTGGATCACCGTGGATTCCTGTATTACCTGCATCATCGGCCAGGATGATGTATGGGAAAAATTCCGCATGACCTTTACCTATTTTGCGGGGCGGTTTGTAGGCGTGGAAACTCGCAGCGCCGCAGAGAGCGGGAACCTGCCGGACCAAACGGACTGCCGGGATCATGGCGTGGAAACCTGCGGTGCCGCAGAGAGCGGGAACCTGCCGGACCAAACGGAGTGCCGGGATCATGGCGCAGGAACCTGCGGTACGATCGAGATCCGGAACCTCACAGCCCATGCGATCACCAGCGCCCATAAACGCTCCGGTACATTTACCTGTGATGACGAGCGCTACAACCAGATTTATGACATGATCGAAAAGACCGTGGAGGCAAATATGGTAGGCGTGCATACGGACTGCCCGACGATCGAGCGCTTCGCCTGGCAGGAGCCGAACCATCTGATGGCAGCATCCATTTTCTATATGAAGGACGGGAAAAAGCTGTGGGAAAAATTCCTCCGGGACATGCGGTACGCACAGCACACGAAGGAAGACTATTTCTTTGATTATGCAGGTGAAAAAATTTATCCGGGAGACGGGCTGATGCCCTCCCAATGCCCCTGCTACATTCCGAATGTGATCCCGGTGCCGGGAATGGGGAGCTTCTACGATATCATTCCCTGGGGAAGCACCTGTATCCTGGGAACTTACTGGCACTATCAGTTCTATGGGGACCGGCAGATCATCGAGGACAATTACGAAGCCGGAATGCGTTACTTCCGGCATCTGCTGACAAAGGTGAATGCGGATGGATTTATCAACCATGGGCTCGGGGATTGGGGAAATCCGAAAAATGAACTGGCCCGTGAAAATATCGAGACCGCATTTCTCTACGCGGACGCGGTGTGCCTTGCGGAATTTGCGGAAGTGCTGGGAAAAGCGGAGGATCAGAAGCGCCTGCTGGAAAAGGCCGGGGAGACCAGGGCAAATTATAATGAAAAGCTGATGACGCGGCATCCGGAAAAAGGGTTCTGGTACTACCAGTGCAATCCCGGGGATACCAGCAAAAATGAATGCCTTTCAGGGGGAGAAGGAACGGAGCAGACCGCACCGGCGGGAAGTCCGGAGGAGATCCTGCTGACCCAGGCGGCGCAGGCGCTGCCGCTCTTCTGGAATATGGTGCCGGAAGACCGGAAAGCGGATGTGGTCCAGGCGCTGCGCTATACGTTAGAAAGAGAAGGCGCGTTTATCGCCGGAGAAGTGGGGCTGCCGTATATCATCCAGTGCGCGAGGATCTACGGAATGAACGAGCTGGTCAGCCGGTTCATCCTGCGGGAAACACATCCCAGCTATTATGCGTTTATCCTGGACGGAGAGACGACACTGGGAGAATACTGGGAGAGCAATCCGAGAAGCCACTGCCATGATATGATGGGGCATATCATCGAATGGTATTACAATGGAATTGCGGGGATCATCCCGGAGGCACCGGGCTTTTCCAAAGTCACGATCCGCCCGTATCTGCCGGAGAGCATGCATGAATTTTCCTGTACCTATCAGTCGGTGCATGGATGGATCAAGGTTCATGTGAAAGAGACAGAGACGGAGATCCTGCTGGAGACGGAAGTGCCGGAAGGGGTAGAGACAGCGATCGACGTATCCAACCTGGAGGTGTCAGGGAAGAAGGTTGTGGTATGAATCAGAAAAATGCGGCTGCATTAGCAGACGCAAGAGTGCGGTAGCACGGATTTTGCGAATGGATATGCAGGTTATTTCCCAGCAGTTCCTTAGATTTATAACAGACACCGGTTGCATGGAGGCATGCGGCCGGTGTCTGTTTTAGCGTCTGTTTGAAGTTTGTTTTCGGTAAACGTACTTATTTTTCCGCCAGTATCTTCAATTCTTCCGAAAACAATTCCATCACCCTTTCTGTATTCCTGCAGCAATTCCATTTGAATGCCTGTGTTACAAATTTCATAATCGGATTTTTGCTTTCGACCACAGAAAAATTGAACATTTTTCTGCATGCTGAGGCATGATAAGCACCGAAAATGAGAGCCTTACGGCAAGAAATGTCTGACAGCAAGAACGCTGTTGTGCCGACGATTCCAGAATACCAGACCGGTTGGAAAAATGCAAGTGCAGATTTTGAAAAATCTGAAACCTTTCCCGCCTCCGGATTGTTTATAATAATAAGAGCGTGTAAATTGAACTTGTGAAGTGCTCGGATGGTCCGAACAGGATCAGATGAGATCTATTTTGTGGATGCATGAGCAGGCTGCAGATCCGGCAGTAATTGATCCTTCAATCAATTACCATGCAAACAGCCCGGCGGATCGCAGCAGCATAAATGAAAATATTGGAAAGGGGGATGCGAAATGGCATGCAATGAATTGGCAGAACGCCTGAAAAAGAAAGACCCGTCGGCATTGGAAGAGATCATCAGAAAATATAATTCCTATGCCGCCGTGATCGTCTATACGATTCTTCAGGGACATTTGCCGGATTTGGATATACAGGGGGTGATCAACCAGGTGTTTTCCCGGCTGTGGGAGCACGCGGACAGCCTTCACATGGAATCGGACGAAGAGATCAAGCCTTACATCGGCGCGATTGCCCGGAATACAGCGATCAATGAAAAGAAGAAGATCATTTCCAGCGTGCCTCTGGAGGATGAGATCCTGGGTGAATTTCCAGATTCCTTTTCCCAAGTCGAGCTTCGGAAGCTTCTGCTCGACGCATTGAAGGAACTGACCACGGAGAGTCAGATCCTGCTGCTGAAATACTATTTTCAGGGAAAAACGCTCCGTCAGATTTCGGAGGAAGAACAGCAGCCGCTGTCTACGGTAAAAACAAAATTAAGACGAAGCAGACAAAAACTGCGGTCCATTT
>CATLCV010000096.1 GCA_949893755.1 uncultured Lachnospiraceae bacterium | reverse complement strand
AAAGGGCGGGAGCCTGAAGCTGTCCGCGGAAGCAAAAGAGATGGACGGCGGCTTTATCCTGGTATACGGCGGTGTGGAAGAGAATTGTACGATCCGGGCAATGTTTGACGCAAAGAGAGATTATTTGTCCGATAAAGTTCATGAGGTGTTATTTATATAGAATATAGCTATGCGGGGATTACGCATAGCTGTATACCATAGTATACGAAAAAGTCTGCCGAAGGCAGGTTTTTCGTATGACACAGGAGGGAATATTTTGAATGATTTAGAATATACTTACGCGGTTGCGCGTATACGTTCGTTGGAAGCATCCCTGCTGACGGATTCTGTAATTGACCAGCTTGTGAACTGTCAGAGTGAAAAGCAGTGCCTGGAGCTGTTGAGCGAAAAGGGCTGGGGAGACCATGAGACGGGCCTCGATGCCTCCGCCATGTTAAAGCGGGAGGAGGAGAAGACCTGGGAGGTGATCCGGGAAGTGGCTCCGGATCTGTCCGTGTTTGATGTGCTTTCCTATTCTAAGGTATACCATAATCTGAAAGCGGCGATCAAGGAAGTGTGCACCGAGGTTCAGACGGAGAATATTTTCTACGACGACTGCGCGATCCCCGGAGGGGAGATGCTGGAGATCGTGGAAAATAAAGAGTTCGGCCGCCTTCCGGACAACATGGCTGCCGTGGCGCAGGAGGCATATGATACGCTTCTTCATACACGGGACGGCCAGCTCTGCGACGTGATCGTAGACCGTGCGGCGCTCGAAGCCATCTATGAGGCAGGCATGAGCGCGAAGGACGAGATCATCCGCAATTACGCGGAGTCTACGGTTGCCATTGCGGATATCAAGATTGCGGTGCGATGCCAGAAGACTGGGAAGTCTCTGGACTTCATGAAGCGTGCCCTGGCGGAATGCGAAAGCGTCAGTGCGGACCAGCTTGCCAAGGCGGCTCTGTCCGGGCCGGAGGCAATCGGAGAATACCTGTCCGGAACGGCCTATGCGGAAGGCGCGCAGGCTCTGGAGGAGTCTCCGTCCGCATTTGAACGCTGGTGCGACAACCGGATGATGGAAACCATCCGTCCCCAGAAGTACAATGCGTTTTCAGTAGGGCCTCTGGTGGCGTATCAGCTTGCCAGGGAGAATGAGATCAAGACAGTTCGGATCATCCTGACCGGAAAGCAGAATGAATTTCCGGATGAGGCGATTCGGGAAAGGGTAAGGGAGATGTATGTATAAGATTGCAGTTATCGGCGATTACGACAGTATCTATGGTTTCGCGACGCTGGGTCTTAGCATCTGTCCGGTAAAGACCACCGAAGAAGCCAGGGATAAGCTGCGCCAGCTTGCAGGCGGAAAATATGGGATCATCTATATTACAGAAGCCGTGGCGGCAGGAATAAAAGATGTAATAGCGGAATATCAGGAGCAGACCATGCCGGCGATCATCCAGATTCCGGGCGTGTCCGGGAATACCGGGGCAGGTGTGGAAGGCGTGAAAAAGACAGTGGAGCAGGCTGTCGGATCAGATATTCTGTTTTCTGAAGAATAGAATGAGTCATCCGCGCCACCAGGCTCGAAAAGACCTCGCCAGGTCGGCAGGATGTGCTTAACAACTAGGTTCGAAAGGACCTCACCAAGTTTTATAAGCAGGAGGTAATTCGTCAAATGAGCAGAGGCGTAATCAAAAAAGTCGCAGGCCCGCTTGTTATTGCATCGGGTATGCGCGACGCGAATATGTTTGACGTGGTTCGTGTCAGCAACCAGAGACTGATTGGCGAAATCATTGAAATGCATGGAGATGAGGCTTCCATTCAGGTATATGAGGAGACATCCGGACTGGGACCGGGGGAACCGGTAGAGTCTATGGAAGTTCCTATGGCCGTTGAATTGGGGCCTGGTCTGATCACCAGCATTTATGACGGAATCCAGAGGCCGCTGGATGATATTATGAAGGTTTCAGGGAACAATCTGAAGCGTGGTGTGGAAGTGCCCTCCCTGAAGCGTGACCTGAAATGGAACTTCGTGCCCACCGTACAGGTCGGGGATGAAGTGGAACCGGGCGATGTGATCGGTACGGTACAGGAGACCATCGTCGTAGAGCAGAAGATCATGGTTCCGGTGGGAACGACCGGAAGGATCAAAGAGATCAAAGCAGGAGAATTTACGGTAGAAGATGTGGTTGCGGTCGTAGAGACTGCGGAAGGCGACAAAGAGCTGACCATGATGCAGAAGTGGCCGGTCCGCCGCGGCAGACCTTACCAGAAGAAGCTTCCGCCGGAGATGCCCCTGGTAACAGGACAGCGTGTTGTCGATACCTTTTTCCCCATCGCAAAGGGCGGTGTGGCTGCAGTACCGGGACCCTTCGGAAGCGGTAAGACCGTCATCCAGCATCAGCTCGCGAAGTGGGCGGAGGCAGATATCGTAGTCTATATCGGATGCGGAGAGCGTGGAAATGAGATGACCGACGTTCTGAACGAGTTTCCGGAGCTGAAGGACCCGAAGACGGGCCAGTCCCTGATGGAAAGAACCGTTCTGATCGCGAATACGTCCGATATGCCTGTGGCTGCCCGTGAGGCATCCATTTACACCGGTATCACCATTGCGGAGTATTTCCGTGATATGGGATATTCCGTAGCATTGATGGCAGACTCCACATCCCGTTGGGCGGAGGCGCTCCGTGAGATGTCCGGACGTCTGGAAGAGATGCCTGGTGAGGAAGGTTACCCGGCATACCTGGGAAGCCGTCTGGCACAGTTCTATGAGCGTGCGGGACACGTGATCTCCCTTGGAAAAGAAGGGCGCGAGGGCGCGCTTTCCGTTATCGGTGCCGTATCTCCTCCGGGCGGTGATATTTCCGAGCCCGTATCCCAGGCGACACTGCGTATCGTCAAAGTGTTCTGGGGACTGGATTCCGCGCTGGCATATAAGAGACATTTCCCGGCGATCAACTGGCTGACCAGCTATTCGCTGTATGTAGACAATATGAAGGACTGGTTCAACACGCAGGTTGCTGAGGACTGGGTGGAAAATCGTCAGAAGATGATGTCATTGCTCCAGGAAGAGGCAGAGCTGGACGAGATCGTGAAGATGGTAGGTATGGACGCATTGTCCGCAGGCGACCGTCTGAAGATGGAAGCGGCACGCTCCATCCGTGAGGACTTCCTGCATCAGAACTCCTTCCATGAGGTAGATACCTACACGTCTCTGAAAAAACAGCATATGATGATGAAGCTGGTTCTTGCGTATTATGACCTGTCCGTAGACGCGCTGAAGGAAGGCGCGCCGCTGCAGAAGCTGGTAGATATGCCGGTTCGCGAGCAGATCGGACGTTTCAAATATGTGACGGAAGATAATTTAGATACAGAATATGATAAAGTAAACAAAGAGCTGCATGTTGAGATTGCCAATTCATTGGGAAAGGAGGAATTCTAAATGCCGAAAGAGTATAGAACTATACAAGAAGTTGCAGGCCCGCTGATGCTGGTGCGCGGCGTAGAGAATGTCACCTACGATGAACTGGGAGAGATCGAGCTGGCAAGCGGCGAGACCCGCCGGTGCAAGGTTCTGGAGATCGACGGGGGCAACGCGTTGGTACAGTTATTTGAGAGCTCCACAGGTATCAACCTGTCCAACAGCAAGGTCCGTTTCCTGGGGCGGAGCATGGAGCTGGGCGTATCCGAGGATATGCTGGGACGTGTCTTTGACGGTCTCGGCAATCCCATTGACGATGGTCCGGCAATCCTGCCGGATGCCCGTATGGACATCAACGGCCTGCCCATGAACCCGGCGGCGAGAAGCTATCCGGAGGAGTTCATCCAGACCGGAGTGTCCGCCATCGACGGACTGAATACACTGGTCCGCGGACAGAAGCTGCCGATCTTCTCAGCTTCCGGTCTGCCTCACGCGCAGCTGGCGGCTCAGATCGCGAAGCAGGCAAAGGTTCTGGGAACGGATGAGAACTTCGCCGTTGTATTCGCGGCGCTTGGTATCACATTTGAAGAGTCCAACTTCTTTATTGAGAGCTTTAAGGAGACGGGCGCCATCGACCGTACCGTCCTCTTTATCAACCTGGCAAATGACCCGGCCATCGAGCGTATCGCGACACCGAAGATGGCGCTGACCGCTGCGGAATATCTGGCATTTGAGAAGGATATGCATGTACTGGTCATCCTGACGGATATCACCAACTACGCGGACGCTCTGCGTGAGGTCTCTGCGGCCCGTAAGGAAGTGCCGGGACGCCGTGGCTATCCGGGATATATGTACACCGACCTGGCAACCATGTATGAGAGAGCCGGACGTCAGAACGGGAAGAAGGGAAGTATCACCATGATCCCGATCCTGACCATGCCGGAGGAGGATAAGACTCATCCGATCCCTGACCTGACCGGATATATCACCGAGGGCCAGATCATCCTGAGCCGTGCCCTGTACCAGAAGGGAATCGCTCCGCCGATCGACGTACTGCCGTCCCTGTCCCGTCTGAAGGATAAGGGTATCGGTGAAGGCAAGACCCGTGCGGATCATGCCAATACCATGAACCAGTTATTCTCCGCGTATGCCCGCGGAAAGGATGCCAAGGAACTGATGGTCATCCTGGGTGAAGCGGCTCTGACGGAGATCGACCTGATCTATGCGAAGTTTGCGGATGCATTTGAGGCGGAATACGTATCTCAGGGCTACAGCACAGACAGAAGCATAGAGGAAACGCTGGATATCGGATGGAAATTGCTCTCCATGCTGCCGAGAACCGAGCTGAAACGTATCGACGATAAGTTCCTGGATAAGTACTATCAGGGATAAAAGTCAAAGGTTCAAAAGCAGTAAGTAAAAGAAGGAGAGGTGATTACATTTGGCAGCAAAACAGGTAAGCCCTACCCGTATGGAGCTGACGCGTCTGAAAAAGAAGCGCATCACGGCAATCCGTGGGCATAAGCTCTTAAAAGACAAGCGTGATGAGCTGATGCGTCAGTACCTGGACCTGGTGCGTGAGAATATGGAGATACGTAAGCGGGTAGAAGCAGGAATTCTTTCTGCAAACAAAAATTTCGTAATCGCCAAGGCAGGTATGTCGGAGGCCGCCCTCAAAACGGCGCTGATGGCTCCCAAGCAGGAGATCAATCTGGCGGCGGCGGAAGCCAATGTCATGAGTGTAAACATCCCGACATTTGAGTATAAGACAAGGACGGCAGATGAGAATGACATCTACTCCTATGGTTTCGCATTTACCTCCAGCGACCTGGACGGGGCGGTCAAATCCCTGGCAGACATTCTGCCGGATATGATTCGTCTGGCGGAATGCGAAAAAGCCTGCCAGCTGATGGCGGCAGAGATTGAAAAGACAAGAAGGCGTGTAAACGCGCTGGAGCATGTCATCATTCCGGAGACGGAGACGAATATCAAGTATATTACCATGAAGCTGGATGAGAACGAGAGAAGTACCCAGATCCGGCTGATGAAGGTGAAGGACATGATGCTCAAGGAGGCACATGGGTATTCGTAAAAAAGAATAAAATGATTGAAAAAAGATTCCGAATTGCTGAATGCGGTTCGGGATCTTTTTTTGCATACCAGATTGATAGATTTAGTTATGACCTTGACAAGAGATAAAAGTATATTTATAATTAACTTTGAAGTAAATTATTTTTGAGTTAATTCATTTGCGGGTGATGGGATGTTTATTGGCAGAGAAAAAGAACTTTCGGAAATGAACCGGAGGTATGGGGAAAAGAGGTTTCAGCTTTTTATACTCTATGGGAGGAGACGGGTCGGCAAGACCACACTGTTGAAGGAATTTTGCAGGAGAAAAAATCACATTTTTTATTCGGCGGAACAGAGCAATGTAAAATTGAATCTGGAAAAATTTTCCGCGGAGATTTTTGAACACTATGGTGAAACTGCTCTCGAGCCGTTCCGGTCATGGGAAAAGGCACTGTCGTATATAGAGGAACGCCAGAGGGAGGAGCCTATGGTATTGGTGATCGATGAATTCCCGTATTTAGCGATGATTGATTCAGCACTGTTATCCACACTGCAGCATTTGATTGACCACAGGCTTCAGAAGGGGAAGCTGTTTCTGATCCTGTGCGGGAGCTATATGGGATTCATGGAAAAAGAGGTGCTAGGCGCAAAAAGCCCGCTCTTTGGCAGAAGGACCGCACAGCTGCATATGAAGCCCTTTGACTATCTGGACAGTATTCGGTTTATGGACGGATTCTCGAAGGAGGAGAAGCTGATGCTGTACGGTGCGTTCGGCGGTACGGCGTTGTATCTGCGGCAGATACGCTCCGGAAAGAGTGTAAAAGAAAATATCACAGAGGCATTTTTGAGACCAGTCAGTTACCTGTATGAAGAACCGCTTCTGCTTATGCGGCAGGAGGTCCAGGAGCCTGGTGTGTACTGCGCGATCATAGAGGCCATTGCAGGAGGGGCATCCAGGGCAAATGAAATTGCGGTGAAAACGGGGGAAGAATCTGCAAAATGTCTGAAATATATCAGTACGCTACGGGAATTGGGAATTGTATATAAAGAGGTTCCCTTTGGGGAAAAAGAGACTTCGAGAAAAGCGCTCTATTCTCTGTCGGATTTTATGTTTCGCTTCTGGTATCGGTATGTATCCGGCAACAGAACTTTGCTGGAGACAGATGCGCAGGAGATCGTGTGGAACCGTAGAATTGAACCGGACTACAGTCATTATATGGGCCAGGTTTTTGAGAGAGTATGCCGCGATTACCTGCTGCGTCGGAACAGTAAAGGTGCGCTGCCGATTTTATTTACAGAGATTGGGCGCTGGTGGGGAACGGATTCAAAAAAGCATGAACAGGTTGAGATCGATCTGATCGCAAGGGATATGGACGATTATCTGTTCTGTGAATGTAAGTGGACAAATGAGCCTGTGGATTACCAGGTGTTAAATAGACTGAGGGAGAAATCAGAGGTATTTGGCGGACGGCGGGGAAAATCTTATTTTATGCTGTTCTCCAAGCGGGGATTTACAGAGCGGGTATTGGAAGAAGCGAGAGAGAAGCGGGAGGTGCTGCTTGTGGATATGGGAGAGCTTTTGGAAAATGGTGAAGAAAAGAGGATTTAACGGCGAAGGGGCATTATATAGGGAGGTGCGGATGGATGTCAGTCAGGCTGCCGATCGGAATTGAATGGTTCAGGGAGATCAGGGAAAAAGGAAGCTACTATGTGGATAAAACGGAAGCGATCAAAGAACTCTTTGACGAGGATTAGCATCTTGCAGAGATGAAGCACTGGTATGATGGGTATCTTTTTGGGGAAAATGAGGTCTATTGCCCCTGGGATGTGGTGAATCATGTGAGTATGCTTAAGGTTGATCCGCAGTCGAAACCGGCGAATTATTGGAAGGATACCAGCCATAATGAGATCATCCGGAGTTTCATCGATCTGCCGGGGATCGATGTGAGAGGCAAGTTCGAGACTCTTCTGGCAGGAGGTGTGATCCAGGAGAGGATCGTAGAAGATATGACGTATGACCTTGCAAATTCCTCTGAGGAGAATCTATGGAGTATCCTGTATCTGACAGGATATCTGACGCAGGTAAGAGATGGGAGATACCCGGAAGGATTTCAGAAGGAGGAAGGCACAACCGTACTTCACATCCCGAATGAGGAGGTCAAGACGATCTTTGAGGATACGATTGCGAAGTGGTTTCGGGATACGGTTACCGGGATGGACAGAAGGGAAATGCTGGAGGCATGGTGGGGCGGAGAGGACCGGAAGCTGACGGAATTGGTGACAGATATTTTGTTTGATACGATCAGTTATTTTGACTATAAGGAAGATTATTACCATGCGTTTACAGCGGGATTATTCGTAGGAGCGGGATATGCCGTGTCATCGAATAAGGAACAGGGAACCGGACGCGCGGACATTGTGGTCAAAGACAGGAGCAACCGCCGGGCGCTGATCATAGAGATCAAGCACTCTAAAAAAGAGGGCGATATGGAAAAGGACTGCCGGGAAGCAATCGAGCAGATCAGGCGGAAAGGTTATGCGCGGACTGACCTGAAGGGATATCGGACGGTTCTGCGTTATGGGGCGGCATTTTTTGAGAAGGACTGCCTGATTTGTGCGGTAGGATCCGTTTGATTGAGGATTTTGGTAAGCTTTTTTTCAGTACGGACGTTAGGTGGTTGTTGATAAAATGGGCTGCCCGAAGAGGGCAGCCCATTAGAAACAGGAAAAATTTCGCTTGACAATTGAAAATATTTTATGCAGGAATCCAATCCCCAATCCATATATTTTTACTATAATTATATAGTCGTTTATACACAACGCCATTCCTAGTAGAATATCTCCATTCAATGCGATCTGCACGAGCAGAAATACTGCTGCTTTCTGACGCATAAGTATAAACAGGAACATCCATTACTATAAATGCACATACCAAAAGCATAGTCAAAAAAACAAATTTTTTCTTCATCGTATAATTCCCTCCGTGCGATTATTATAAAATTTTATATTTTCAAAATTTTCTGCATCTGGATCTGTTACAATTCCCATCCTTTTATTCTCTACATATAGATAGTATTTCCCGTCCGTGTCTAACATGATATAAGAACCATCTGTTAAGGCGAAAGAGTTTTTTTCGACATCAGGAGTAACACTATAAGGTTCAAATACAAAGGAAAAAGAAACCAAAGTCAAAACAATGGAAAGCATAGTCAAAGCGACAGAATGAAGAAAAGCTTTTTCTTCGTGAAATAAGGAATCTGCCCTCACTAAAATAAAATCATCGCTCTGTTTGGAAAATCCCATGACAAGCTGCTGGTATTTTCGATTTATACTGTATTCATAAATATTTGCTAGGCATTGTAGATACTCTGTCTTTTGTTTATCATTCCAGTTTTTAGAAATAGCCGTGTCAACTCTTAACTCCAACAAATTACTGACCTGATTTTTTAATAAGTGTATAAATGGGTTCCACCAAAAAATCAAGGCTATTATTTCTATATTTAGCTTTAAAAACATATCATGAAATTTGAAATGCTGCAGCTCATGCGAAAGAATATAATGCAGTTCAGCATCCGTAAGATTAATCTCCGGCAATACTATAGCAGGCTTGAAAAATCCAGTTATAAACGGTGATGAAACAAAACAAGATTGCAATATTACAATGCTTTTCAGAGTATTATCGGTTGATAACTCAGAAGATAATATCTTTTTACATCTATTTGCAAGCGATATATTGACTGGCTGCAAGTATAAAGCTGCGGTAAAGGTCTTATATTGCTTCCATAGCTTATGAATACGATAAATCGAACCAATTCCCCATATAAAGACCAGTATATCGTAAGTATGTATTACATAAGAAGCAAAATGCCATATCTCCAGCCTGAAATACCTGATGAAAGATGGGTAGAGTTTAGTGAGAAGTACTGTTTTGGTGAAAGGCAATTCTACAGGTATTAAAAATCTGCATAGAATCAACGCAGTAGAAAATAGAAGTATATTGTAAGAGAATCTGTACAAATACTTTTTCCGACTGCAAAAAATATACAGGAAAATAATAAGCAGATTTCCTAAAAATATCGCCGTAAAAAATGAAGTAACGGAAAGAATCATCTTTACTCAGACTCCTTTTGTATGGATTGCAGCCGTTCCTGAATAATCACTTCCAATTTTTTTAGAGTCTCTGGGTCAGACTCATTGCTTATTAATGCAGCAACAAAAGTGTTCGTATCCAGAGAACCAGATCCAAAGTGATCCATCATATACTCTTCCTGTGTCAAAACGGCCTTGAAGGTTCTGGTTAAGACCGTATTGTGATAAATGATATTATCTACCTCAATGTAATTCTTTTTTAATAAGTTCTTGATGACTCCCTGTACGGTGTTGATTTTAAGCTTTGGGTTTATCTTTGGGATATCAATTGCAGTAAGTGACTCATCTGATTCCCAAAATACACGCAGAACTTCTAATTCGCGGGATGTGATTTTATAAATTCCCATATATTCTCCTCTCTATAAAATTCAGAAATAAAAAATTTTTACCAAAAATATGAAACGAAAAAGATTTATTTTTCAATTTTACCACTATATATTGTATAAGTCAATGCTAAAATATTAAAAATTTTCAAAATAAAAGAGTTTGTAAAAAAAAATAAAGTATATATATATTTACAAAAATAAAAAAGAGTAGTATTATAAGTATATGAAATCAGTAATATAAACTATTTATTGATTCAAATAATAATGGGAAGGAGAGCGCAAGATGTTTCAGAATGTAATAGTCAGTTTTAAGTGTGGATTTACATAATCAATCTATGTATTTGTAAAGGTAAAAAAGTTTGTAATAGGATTAAAAATTTAAAAAGTATAAAGGATCCGGAGGAAAAATAATGAAGAGACTTAAAAAGTATACGGCATTGATATGTGCGTGTTTGGTGGCTTTCGGCAATGTCTGCTCTGTAATGGCAACAGAAAACAATTCAGTGATAACTAAAACCCAAGAAGAGGGGAAGGATTACGATATTGACAGTATGGCAAGAAATGCGGATGAAAATAGTACTGACATTGCTAATAATGAATCTGAACAAGAAGTGATTCATAACGATGAAAACGAAATAACGGATACAGAGTCAGATGAATTACAGGATGAAGAACAAATTGATATATTAGGAACAAACGGTTTATCATATGCAGATACATGTCTCTCCCCGGATGACATAAAAGAATACACATTTAAAGTGGATTATTCGGTCATTCCAGATGTTAGAGCTGCAATTGTCAGAACTGGAGATGGAGATATAAAGGTTGCGATAAAAAATGAACAGGGTAATCAGGTGCTTAGCTTTTATTGTATGCAAAAAGATCAGAAATCAGTGATAGATTCTCCCAAAAAGTGGGGGACGCTAGATAAACCGGAGGGGGATTCTGACCAATATACTTTTACGGTAAGCATTTCATCAAATACAAGCAGTAGTTTTTGTTTTTCAGTGGGGAGCGCCTCTGGTCTACCTAATATGCTTGGTGGAGACGATAAAGTTACACCAATTGCTAAATACCAGGGATCTGAACAGGCAGGGTATACTAATTATGTAGCTATGAGAAATTATTTGCCAGGTGTAGACGCTCCGGATTTTTATAGATATATCGCTACAGATAGAAATATTATAGAAACATATACCTCTACTGATAATAGTATTGGATTTACAGTGATAGATGAAGAAACGAAAACAATTATCTATCAAACAACAGCAGAAGATGAAACAGTAGAAAAAATTGGTACTGCAAGAAATGCATATCATGTTAGATATGATGGGCGGGATATGGTGACAGGAAAGAGTTACATAATTCAAATATATGCAAGAAATGGATATTCACTGGAAAAAAGTTATAATCTATATGTAGGAAATCCACAATTTTATATAGGAGGACTGAAAAGCGATGTTTCAGCAACCAGCAGCGGAACAATTACGTCAACAAGAGATACATGGTTTACATTTGATGTGAGTGGAGCGCCAAAAGGGGCATATGTAACCCAGTTGTATTTATATGTAGGAGGGGCAACTCATAGGGGCGAGTACAGTGTGATTTCTCCAAATGGAAAAACATATTATGCAAAACATGTAGGAAGCGGGATTTATGAAGGCTATATAAAAATTCCATTCGATGCAATAAATTATGATGGGGGAAGTAATGCGCTTGCAAACGGAGTATGGATGCTTTCCATACGTTCACCAAAAGGAAGCTATAGTGTAAGGCCAAGAATCAATCTGGATTATAAGTATATGAGTGGAGTGGAGGATATCAATTAATAATGATCAGCGGAGTTCAAAATTCATCGTATCAGCAGACAGCAATGGAAGTTGGAAATGCAAAAAAGCAGAGTGACAATGATTCAGTAGATAAAACTGCGAAGGAAAGAAGTGATTCGTATGCAGTGTATCTTCGGCGCAATTCTCCTGCGTTAGAAGATCTAAAGATGAATGGAGGGCGCGTTGTCGCATATGGGGCATTTTCGGGAGACAGAAAACGCATAATTGAAATTGATGATTTACTCGATGGCTATTATTCTGGGGAAAAATCTTTGGAGGATGTAAAGAAGGAATTTGACGAGCTGGTAGAAAAGATACAGGAATTGGATGAAGAATTGGGCGTTGCCGAAAAGGGAGATGCCGAACATTATTGGAAAATTGTTTCGGATGTCTATCATAAATTCAAAATGAGCTCTGTTCAGAGTGCATTTGGAGCGAATCAGAGGGAAGGGAAAGCGTTGGCAGACCAGTACGGCAAGCCAGGTAAACGTAATTTTATTTACTACAATTCGGACTACTATTATAAGTCGGAAGAACTGAACGATCTATTGGCCCAGCATGCGTCAAAAAAGTTGGAGGATGCGGGGGCAGAAGAACCATTACGCACAAAAACACTCAACCCGTCCTACGAGAATTTCAATACATTTATGAAACATTGGGTTCAGTATGAATGCTTCATGGGAGATATCTTAGATACAGATATGGAGCCGCCGCGGGGATTTACATTTCTTTATAAAGAGGAAC
This sequence comes from uncultured Lachnospiraceae bacterium, assembly GCA_949893755.1. Lineage (GTDB taxonomy): Bacteria > Bacillota > Clostridia > Lachnospirales > Lachnospiraceae > Schaedlerella. The sequence continues at coordinate 6,949 of CATLCV010000096.1, read as the reverse complement.
GATATACACAGGCGGAGATAGATACCATGGCAGAAAAGATTGCAAAAAGCAACTCTACAGCATTTGATGGATTACTGAGAGTATCATATGGAGATTGGAGCAAAGAGGGAAATGTAAACTTAAGATATGATCTCAGCGAAGCGGAGGGGTTCAGTGTATTTGAGCTTCTGGGCCGATTTGCGGATATTGGGAAGGATGATCTTTTGGAGCGGTTTATGAAGAACTTTAATATACACAGAACTGGTTACAACGGTCTCTATTTACGGACAGTAGGATCTTTTAAACAGTTTAGTCATAACTGCTGATAAAGAGAGGATGCCGGAAAATGACCGTATATCTACAATATGTTGCTGTGTTTACTAGATTTCACAACAACATATTGCAGACAAACAGCATTTTCCGGTAACCCTATTCCTGGCTGTATGTTACACGGCAAGTTTTTTTATAGCAGGCAATCCCATACTTATGGATGATTTGCATCCCTTCCTGCCGAAGTACCGTCACATATCCATCCGCTTCAATCTGCTTCATCGCTTCACGGCAGGCTGAATCAAATCTTCCCTCCTCCGCATATTTTACTTCTATAATACATCCAGTTTTGGCGGAAGGAATTACAATCTTAATGTCCGTATATCCAATACCGGATTCGGCGTTAGATTTGGTGATCCAACTTCCTTCCGCCTTTAATAAGCCCAATAACATTCCATGATAAAAGCAGGCACTTGAGTTCTGTCCTTTGGAACTCTTAGTGATCGCTTTCCCTGTGGGCAAATTTTCCTTAAGCTCTTTCTTAACAAATGTATCTCGGATACTAATGGAATCCGACATAAATTCATTAAATACATTTTGCAAAATCTCCGCATTTCCATCTTTGACAGCCGTGCAAAACTCTTTCCATTTTTCAGAATTACTGATAACCTTTACCTTAAACCACGAGCGGATTTTTTTCTCATAGATCCCCAGAACCTCCTTATTCGGGATTACCAGCCTGTGATACCCGCTCCCGGTCTCACCTGCATCTGTCAGATACCCTGTAGCAAGAAGCACGCTCCACAAATACGTCTGCCGTGTTTCCGTATCCTGACTGTCAAGATCTGTATAAGTTAATTCCGGAACCAATACCTTTTCCACACATTCACCGGAGATCAACGCCTCGATTTCTGCCTTGGTTGTTTCCGTAGCATCCTCGATCATATCCTGAATAATGGCATTGCTGCTGCTGTTTTCCCAATGAGGCTCCATCTTTGCATCTGCGTTTTTACAGAGCTTGTAGCACTGGTTCAGTACATCCCACGGACAATATACATCCATATGGCCAAAATGGTATCCATCATACCATTCTTTTATATCTGCAAATCGTTTTTCAACGCCATAATATGTCAGGAGTTCCTTGACCTCGCTGCCTGTGAATCCAAAATACCCTGCAAAATCAATATCGGAAATAGAGTGTACCATGAAATTATTCAGCCCCGTGAAAATACTTTCCCTGGCAATACGCAGACATCCGGTGATTACGGCAAATTCAAGGCTCGTATTTGTCTTAAGCGCCTGACTGAACAAGGAGCGGATCAGCCGGACCATCTGGGGATAATAGTGGTTCTGGTATGCTTTGTCCAAAGGCACGTCATATTCATCTATGAGGATAATGACGCCAGTACCATAATGCTTTGCCAGCATTTCTGAGAGCAGGGCAATACTTTCCTGCAGTGCATCTTCCTCCAGGTGCTTTGCGAATAGTTCACGCAGGGAGTCTTTGTCAATCTTGGTGAGTCTGTTGCTTTCCAGCAAGTACTGATGCCTGCGGGCTTCTTTTTTCAGAACCTGGGACATGAGTTTAAATGCTTCAGCATAGGATTCTCCGCTGACATCCTTTAAGGTGATGGCGATCACAGGATATTTTCCCATATGCTGTGCGCACAGCTCCGCCTCCCGGGTAATCTCCAGGCCTTCAAATAAAGAGGCATCCGCCCCGACCTCAAAAAAGGATTTGAGCATATCCAGATTCAGACTTTTTCCAAAACGGCGGGGCCTCGTAAACAGGTTGACGCTTCCGCGGTTTCTCAAAAGATCCGCAATCAATTTTGTTTTATCGACATAGTAAAATCCTTTTGTTCTGATATTACGAAAAAATTCCTCTCCAATGGGAAGCTTCTTTCTCTCCGCCATATTGCGGCACCTCCGGTAATTGATACATTTCGGTTGCTTTTATGATGGATTCTATTATACTAAAAAAGCGGCTGGGCTTCAAGAACTGTCGTAATCTCTCTGTATAAAAACATGGATAAACATTGAAAATGAAACGAATTCAAAGCGCTTGACATGTATTGTATAATATACTCAGGTACACTCTATTTATTTCATAAGATATCCTCAAGGGCACCCAATTATGAACATGATGGGATGCCCTTGGCTATACTTGTAGATGTTCAGGGAGGGCAAAGATCCATGTTCTCAATCGCTATATGTGAAGATGAAATCTATTTACTGGAAGAGTTGCGCAAAAAAACAGAGGCATACCTGAAAACCAGACATTTCCCGGCAGAGATCCATACCTTTACGTCCGGCGAGGACTTGCTGAAGGAACAGCGCCCCTTCGACCTGATCCTTCTGGATCTGATGCTTCCCGGCATGAACGGACTGGAAGCGGCAAAGCAGCTTTCTTACAGCAGCCGCATCATTATCATCACATCCTACCGGGAATACGCGGTAGACGCATTTGAGGTGGATGCCGTACACTACCTGCTCAAGCCGGTGACGGAGGAACGTCTGTATCAGGCCATGGACAGAGCGGTGAACCGGTCCGGGCAGGCGGACGACCGGTCTCTTGCGCTTGTAAAATCTGGAAACACGCATATCCTTCCCATACGTGACATTTTATACTGCGAAGTGTTTGACCACCGGGTCTGCATCCATACCGCAGGGGACGATTACGAGTATTCCGGAACACTGGACATGCTGGAAAAGAAACTGGACGGGCGTTTTTTTCGATGCCACAGAAGCTATCTCATCAACATGAGCTGTGTGGCCGCTCAGGAAAAAGGAACGGCAGTGGTCTCAAACGGTGACCGGGTCCTGATATCACGCAGGAAACAGTCCGAGTTTATGCAAAGGCTTCTGGACCATTTGAAGAATGAGGTGATCTGATGGAATACCCGCACATTGTTTCGGCAGGATTTTATATCTGGTGGCTGCTGCTCAATGGATTTCTCTATTTCGCGGAATTTCATTTTCTATGCCGCTTTTCCGGGAGCAGGGAAAAGAAATATACAGTATGCTATGTATTGCTCAGCAGCCTGATTACATTTTTGGTCATGTATTTTCGGGGCTCCGGAGTTCTCAGACTGTTCCTGCACATGGGGATCCTGTTGTGCTTTTCCAGATTTGCGCTTAAGCTTCGATGGGCGGATACGGTCGCTCCGGCAACGATCCTGTTAACGCTCTTTACCTTTATGGAAGGCTTTCAGACAGTTTTCATGCGCTGGATGGCGGGACATTCGATGGAAATGCACACCGCCGTTTTCATGCAGATGCTTCTTTTGGCGGGACTGGCTGCCGTGCTGGTGCTGACGATGCGTTTCGTGTCCGACAGATATGCCTGTACGGGAAGGCAGAAGCTATCTTCCCGGCTGTACCCATTACTGCTGCCATGCAGCTTTATCGTGTGGATCATCCGAAGCGGGCTCGGGCTGGACATGTGGATGGAGCCGGTTCCAGGAAGCGGCTCTCTTTTGGGCAAGCGGTCGGGCCTGTGGGCACTGGTGTGGATTCTGGGGGCCTGCGTGATCTTCTTCATCCTTCTGAAGCTGGTCAGCCGGATCGCTGTTCTCTCCGACCAGGAAACGGAACAGAAAAGGCTGGAGGAGCAGATCCGGATGCAGTATGCATATCTGGAAGAAGCGAAAAAGAGAAATGAGCTCTACCGTACATTTCAGCATGATATCAACAATCATTTCCTGGTGCTGTCCGGGCTGATCCGGGAAAAGAATTATGACGAGGCAAAAAACTATTTTGACAAGCTGCGCGGCTCTGCGGACAGCCTGCTCATCGGCATCGAAACCGGCAATCCGATCCTCGATATACTTTTACAGGAAAAGTTCAGCTTCGCCGTGTCAAACGGCATCGAGGTGAAACACGACGTACAGATTTCCCAGGAAAGCGGTGTGGAGGATATTGACCTGTGTATCATTCTGGCAAATGCATTGGACAATGCGGTTCATGCCTGTGCGGAGGTCACAGGAAAGCAGCCGGAGATCTCAGTCACGGTCCGGAGGCGGCATCATTTTCTGCTCATGGAAGTCGTAAATACGATGGTTCCGGCGCAGGGCCGGATGGAGTACGGGACCGGGCTGGATAATATCAGGCATACGGTTGAAAAATATGAAGGGACGATGGAAATTGAGAACAGCGGCGGGAAATTCCGGCTGACGGTGTTGCTGTGCCTGGTGCTCCATCCAGAGTAGTAAGCGTTCGCAGTCCAGGCCATTCCTGCGTTGGAGGCGGCGCCGTTTACGAAAGGGGAGTGACCGTTGACGGGAATCCGCTTTTTTGAAAGGAGATCTATCCGATATACGGAATGAACAGAAAAGGATTCAAAAAAAGCGGAGGTGAAAACTCATGGTAAACAGTATCAGACCCAATTATGTAAATCCGTTGAAAATGATGAAAAGCACCGGACAGGCGGAACGCCTGAATCCGGGGATGCAGAAGACGCCGGAGAAGCAGCAGAAGACCCTTGAGACAAAAAAGCAGTCGATCCAAAATGCGCTGCTGCTCATGAAAGGAACGTCCGGCGACAGCGGGGCTTCGGAAGAGCATGTGGAAATGCTGGAAAAGAAGCTGGAAGAGATCACGAATGAGATCCGGACGAGTAAGATGGGAGCAACAGCGGCAGCGGATCCAATACGATCAAGTGAAGCGGAAGAGCCGTTGGAGGAAAGGAAGAGATTAGAAGAAAAACGGATGGACAGGTTAGAACTTCATTCGGACAAAATGACTGCCGGACAGAATCTATATGAGACATTTTGGGAAGAAGAGTAAGTGATCTTCCATGATATTAAGCTGTCAGACCTGAGAAAACAAGGGGCTGGCAGCTTTGTTTTCAGGATAGGCTCATTTGCTTGCTATTTTGTATACCGCATGGTAGTATAAAAAAGCAGAGTTGGATGGGACGGAAAGGCATGGTGAGATATAGGGCTTCCAATAAATATAAAAAACTTGTTGACCGGCAATGTTGCTGCACCGGCTGAATAAGGATTTTGCACATAAAGTATTCCGAGAGACTGAATTGAATGGGTTTGAAAATGGATATAGAAATGAGAATAGAAAAGTAAAAAATGATAATATAAGTGATGAAGTCATAACGAAAAAGGAAAAAAGAATGAACACAAAATACGAAATCTTAAAAAATATCTTCGGCTACGATACCTTCCGGGAAGGCCAGGAAACCTTAGTTGACAGTACCCTTTCCGGCAGGGATGTTCTGGGTATCATGCCGACAGGCGCGGGCAAATCCATCTGCTTTCAGGTTCCGGCGCTGATGTTTGAGGGGATTACCATCGTGGTATCGCCCCTCATTTCTTTGATGAAGGATCAGGTGGCCGCCCTGAACCAGGCCGGCGTCCATGCGGCTTACATCAACAGCTCCCTGACCGAAGGCCAGTACCGCAAGGCCATGGAAAATGCGCGCCGGGGCCAGTACAAGATCATCTATGTGGCGCCCGAACGCCTGATGACAGATTCCTTCCAGTCTTTGGTGCAGGAGGTCGAGATCTCCATGACAGCGGTGGACGAAGCCCACTGCATTTCCCAATGGGGACAGGACTTCCGTCCCAGCTATCTCAAGATCGTAGAATTCATCAATATGCTTCCGAAGCGTCCTGTCATCGCCGCCTATACGGCTACGGCCACGAAGCAGGTTAAAGAAGATATCCTCTGTATCCTGGGACTCCGTGATCCTGCGGTGGTGGTCACCGGATATGACCGGAAAAATCTATACTTTGCGGTCAAAAAACCAAAGGACAAGAAGGCACAGCTTCTGGACTATTTATCCAAAAACAGAGAAAAAAGCGGGATCATTTACTGTAATACGAGGAAGACCGTGGAGGAAGTGGAGCTGGACTTGAGAAGGGCAGGCTACCCGGTGACCCGCTACCATGCCGGATTGACGGATGCAGAGCGGCGGCAGAATCAGGAGGACTTTATCTATGACCGCAGGCCGGTGATGGTAGCCACCAACGCGTTCGGTATGGGTATCGACAAGTCCAATGTTCGCTATGTCATTCACTACAATATGCCCAAGGACATCGAAAGCTACTATCAGGAGGCCGGGCGTGCCGGACGGGACGGTGAGCCCGCCGAGTGCCTGCTGTTCTATTCCGGGCAGGACGTGCGGATCAATGAATTTCTCATCGGGACGCAGGCGGAGAACAGCGAGCTGGATGAGGAAGAACGGGAGCTGATCAAGGAGCGGGACCAGGAGCGTCTCCGGAAAATGACGTTCTACTGCTTTACCAATGAATGTCTGCGGGAATATATCCTGCGGTATTTCGGGGAGTACGGCGGAAATTACTGCGGCAACTGCGAAAACTGCCGGACAGAATTTGAAGATATCGACGTGACAGAAGACGCCTGCCATATCATCCGTATGGTGCTGACCAGCCATGAGCGCTACGGGATCAATGCCGTCCTGGACGGGGTGCACGGTTTGGACACGGCGAAGGTGCGGCAGTTCCGTCTGGACCAGAATCCGGAGTATGGCAGCTTAAAAGGACGGACGCTGGTCCGGCTTCGGCAGATTCTGAATGATATGCTGATTAAGGGATACCTGTTCCTCACGACCAGCGATTATCCGGTGCTGAAAATGACAAAGAGCGGACGGGAGCTGTTGGAGTATTGGGAGCAGGAGGAAGCGAAAAACGCGGAGGATTCGGAAGCGCAGGACATCATGCCG
>CATLCV010000095.1 GCA_949893755.1 uncultured Lachnospiraceae bacterium | reverse complement strand
TATAGAAGAAACTCCTGTCTCAGGCTGTAATCCATAAACCTGCAGATAAACGCAAACATGAAAAGGACAATCACTGCGCCGATCACGGCAATCTCCGCAGTAATTGTCCCGTTGAATATGATCCATACACAAAAAAATAACAACAGCATGATCTTCTCTCCCTTGCGCAGCAGCATCGGCGCCGCGTCTGCGCCGATGTCCGCGTAGTTTTCAAAACGCTATTGTCTATTATAACAGATTTTTCGACTTTTTTAATCTTTTTTTATCACTTTTTTTATTTCTTTGCAGATTCTTAGGCGTTACAGTCCGCTGGCCAGCCAGCGAACTGTAACTCTTAGGCAACCATATTTTCCAGCTTGCCCTTATCTGTCTCCTACTGATTCGATCCTTCCCCTCAGCCGGAGGTTCTATTTTTTTGCCCCCGGTAAACCCCGAAAATAGCGAGGATGGCGAAGATACCCAAAATAAAGATCGCCATGACCGGGTAGCTGACACACATTCCAAATACGCGGAAAATCTTGCAGCCGCCGAACACCTCTTTCATCATCGTGACATTGGCCAGCCCGAAATCTACAATTGCTCCAAGCCTCTGCGTAACGGTATCGCCCATTGCCGCCAGTGCCACATTCACAAACAGAATTGCCAGGCTTATCCCCGCCGTACCAGTCTGGCTTTTCATGCGGGAAGAAACAAAGCAGATAATCAGGCTGTAAACCGCACCGGTAAAAATAAGCCATACGGCACCAACAGCGGCAAGCTGCCAGACCTGAAATCGGAACATGGACTGCGCATAGGCGGAAATGGACTGAATGGCGGCATCCCAGCCGTGGAAGCTCCCATGGGGCAGAAAACCAAAAATAAAAGTAGCAGTCAGATACAGCACGACCACAACAATGGAAGTGATAAATACGCTCAGCAATTTTGCTGTGACGATTTTCCGCCTGCCGTTCCGGGAACTTAAAATCAGGTTATCCATACCGCTGGATCGTTCCACAGCAAAAACCGGGGCGATGACAAAGGCCAGCGGCACGAACAGCAGGAACTGCATCATGTGTTCACCCCAGTTGTTGAACAGATTCTCCCACAGCAGAATATTGGCAAACTCCGGCGGCGTATCGTTCCCATATTCCTTTATCCGTTCGGCATAAGCGTGGTAGTTCACCGCCAGAATTATTTCCGGCTGGTCTTTGATGCTTCGGGCAATCATCCGTGCATCCGTGCCGTACCGGGCGCTGACTTCCTGATAAATTTTTTCCGCTTGTGCAGCCTTTTCGCTGTCAAACGGTCCCTCCCAATCGCCGGCCAGTTCCTCGTAAATACGGTAGCTGTCATTGCTGCCGACCAGAAACATGGTGGAGGTCAGGCCGACCACACTGTAAAGGGCAAACAGGGCGGTCAGCAAAATCAAGGTTTTCTTGTTGAGCAGCAGTTTCCGCAGTTCAAATCGTAATAATGACATAAAGTTACCTCCCAGCCTTTTGGGGCAGATAGTTGAAAAGATACAGGTAGGCATCCTCCAGCGTTGGCGCGGCTCGTACCGCATCACCGGCAGGTTTTGTATCCTCAATGATGCGGACCTCCATGCAGCCGTCTTTCGCCCTGACATTGCCTATGACAGCCTGGTTTTGATAGTTCACAAGCTGCTCGGCAGGCATCTGTATCAGCCAGACCCGCCCATCCATCATATGAATATATTCTTCCCCCGTATGGATGTGCTGGATGACGCCATGCTCCATCATCATGATCTGCGCTGCAATCTGCTCCACATCAGATACAATATGGGTGGAGAGCAGCACCAGACGGTCCTTCGCATAGGCGGAGATGATGTTTCGGAACTTGATCCGTTCATAGGGGTCGAGTCCGGAGGTGGGTTCGTCCAGGATCAAGATCTCCGGGTCATCCAGAAGGGCTTGGGCAATGCCCAGCCTGCGCTGCATCCCGCCGGAATAAGCGGTGCATTTCCGATGCAGATCGTCCAACAAGCCGACGCTGTGCGCCAGTTCCTCGATCCGCTTTTTCGCGTGAGTTTTTTCCATTCCCTTCAGTGCCGCCGAGTATTCCAGGTAATCCCTGCCGGTAAAGTCGCTGTAAAAGCTGACATCCTGGGGCAGATAGCCGATTTTCGCCCTGTATTCATCACCCACAGCATGAATGTCCTTTCCGTTATACCGGATCTTCCCTTTTGTGGGGCGCAGCACATCAGCCAGTATCCGGATCATGGTAGTTTTTCCCGCCCCGTTGGGCCCCAGCAGACCGTAGACTCCCGTCCCCATGGTGAGGGAAATCCCCTTTAGAACCTGCTTGCTCTTGTAGTTTTTTGTGATATTTTCAAATTGCAGTTCCATAGGTTACCCCCTTGCCGGAGAGCCGCCCCGCATCCCTGCGGCGACCTTGATGGTGGAAAAGTCCGCACGGTTAAATTTGCGGACGCACAGCCCAAAGAAAAAGGCGCCGATCAAAATGGTAATGGCCAGCCCCATCAGCGGCGTGATGACAAATCCGCCAAGGTCAAAAGCCATGCCCTGTTCCGCCAGTTCCTCTGTGGTCAGCGTGTGCGCCCCCAAAGCGATATAGCGGAAAATCGAGGTCGCATAGGTCAGAGGATTCAGGTAGACGATGGGCAGGAGAAAACCGGGTATGATGGTGGTGGGGATATACGCACCGGAAACAAAGGTCAGGGGCATCATGATCATGGAACTGAGGGTCTGAAAGGCGGGGGAGTTCCGTGAAACTGTAGCCAAAAACAGGCCGATGGCGCTGAACGCCATAGCGGAAAGCAGCATAACCGCAGCCAGAAGCAGAATTTGCAGGATCCCTGCCCGCAGTCCAAGCGCAATGCCGCAGATCATAGTAACGACGCCTTGCAGTGTGGCAATGACCGCCCCCGACAGAATGTGCCCCATGGAAATCTGCGTCCGTGCGATAGGCGCAACCAGAACCTCTTTCATATAGCCGCTGGAAATGTCGGTCAGGATATCAGAGGAATTATTGACGCTGACCTGAAACACGCTCATGATGATCACTCCGGAAATCAGATAGCTCATGGGGGTGTCAACACCGCTCATGGAGGATTTCATCAGAAATGAAAACATCACCAGCATAAACATGGACATAAAGAGCGCTCCAAATAACCGCCCCTTACTCCTGACATAATTCAGTAAATTTCTTTGTACGATCGCTGTAATGGGGTTCATCCTTCTCGAATCTCCTTTCCCGTAATTGCCAGGAACACTTCGTTCAGCGTTCCGTTTTTGACTTCACAATCTGTAATTTCGTCCCTGTGTGCCGATAAAATTTCCAGGGCGGCAGGTGCTTTCTTCGTATGGAACATCAGCTTGTTCCCATCCTTCCGATAGGGAACCTCTCGTTCACGCAATGCTGCTTCCAATGGTTCGGTCTGAGTGCAGGTCACATCCACCTCTGTGCCGGTGTATTGGTGCTTCAGGTTCTCCGGTGTATCATGAGCAACGATTTTTCCGTGATCCATAATAACGACTTTTGAACAGACCTCCGCCTCGTCCATATAGTGGGTGGTCAGAAAGATCGTCATATTTTTCTGCTTTTGAAGCCGCTGGATATATTCCCACACATTCGCTCTGGTCTGCGGATCAAGACCGGTAGTGGGTTCGTCCAGAAATAAAACCCTGGGATCGTGTACCAGCCCTCTGGCGATCTCAGCCCGCCGTTTCATACCGCCGGACAGACTGCCCACCGCCGCTCGTTTCCATTCCGTAAGCTCCACCAGATCCAGGGCAAAATGGATGCGGTCCCGTACCTCGTTCTTCGGCACTTTGTAGAAGCTGCAATGATATTTCAAGTTTTCTTCCACTGTCATTTGAGTGTCGAGAGTGGAATCCTGAAAGACGATCCCTATGTCCTTGCGCACCAAACTGCGTTCTTCGCAAACATCATGACCATTGATTGTCAGAGTTCCTTCCGTTTTGTCAAGGATCGTACACAGGGTATTGATCGTCGTGCTTTTGCCTGCGCCGTTGGGACCGAGGAAAGCAAAAATACTGCCCTCGTCTACGGTGAAGGAAATATCATCCACCGCTGTAAAATCTCCGTACTTTTTTGAGAAATGCTCCACTTGTATGATTGGGTTCATGTCGTTACCTCCTAAAAAAATGAAGTCCTATGCGACTGACTCGCATAGGACTTATCTCTATAGCAATCTATAGTGCCTCAGCTATTTTGTTGTTTGGGCCTGCATTTTACAAAAACTATCACCTCCAAATATCACCCAGTTCTATCAGTCTGGCTTGTATGCGGACATAGGCTTTTGCATCCTCTTCACCTAAAGCCTCCAGCATTTTCGCCACCGAATGGATCATTCCGGTTCGGCGCTCTTCGACTAAAGCTATGCCTTTTTCTGTCAGGCAGACAATGACCTGCCGGCTGTCTGAGGGGTCAGGGGTTCTTGTGATCATATCCTGTCCCTCTAAAGATTTCAGCATGGCCGCGACTCTCGCCGTAGTCAGCATAAGCGCCTTACTCATGTCTTTAGGATATGCCCGGTTTCCGTTCGCCGCCAGATAATTTAACGCTAAAACCTCGCCCCTTGCAATTTGGGACATGGTCCGCTCCATCTTAATATGCGGTGCGGAGGCGCGCATATCAATAAGTTGTATCGCTAATTTAGTGTAGTCCATGTGTCACACATACCTTTCATAATTACTAACACTGTTAGGAATCATAACACAGACTTTTGCCGCTGTCAATAGGGTAAGGGAAAAAATTCTTACTGTGCGGTTTCAGGCATCCGGCCCCTCAGCAATACCGCAGCCTTTCCACCACGCTCCCCGCGCACAGTTTCTTATAGAACACCAGCGGCACCGCCGAAGCGGCCAGCAGCAACAGGGGCAGGCACACCGCCACCGGCACGACCGTGAAGTGATACGCAAATGCCCACTGATTCCGGATCACCGCATCCTGACAGATGAGCCAGCTCAGCAGATTACCTGCCGTGACGGCCAGAACCGAAGCACTGCCGATGTATGCCGCGCTTTCCCAGATCAGCATCCGCTTCATCTGCCTGCCGCTCATGCCCACGGCGCTGAGCATGGCAAGCTCCTTCTGCCTTGTGAGGATACCTGTGACCATGATATTGATGAAGTTCAGGATCCCGATCGCCCCAAGGACCAGGCTCAGGCTTCCGCCGATCATGGTAAACACCTGCTTCGTTTTCTGAAATTCTTCTTTCAGCGTTTCAAAGGAAATGCAGACCATGCCGGAGTCTTCCATCCATTTCGCCGTGATTTTTTCCGCCTCATCCCGATGAGATTTTTCCACATCATAGACCACGCTTAAGGGCTGCTTCTCGCCGTACAGCTCCGCAAATTCCTGCTCCGGCAGGATCACGTTGATCCCGATGCTGATATCCATACGCGCGGTCAGTGTGGAGGGCAGCTCTCCGACCGCCATCACCGTATATTCCTTTTTCTGCCCTTCCTTTCCCTCCAGGATGATCCTGTCTCCGGGCTGATACAGCATCTCCGGCTTCACGCCCCACCAGGGCGCGCCGTCGCAATAGACTACGTATGTGCCCTGTGCCCATTTTTCCGCGTCAAATTCCCCTTCCGTATATACCGCATGCTCCACCAGCGTTCCCGTAGCCGCGTAAGCATACAGCGGCTCTTGTCCTCTTTCCAGGTCGCACATATCCGTATATTCATTTCCCTGCTCGTTTTCCCAGGCCAGGCGCTCCAGAGCGTGCTCCGAAAGATCCGCCTGTCCGAGCTCGCAATAGACCTTTTCAAACCGGGTCAGACCCTGGAGCCGGCTGACTGCTTCCTCAAATCCGCTGTCGATCCCTTCCAGGTTCTTGTCATATTGTCCGGCCATGGCCACCGTCCAGTCGGTCACCTCAAAATCGCCGTTGGTCTGTGTTTCCACATACCGCTCCAGGTCAAATCCTCTGATGATGGTGTATGTGGTGTTTAAAAGAGTCATACTTAAAAAGAGGGACAGGATCACCAGCACCGCTTTTTTTCCGTCACGGCGCAGGTTCCGGAGGGCAAGGATCGCAGGGGCGTTCTTTTGCTTTGCGGATTTTCCGAATCCCAATGTACTTGTTTTTTTCTTCCGCATCATTTTTATATGCGCTTTCCGTTTCCGCAGGATGCTTCGATGTGCTTCCGCACACTGCCATATGCTTTTCCGGCATCGCCCCGGCGCACCCTTCTGTTGGGTCTCCCCGGTATAGCGTACCGCTTCCACGGGGGAAACGGATGCCGCAATCCGTCCCGGCGAACGGAAGCTGATATACACCGTCAGCAGGCTGAACAGCGCCGCCCCGGCCAGCACTGCCGGAGATATCGTATAATCCTCAAATTCATAGGTCTGCAGGAACAGCATCACCACATAAGGAAGGAGCAGATATCCCACGGCGTATCCTGCCAGAAGCCCTGCGGGGATCCCGACGGCGGACAGCCCCATTGCCTGCCGCAGAACGATCCGGCGCAATTGCTTTCCGGAAGCCCCGATGGTTTTCAGCAGGCCGTAATACTGGATATCCTGGGTGACGGAAATATAAAAAATATTGTAAATGATCAGGTAGCCGGAAACCAGGATGACCGCCAGAAGGATGACTATGGTCAGGATCGTGTAGAGATCGACGCTGAGTGATGAATATGCCGGGTTGATCCCGCCCGGGGTATCCTCCGGCAGTCCGGCCCGGGCAAGCAGATCCGCCAGCTTCCCCTGTAGATTCCAGGTATTTGGAAAATCGATGTCCGCCATGACCGTTCCCTCATAAGGCACGCCCTCTCCAAAGCTGCTCATCAGCGTCGGCGCGATCTCCTCACTGTAGGCTTTCGATACCCATACCTGCTGTGCAGGCGCAACCGGATCCCCGTCCCAGACGCCGCACAGGGTAAAGGTATCTTCGTGCAGTGTCCCGTCAGCCATGATCGGAAATACGATCCGGCTTCCAGGCTGATCCGGAAGCTCCATTGCGTCCAGGACAAGGCGTGGCACGGCGATCTCCATTTTCTCTTCCGGCATCCTTCCCTCCGTGGGAAATGATCGGAATGACTGAGCCGAATACGTTTCCCCGTACCGGACCTCCGTATAGAGCTTTTGAAGGCTTTCGTGCGCCCCGGTCCCGGTCACGATGGAATATCCGATCTTCTCGTATCCTCCGGCTGCTTTCACATTCTCATATTCCGGCATGGACAAAAACTTGATCACAGCCTGCGCCGAGCTTCCGGATGCGCGCATCATGCTCTGCCGCGCCACCTCCAGGATTCCCCCGCCCACCGTAAACAGTGCGGAAAACAGAATGGAAGTCAGGATGATGGCTCCGACGGCAATGGCATTTCTCTGCCGGTTCTTCTTCATCTGCCGGCCTGTGAGCAGGCGGATGGCCTCTTTATTTCTCACCTGAAACATGGATGTGAGCCTCCTTTCCGCCGCTGGGTCGGGCTGATCCGGCCGATTCCGGCTGTCTGCTGATCCGCGCGGGTTCCGGCTGCTCTGCTCCGATGGAACCGATCCTGCTGGATCCCCATTGTCCTGCTTCGCCGGACTTGATCCGGCCGTCCTCGATGCGGATGATGCGGTCCGCCATCTGAGCGATCTCCGGGTTGTGGGTGATCATCACCATGGTCTGCTGGAACCGCTGGTTGCCGGCCTTGAGAAATGCCATCACGTCCTGGCTGGTCCTGCTGTCCAGGTTTCCTGTCGGCTCATCTGCCAGCACGATGGACGGCTTGCCGGCAAGCGCCCGGGCGATCGCCACCCTCTGCTGCTGCCCGCCGGAGAGCTGATTGGGAAACTGCTCCAGCTTTTCATCAATCTTTAAAAGCGTTACGATCTCCCGGCAATAGTCTTCATCGATCGTTCCTCCATCCAGCAGTACCGGAAGAATGATATTTTCCCGGACATTCAGCGTCTGCACCAGATTGTACTGCTGAAACACAAAGCCGATGCTGCGTCTGCGGAATACCGCCAGTTCTTCATCATTCATACTGGTCAGTTCCTTATCCCCTACCTGAACCGTACCCTCGGTGGGACTGTCCAGACCGCCCAGCATGTGGAGCAGCGTGGATTTTCCGCTTCCGGAAGTGCCGACAATGGCGGCAAATTCCCCGTAAGAGATATCCAGGTCGATGCCGTCCAGCGCTTTTGTTACATTTTCCCCTGAGCGATAATATTTTTTCAGGCCCCGGGCCTTTAAAACAATGGGTCTCATGAATTGTTTCCTCCTGAATCATATCAGATTTTTCCAGCTGTACGGTTGCGATTCTGGAGATCATTTTCATGCAATTTATCGCACTGAAAATGACCTGTCGAATCAGCAGCCGTACAGCTGGAATTTTTTGAGCACATGTTCAGTATAACAGGAAAATGTCACAATCCACTCACAGCAATGTCACGATCCTGTGATGATTCAAACCAGATCACATCAACCCCTGCGTCAGAAGTCCGCGTTATGTTGTTCCCTGATATTTCTTCCGGTATTCCCTTGGCGTACAGCCGTAGCACCTTGAAAATGCCTTTGCAAAATGGCTTTTGTGGCGGTAGCCGCAGCGCTCGGCGATCTCCGTGACGCTCTGGTCCGTGTCCCGCAGAAGATTTCCGCTGACCTCCAGCCGGTATGCATTTAAAAACTGGACCGGCGTCTGCTGAAGGCACTGCTTGAAAATGCGCCGGCACCTGTCCTGGTTTACCTGGGCGGAAACGGCGATATCTTCAATGGATATATTTTCTCCAAAATGCTGGTAAACAAACGTCATCATCTGCTTCTGAATCTCCAGGTCGCCGTTGTCATGGCTCGGACTGCCGGACGCTTTGCCTGGCTGATCCGGGAACAGCTCCCGATACCGCAGGAGCCTGCACCACAGGATATGCATGACGGCAACCACCTCCATTTCGTAGGCTGTTTCCGCGGCGGCCTTGCAGCTTACGATCTGCTTGATCAGTTCCGCAATCTCCCGGCCATAGGTCTGCGCGGAATGAAAATGCACGTATTCCAAAGCTGCATTGTCCAGAATGGGGTCCATGTATTTTTCGCGGAGATGCCGGTTCCCGGCAAACAGGGACGGATGGAACCGGACACACGAAAACCGGCATTCCTTTTCCGCATAGGAATAGCCGTAGTGGAGCCGGCGCACATTTACCAGCAGGGTATCATTTTCTTTTAACACGACATGGCTGTCGTTGATGCAGTAACGCATCCTCCCCTCCCAGATATAGATCAGCTCCAGGTCATCGTGCCAGTGGCAGGCCACGCGCATATCCGGAAATACGCTCAGGTCGTAGGTACGGATGTAGATCGGGATATCTGTGTGGTCATACTCAACATTCTCCCGCAGGTTTTTCTCAAAAGCTGCTGTGTCCATTTTTATTTGCCTCCTGTCGGGTTGTTTTGTTCATGGTCAGTTCCTTAATGATCATTCCTATATCGTTCCATACATTGAGCATAGGAGTACAGCATAACATCACCTCTTTTTCAAGTAAATACCCGGAAAACATACCTTTTTTTCGGATATATACTAAATTTTCGTTATAAAATAGGCTCATTCTTTCCTACTATAAAACAAATTCCGCTATGGTCTGTCCTATTTTTACAATATCGCTGCCTCCGCTGAATTCAAACTTGACAAGCCCGATGCTGCTGAACCACAGCTCCAATTCGCTGTCCATGTCAAATACGCCGGATGTCTCTACGGAAAACGCCTGTATCTTAGAGTAGGGGAGTGAGGTGTAATCCTTCTTTTTCCCTGTCAGTCCCTGTACGTTGACTGCAATGACGCGCTTGTCGGTAAACGTGACGGAATCGCGGATCCCCTTATAGCTTCCGATGATCGTTTCTCCCGGAATCAAAAGCTGGTCGATCCCTTTTCCTACAGAATCCGTTTTCATAAGCTTCACGAAGCTGCCGTTTTCAAAATCAATCATAGTAAAATTCCTTTCCTGAAGTCTCTGTATGGAGCATTCTTTTTAGTTGTGCTCACGGCCGATGAAATCTGCCGCACAGTATAGATTTATTTTAGCACACTTCTGATGGGTTTGGAGATTCATTTTTCATATTGCAGAACCCCCGCGGAAATATTATAATGTCAGCAGGAGGTGAGCACCCATGGGAACCTATCTGAATCCCGGCAATCATGGCTTTCGCGGTATCCGGAATGATATCTATGTAGATAAAAGCGGACTGATCCATCTGATCAACGGCACCATCGATACGCCTCGAAGGCTGACCTGTGTCAGCAGGCCGCGCCGCTTTGGAAAATCTTTTGCCGCACAGATGCTGTGCGCGTATTACGATAAGACCTGCGATTCTTCGGAGCTTTTTGACGACCTGGAGATTGCCGTGGATGATATGGAGAATGATCGGAAATATCGGAATCAGTTTGATGTGATCTATCTTGATATTACGAATATTATGGGAGAGTCCGGGGATGAAGAGCTTCCGTCCTTTATCAGGCGCAAGGTGACGGAAGAGCTTTTCAATGCCTATCCAGACTTAAAAACGGACGAATCTTTTTCCACCACCCTGATCAATGCCGCCGAACTGACGGGAAATAAATTCATTATGATCATTGACGAGTGGGATGCTCCTATCCGGGAAACGCCGGAGGTCCAGAAGCAGTATCTGGCATTTCTGCGCACGCTCTTTAAGAGCAGCGGCACCACAGCCCGGATATTTGCCGCCGCATATATGACCGGGATCCTGCCTGTAAAAAAAGACGGTTCGCAGTCCGCCATCTCCGATTTTCAGGAATATTCTATGGTCTGCCCCATGGAATTTGCGGAATATGCAGGATTTACGGAAGCCGACGTGCAAAAGCTCTGCGCAGAATATCACCGGGATTTTTCCTTGATGAAGCAATGGTACGACGGATATACCCTCGATCCGGCAGGGTCAGTCTATAATCCAAATTCCGTCATGAAAGCCATCCGCAGTAATAAATTTTATTCCTACTGGACCGAAAGCTCTGCTGCGAAAAATCTGATGGGCTATATCAGTCTGGATTTTGACGGCCTGTCGGCGGCAATCGCAAAGCTGCTCGGCGGCATTGATGTTCCGGTGGATACCAGCGGATTTTCCAATGACCTGATCACCTTTCAGAACCAGGATGACGTGCTCACGCTGCTGATCCATCTGGGATATCTTGCCTATGATGAGGAATCGAAGCAGGTGCATATTCCGAATGAGGAAATCCGGCTGGAATTTGCCCGTGCGATCCGTGAGGTGAAGCGGGATGATACGATCCGGCGGATCCGCGAAAGTGAGCAGCTCATTTTTGATACCGTTCATAAAAATGCGGAGGCCGTTGCCGCGCAGATTCAGAAGATCCATGCAGAAGAAACCGCAATTCTTTACTATAATGACGAACAGGCACTTCGCAGTGTGGTCAAGCTTGCGTATTTCAGTTATAAAGATCATTATCTCAAATTTGAAGAACTGCCGGCCGGGGATGGATATGCGGATATTGTCTATTTTCCAAAAAAGGGGTCGCCCATGCCTGCGCTTGTCATTGAACTGAAGTGGAACCAGTCTGCAAAAGGGGTAATCGAACAGATCAGGGAAAGGAGATATCCGGCGGCACTTGAGGGATATGGAGGACGGATTCTGCTGGTGGGGATCAGTTATGAAAAGGAAGCAGGAAAGGATAAACACAGGCATACTTGTATCATTGAAGATGCCTGAAAGGATGTTGAATGAAAAGGGAAGCAGTAAACTGAACTACTACCGGCTAAAGCCGGTAGGTTCGGTTTGCTGCTGTAGCTGCAAAGCGGCATAATTCCTCATGCGGCTACGCGCATCACGATATAGTGAGCGACAGATTTATCTGGCGCTCACTATATCTTCCCCATATACAAAACCTGCGGAAATCCTGCCCCTACTCTTCCAGCCTCACCTTGATGACCACCTTTTCTACACGGCAGGAATCCAATTGGATGCACTTCGGCTTATGTACATCTTCCGGAAATAGAACCACAACATCCCCTTCCCTTACAGGAATTGCAGTACCGCATATATCTGTAAGAAAACCGACATCTGTTTCTGCGTTGTAATCATCTGGCTGCTGTATTCCCGGTCTGCTCCAATAAATGCATTCTTCCCCTTTTCGAATATAGTGGATATCGGCATATTTCCTGTGATATTCGTACTTTAATTTTTCTGGCTCCATCGTATCATAGGAAAATAAATTTGCATACACCTCATCATCGAGAATGGAGTATTTTCCTTCTGAAAGAGCTCTCCCTTCCAGACTGCGCAGGAAATCAAATGCAGCCTTAAACAGTGGATCCATCTTTTCATACAAGCTGAAATTTTTTAAATTATCAATAATCATGTTTCACTTCCGCCTTGAATTTTCCGTATTTCGAAAAGCTCATCCTGCGCGCCCTTTAAAAGATGCAGATAGTCAATTCCCATAAAAAGCACGTTAATCCCCATATCATGCCAGTATTGGATCGTCTTTGGATTCCAATCTCCGCTTGACACGCCTATGGACTTACCGCTTTTTTTCAGTATTGCAATCCCTCTGCGGATGAGCTCTGTTGTCTCTTTTCCGAAAACATCGCCCAGACGTCCGATGGAGCCGGACAGGTCATTCGGTCCAAATAGGAAGCAGTCTACATACGGATTTTTTGCCATTTCCTCCAGATGTTCTATTGCAATATAGGATTCGATCTGGATAAATCGAACCAGCTCTTCATTACAGCGTTTTACATATTCCATCGAATCGTCCACGCCGTATCGAATAGCACGCATCGGTCCAAATCCCCGTATTCCCTCAGGAGGATATAGGGTCGCTTTCATTGCCGACTCCAGTTCTTCCGGTGTATTTACGGTTGGAAACAAAATTCCGGTTGCGCCCATTTCCAAAACTCTTTTAACAAGAACATGGTCATTCCACGGAATCCGTACGATCGAATCCGTACCGCCGGAGTGGGCTGCAATGATATGCTCTTCCAGGATTGAATAATCAATCGCCGTATGCTCCGTGTCTATCCATACCACATCATAGCCGACAGATGCAAGCATCTCAGAGATACAATGGTCCTTCAGAAATACATGCGTCCCGGCAACAGGTTCGCGATTTCTTAATTTTTTCTTCAATGTTGACATTCCCGTTCTCCTGATTTCTGCGTTATCCACTGAGCGGCCGTATTCTTTACGGCCGCCTCGCCTGCTAGTCCTCTCTCTGAATATTTACATTTTGCTCCAGCAGCGCCGCATTCAGCTTATCTGCCGGAATATCACGCGGCTCTACACCAAGCTCTGCGGCCAATGAAGCCGCTACGCCGGCTCCCTGTCCGATACTCATACTGCCTGGCATGATCCGTGTTGCCCCCATTGCGTCATGAGATGCAGAGATACACCGGCCTGCCACGATCAGCCCGTCTACCTTTACAGGAACCAATGAGCGTAAAGGAATATCAAAGGATCTGCCTTTACTTGGATTCTGGAATACCGCACTCTCACCGTCAGCCGTATGATGTCCGATCGGCGCGCTCATGGACGCAATGGCATCGTCAAATTTGCGGAATGCAAACAGGTCTTCCTCTGTCAGCTTATAGATTCCTTTCACCTGACGGGTTTCGCGGATTCCCATCATAGATGCCGTTACCAGGATATATGCGTTTTCATAACCAGGGATAATTTTTTTCAATACGCTGACACATTCGTCAATCCGCTTGCGCGAAATCGTGATCGCATCAGAAATCTCCTCTGCTTTTGTACCGTCCACATGAAATTCACCGGTCATATTCAGATACATTTCCCCGTCCCGCGGACTTTCATAGATCAGCATAAACCAACTCCGTAAATATTCCAGTTCCGGCGGAAGTTCAACACCCTCCAGTTCGCCGCCAATCCCGAATTTGTGGAAGATTCCCTCGGCCCATCCCTGTGTCGGAGAGTTGTGAACCCACTCGGGATGCTCCTTATAATAGTAATCCAAAACTCTCTGCTTATCGATCCCGGCAAGCTTTGTGATCAATGTTACCGGATGCAGCTCTTCTGTTGGAAGCTGATCGTATTCTGCTCCGGACCATGCACAGATATCTGCATCCGCCGTACAATCGACGATACATTTTCCGTAATATGCACTGCGGCCCGTCTTATTTTCTACTACGATCCCACGCACCTTACCATCCGTGGTGATCGCGTCTGAAATCCAGGTCTCATATAATATGTCCAGCGTGTGTCCTTTTGCCCGCTCACGGAGAACATATTCATTCGCTAAAGACTTCGCCGCCTCCGCATCATAATCAATAAATTGAGCTACTTTTTTACACTCTTCATATCCAAACAGACCGTCATTTACACCGCCAAGCTCATACAGTTCGTCAAAGAACTCTTCCGGCAATCCTTTGACCACTACCTTTTCCTGGTCATTGATCGCACAGAAAATTCCCATGATTCCGGCCGTCATCTGACCGCCAAGACAATTCATCCTTTCTACAACGAGAACACTGCTGCCTCTTCTTGCCGCTGCGACCGCTGCCGCGAATCCGGCGGTCCCTCCGCCTGCTACGATAACGTCATATGTACCTCTTACCGGGATTTCCCTTGATTTTTCCAAATATTTTTCCATAAATTAAACTCCTTCTTTTCTGATTGTTTCACAGTTACCTTTTATTTTATCGTTAACTAAGCAGTCCTGATATCTCCGGCAAAAACAGCCCAATCTTCGGGACATATGTTACCAACAGCAGTACGATCAATTCCGCCGCCAGATATGGAATCAGTTTGCCGGACACCTTTCCAATCGATGCCTTGCCCACCTTGCAGCCCACAAAGAGGCTCTGCCCTAACGGCGGTGTTGCATTTCCCAGATTCAGATTTATGCAGGATATCAATCCAAAGTGGATTGGATTGATACCATAAGTCACGGCGATCGGCGCAAGGATCGGTCCAAACATCAGCAGGGCAGAGGCCGGTTCCATAAAGCATCCCATAAATAAATATAATATATTAACACAGAGCAGGAATACCAGCTTGTTGCTGATGATCACGGTAAAGAATACTGCCAGACTCTTCTGTACCTGCAGAAGTGTAAGCGCCCAGCTTAAGGTCTTTGAACAACCGATAATAATGAGAACCGTCCCTGTCAGCTTTGCGCTGGTTAGCAACATCGCCGGAAGCTCCTGAAGTCTCACCGTTTTCATGATAAAGCACGATACCAGAATGGCATAAACTACAGCCAGGCATCCGGCTTCCGTGGCGGTACATATCCCGGACAGAATCCCGCCCATGATAATGACAGGCATTCCCAGCGGAAGAATCCCCTGCAGAATAATTTCTTTCGCCTGCTCTCTTGAATACCGTTCCGTCCGTACCGGAAAATGATATTTTTTATTCCGAAGGAATACGACGAAGCTCAATCCGGCCGCAATCAAAATCCCGGGAATGATACCTCCCATAAACAAAGCCCCGATCGGCACATTCATCACGCTTCCGTAAATCACCATGATAATGCTTGGCGGTATGATGGGTCCCATGATAGACGATGCAACGGTGATCGCCACAGATTCGTCTTTCGAAAATCCGTCTTCCGTCATAGCCGGAATCAGAATCGGTCCCTCTGACGATACATCCGCCACAGAAGATCCTGTAATCCCGCCGAAAAACATACTGAATAGAATATTGACATACGCCAGGGAACCGGGAACCCGGCCGACGATCAGCGAAGAAAGCTTGATCAGCCTTTTTGTGATCCCGCCCTTATTCATAATTTCTCCGGCAAAGAAGAAAAAGGGTATTGATAATAGTGGAAAATATGCCACCCCATTGTACAGGGACTGCGGTATCAGCGTCAGCGGATTCCCACCCAGCAGAAGCAGCCCCACAAGTCCGCTGAAGCCAAGCGCCCAGGTGATTGGAATTCCTATAAAAATAGCTGCGATCAAAATGAGTGCCAGTAATAAAATTGTCATAAATTGCCTCCTTTCAAGAACTGTTCTGGCTCTCAGATTCCCTGCTCAAATGTGGATTCATTCTCCATCTGTTCTTCCAGGGATATAAATCTGCACTCTTTTTTCCTGATTGCCGCAATTACATTGACCGTATGTTCAAAAAGAGCCAGCACACACCCTAACAGGACAAAGCTGTACACAATCGATACCGGCCACGGAAGGATTACCATTTTCTGCCCCTGCACCGTGCCGAGAAATTGGAAGCTTCCGTACACTGCAACGCCTAAAAATATCGCTACGATGATTCCGTCGAAAATGTATACGGCGGACTGGAGTTTTGCAGGCAGCTTACACACAAGACTTTCCAGGGAACTGTGAGAATTTTCCTTTACCCCGATGGCCATACCAAGCATTGCCATTAAAACCATGAGAACACTGATGAGTTCATCTGACCAAAGGCTGGAAGTTCTGAATACAAAACGCAGGACTACATTATAGAAGGTCAATATCAGTATTGCAGACAGTGACAATATTGTCACGGCATCTTCTATTTTGTAAAAAATGCGCATAAACCTTGTATCTCTGAAATCCTTCTGTTGTTTCATGGAACCACGTCCTTTCTGCTATTTCGTCCGTTCAAGCGCCTCTTGGATCTCTTCGTAAAATGCTTTGGTTGCCGGTGTTTCCTCAAACATCTGATCCTTCACTCCGGCAATTTTGTCGATAAATACCTGCTTCTCATCATCTGTCAGTTCCGTGATCGTAACTCCCTTCTCGATCAGCGCCTCGGTTGCTTCTGCTTCATAGCCGCTGAAATCTTTCCATTCCCAGTCCATCACTTCTCTGCTGCTTTCATCTATAATCTGCTGAATATCCTCCGGAAGGCTGTTATAATATTCAAGACTCATTACAAAAGTTCCGCAGATTCCAATTGCATCGATCACAGTAAGATGCTTTCCATAATCCGCCAGCTGATTATCTAAAAGCAGCGATGCACTCTGTTCTGCACCGTCCACGGTTCCCTGCTGAAGTGCGGAATATACCTCGCTCCAACCCAGCGTAACCGGAGAGAATCCCATGAGTTCAAAGGATTTTGCCAAATATGTGTTTTGAAGTACACGGAGCCTGATCCCATTCGCGTCTTCCGGTGTTCGGATTTCCCGCTTCGTATTCAATGGATTTCTATACCCTGTAGTATAAAAGAGCAAAAGCTTAAATCCCTTTTCCTGCAGCGATTGATCCAGATAGTCGAAAAATTCCTCATCCTGATAGCAGGCAAGCTCCGTATCCGGATCTCCATCAAACAAAAACGGCAAAGCAAATACGGACCAGCCAGGTTCATAGACTGCCAGATCTGTCGCAGCCAGGTCTGCCGCCTGAATCGTATTGGCAAGCATTCCCTCCATGCAGGCACTTTTATCCCCCAGGCTTCCGCTGAAATAATATTCCGGAACCACACGCCCGTCTGATCTTTCCGCCACCATATCGAAAAGCATTTTTGTAAGGTTGCCGGAATAAGAATCTTCATTGTTCGTATTTGCCGCACGCAGAAGGTATGTCTCCCCTGAATCTTTTTCTCCGGAAGCTTTCTCCTCTGTATCTTGACTGTCCGCGGCTGTATCCTCTGTCTTTCCCTCCTTTGCATCAGTCTCCGCATTTCCTCCGCAGGCACACAAAGATACCGATAGCACAAATGTCAGCAGCAAGGACATCCATTTTTTCTTTTTTCTCATAACTTTCTCCTCTCTTCATTTACTGACTGCCTGAACCAATAAAATAGCTTTGCTTTTACTATTACGGCTCATAACCTGAACAGCAGTTGTTAAATTTTTTCTTGAGTTGCTTTTATCGACACACATTGAAAACCCGAACCCAGAGCACTCTATTTTTAGCTTAATCCCCCTTTTTTCTTATTGTGTTCTGTGCTACAAGAATGTCAATGACATGCTTATGCGGAATCCCGGAAGAGGAACAATCATATATCACCTCATCTATACACTTCAATTCCCAGTCGGCGTACAGGCTGAATATCTCTCCTGTGCTCCACAGGTATGCGAACTGGTCTTCTTCCGGCGGCGGTCCGATGAACGGTTTTTTTACGTAGACATTCAGAGCGTTAATTCCATTTGGCTTCGTATGCACCTGATAATCGGTAATAATTTCTTTTCTGAAATCCGGCCTCATGTGGTGCAGGGAACGGCTGGAATAAATGATGTCAAAATCGTCCTCCAGTCTGTATTCCTTGATGTCTGCCCGAAATGCTTTGATAAATACCCGGTATCTGTCGGCAAGCCTGTACACCTTATCAATTGCGCTGTGAGCAATATCAAAGGCAGTCACATCATAGCCGTTTCTCGCAAAAAATAATGCATCTTTTCCTTCTCCGCACCCTACTTCGAGCAGCTTCACGTGCCCATTCGGCGGATACAGCTTCAGCACGTCATAGCAAAGCTCATTCGGCTGTAATCCCCAATAAAAATCATCATCCTTATAGACTTCACTGTAGATGGTCTTTTTATTGTCACCCGGAATATGCCCTAACAGCGTATCTATATTCGTTTCCAGTACATCCGTCAGCCGGGGCAGTAATTCGATATCCGGATAAGACTGACCTGTTTCCCATTTGGATATTGCCTGTGCGCTGACCTGCATCAGATCCGCCAGCCTCTTCTGCGTATATCCTTTTTCTTTTCTCAATCGCAGTATGTTTTTTGACATTATATTTTTCATACATCCCTTACCTTTATCCTTATTTTATTCTGGATTTTTCCCGGCCGCAATGGACGCCCTGTTGAGATTTCCATCGGCTCTTCAACCAGTGGTTGATATTATATTTCTTTTTAAAGGATCTATGTACATAACTGCATAAAAAAGAATTTTTGTATATATGCCTCTTTCTTTAAGCATAAGAGTCTCTCTGCGAAATTGCAGTAATTCAAATTTGCAAAAAGAAATGCGTGTCATCATAATTCTCTCAAATCATAATGACACGCATTTCTTTTAAAATGATACTGCTGTTTCGGACAGTTATGAAACTATGTAACCCACCCTGTACCTCACATCTCCTATCCGCTCTCCTGTTCAAAATTATTCCACCCCGTCTGCCTCCACGTATATCTTCCCTTCCTTAAATGTGATCGGATCAAAACTCGCTCCCACAATGCCGAAATAATATTCTCCTTCCTTTTTCGCCGTCAGCGCAAGGGACAGTTCCAGTCCATTCTGTGGTTCATGTTTCTCCATCAGCATCCCTTTAAAAATAAAGCAGAACATTATCCCCTGTCCGTTCCCAAACCCGTCCTCGGACGGATACTCTTCCACATCCATTCTCAATGTCTCCCCCTTTTTCAAATGCCATCCGCTGCCGTCTTCCTTTGTAAAGATCACCATAGCACCGTTTTCGAATATGACCTCCGGTGTCCGAAATTCTCCATCCGCTTCCCGGACAGCAAATTCATCAATGGTACGCGGGATGAACGCGCCCTTCTGCTTTTTTTCTGCTTCCCAATACAGCCCGGATCGTTGTCTCTGCGGAATATTCGTGAACCGCGTCCGCAGTCCTGTCATATTCGGCCAGTAATTCGACCGATTCCTCCGCAATCAGGTCAAATGCCTCATACATGCTAAGTTTCATAGGTAAATCCTCCCTTCTCTAAAATGGAC
>CATLCV010000094.1 GCA_949893755.1 uncultured Lachnospiraceae bacterium | reverse complement strand
GGCGATTCCCCTCATCGGGGTGATCCCGGATGACGAGCAGATCGTCATCGCCACCAACCAGGGGGAACCGATCATCGGCACGGACAGCCTGTCAGGACATGCCTACGACCATATCTGCAGACGGCTTCTCGGGGAAGAGATCCCGATTCCGGATTTCAGCCGCCCGGACGGACTTTTTTCAAGGATCCGCAGGATGCTGGGAAAAAAGTAAGGGGGCAAAAACATGATGAGTGTACCTTCCGTTCAGATTGCAAAAGACCGGCTTCACGACCTTCTCAACGCGGATCGGCTGAAATGTACGCCGGATATGACAGAAAAGCTGTCTGCGGACATCTACTATGCCCTGTCCAAATATATCGAGGTCAGACGGGAAAACTTTGATCTCAGGATTACACGCTCGGATATACATATCAAATATACAGGAGAGAAAGATTGAAAACCTTTATCCAACATATACTTCATCGGTATCATTTGAAAGATTATAAATTCAGCCTTGTCGCACTGGTCCTCGCGATCTCCGTGATCGGAGTGTTTATCGTCGGCAGCGCGCAGGCGTCCTCACAGGGAAAGCAGGCCATGGGCGTAGCCATGGGCCTGGTAGCCATGGTTGTGATCTCACTGATCGATTATGAGTGGGTGCTCAATAATTTCTACTGGCTCATGTACGCGGCGAATATCATACTGCTGTTCGCCGTTCTCCTGTTCGGGGAAAACATCAATGGTGCCACCCGGTGGCTGAACCTTGGATTTGTCCAGTTCCAGCCTTCCGACCTGACGAAGATCATCACAGTCCTGTTTTATGCGAAGTTTTTGACGAAGTATGAGCATGCGATCAATAAGATCCGCTTCATCTGTATCGCGGTGGTGCTGATGCTGCCTTCCCTGGCGCTGATCTTTAAGCAGCCCAACCTGTCCAATACCATCTGCCTGGGATTGCTGTTCTGCGTGCTGATGTTCATGGGAGGCTTGAGCTATAAGTATATCCGCAATATCCTTGCGGTGTGTGTCCCGCTGGCGGTGGTCCTGTTTATCATCGTGATCCAGCCGAATCAGCCGCTGATCCATGATTACCAGCAGAACCGGATCCTTGCCTGGCTGGAGCCGGAAAAGTATGAATCCGAGGAAGCCTATCAGCAGCTGAATTCGATCATGGCCATCGGCTCCGGACAATTGACAGGAAAAGGGTATAATAACTCCGCGACCACCTCCGTAAAGAACGGAAAATTCATCTCCGAACCGCAGACAGACTTTATTTTTGCAATTATTGGAGAAGAATTGGGATTTGTGGGTTGTTGTGTCGTGATAATTTTGTTATTATTAATAGTGATAGATTGTATTTTGATTGGAATGAAGGCGAAGGACGCAGCGGGGCGCATCATCTGCGCCGGAGTTGCCGCACTGATCGGGATTCAGAGCTTCATCAACATCAGTGTGGCTACCATGTTGTTTCCGAATACGGGAATTTCCCTGCCGTTTATCAGTTATGGCATGACTTCGGTCATATGTTTTTACATGGGAATCGGATTCGTGCTGAATGTCGGGCTTCAGCCGAACAAATATCAGTAGAGGAGAGGGCATATCATGAATATTGGACTGGTTGCACATGACGCGAAGAAAAAATTGATGCAGAATTTTTGTATTGCCTACAGAGGGATCTTAAACAAGCACAATCTGTATGCAACAGAGACAACGGGGATTCTTGTGGAAAGTGTGACAAATCTTAACATCCATAAATACCTGGCGGGACATCTGGGCGGAAAGCAGATGCTGGGTGCGCAGATCGAGCAGAATGACATGGATCTTATGATTTTTTTCCGTGACCCTTTAAGCCCCAGATCACATGAACCGGATGTGAATGATATCGTCCGGCTGTGTGACGAATATAACATACCGATGGCTACAAACATCGCTACGGCAGAGGCGTTGATCCTGGCTCTGGACAGAGGCGATCTGGACTGGAGGGAGCTGTACAGATGAAAGGCGGATATGCATGAGTAGAACGGAACATGATTTCCGGCAGAGACCAGAATCAGGCAGAAGAAGGACCAATCGGCAGGAGCCCGGCAGAAGGAACGGAAGCGGCAGAAGACCGGAGGGACAGAGGCCGGCGGAGCGGACGCAGAGAAACCGGGGAGCGCAGCCTGCCAGAAGGAGACGGAAGAGACGCAGAAAACAGGCGGTAAAGGGCCTGCTCTTATCGGCGGTACTGCTGACGGCACTGCTTGTACTGGGAGCCGCCGGATTTCTGCACTATCTGAAAGCTGCGGATGCAAAGACGATGTATGCAGCCCTTTATGAGACGGAACACTATAACCAGGATCAGTACCAGGGCGAGCTTTTCGCGCCGGAGCTGTGTGTGGCTGCGGGAGATGTGGTGCTGAACGGATTTGACGGAGACCCGACGCTTCATGCAGCGGGCTTATTTGACGTGAACCAGAAGCAGGTTCTCTACGCAGACCGGATTTATGATGAGCTTTACCCTGCAAGCACCACCAAGCTGATGACGGCCTATCTGGCCTTAAAGCACGGCAATCTGGAGGATGTGGTGACGGTCAGTGAGACGGCGGTATCCTTTGTGGATCCGGAGGCGTCGCTGTGCGGCCTCCAGGTGGGGGACCAGCTTTCTCTGTATGATCTGCTGTGCGGCCTGATCCTGCATTCGGGAAATGACAACGCGGCGGTGATCGCGGAGCACATCGGCGGAAGCCAGGAAGGCTTTGTGGAGATGATGAACCAGGAGGCTCTAAGCCTGGGGGCAACGCATACGCATTTTCAGAATCCCCACGGACTGCATGAGGACGGACATTATACCACGGCCTATGACCTGTACCTGATGTTCAACGCCTGCATCCAGGACCAGCGGTTTATCGATATCATCTCCATGAAGTCCTATCAGGCCACGCTGACCGGTATGGACGGAAGCATTCGGACCGACGAATGGCCGGCTTCCAACTATTATTCCGCAGGGCTTGCGGATCCTCCGGCCGGGGTCAACGTGATCGGCGGAAAAACGGGAACCACGGATCAGGCGGGGTCCTGCGTGATATTGTACAATCTGGACAGCACGGGCCGCCCTCTGATCTCGGTTGTCATGGGGGCCGATAATAAGGATCTGCTGTACAGCGACATGTCTCAGATCCTGTCTGCAGGGACCGCAGGGAGCTGAAATGATTGAGGCGGGAAAGAAGCGTGATCCTGCACGAAACAGCAAAGGGAATGAAATCGGATCATACGAGGGAAGAAAAGCTGCTGCCTGTGGGGAGAATGGTATGTAGCGCGTCCGGCGATCCCGGGGCTGACTGTGCCCCGGACGATCTCCGCGCGGACGGGTCAGGAAGATGTACTGTCAGACATGGTATCCATTCTTCCATACAGACTGATCAGATAGAGTCCGCACAGTCCTACGATTGTATAGATAATTCTGGCAAACCAGCTGAGATTTCCAAAAAGGAATGCAACCAGGTCAAATCGAAAGATACCGACCAGGAGCCAGTTTGCCGCACCGATGATGACAAGAGTCAGGGCAGTATTGTCGAACCACTTCATGCTATTTCCTCCTTTTCTCTGAGCTTGCTTTCATTATTGACAATTTGAAGTAGAAATATACATGCAAAAGTGATATACTTGTTAACGATACCACGTCAGTAATCATAGAAACGAAAAATCGGAGGAGTGGAAGTTGGCAGTCCGAAGGAAGGATCTCGCTAAGATCAGCCAGTATAAAACAAAGCAGGAAATGAATATCGGCATACTGATCTTTACACTGATCTTGCTGTATCTGATCGTTACGGTATTTACGTATGCGACTTCAAAGCGGATCTCCACATATGAAGTCCGCAGAGGAAGTATTGTAAAGGATAATTCCTACAACGGACTGATCCTGAGACAGGAAGTGACCGCTGCTGCGGAATCCGGAGGATACATCAGTTATTTCCGCAATGAGAACAGCAAGGTCAAGACGGGAAGCAATATTTACGCGGTGTCTCCCATGAGACTGGATATAGAAGTTTCCACAGAAACAGAAGAGTTTACTTTCGGAGCTGAAGTGCAGAAGAATCTGACGCTGAAGACCCAGAATTTTAATGAAAATTTTCATCCGCAGAAGTTTTCATCCGTATATACATTGAAAAATGAGCTGACCGGGATTCTGCGGGATGCGTCGAACCAGTCAAAGATGATGCAGTTAGACACCCTGATCTCGCAGAACAGCGGAAATATCCATGTCGGCAGGAGCGCTGCGGACGGGATCCTGGTCCGTACCATTGACGGGTATGAGTCCTTATCCGAACAGACCTTAAAACCGGAGGACTTTGACAGGACCAGCTATTCGGCCGTACGCCTGGAGGATCAGGCGGAGGTAGGGGCCGGGGATATCGTGTACAAGCTGGTAACCGGGGAAGAATGGTATGTCTATATCCAGCTTGACAAAGCGATGGCGGAAGAGCTCTCAGAGACCACCTACATCAAAACCAGGATTGATAAGGACAATGAGACGGTCTGGGCGGATTTTTCCATCCTGCAGATTGACGGAAGCTATTATGGAAAGCTGTTGTTCGACAATTCCATGATCCGCTATGCAGGGGATCGTTTTTTGAATATTGAGTTGATCACAGAACAGGAAAGCGGTCTGAAAATTCCGAAAAGCGCGGTCATTGAGAAGGAATTCTATGTGGTTCCGGCAGAGTATCTGGCTTCCAACAAGAGCGGAACCGCGCAGGGGGTCCTGGTACGGAAAAAGAATGACGAGAGCGGGGAAATGGAAGAGGTTTTTCAGGCTGCGGATATCTATTATATGACGGAGGAAGGGGACTTTTATCTGGATCCGGAAGATTTCGGACCGAATACGTCCCTGATGAAAGAAGGTTCTTCCGAGACATTTCTCTTAAAGGATCAGGACACCTTGCAGGGAGTCTACAATATCAATCAGGGATATGCGGTGTTCAGAAGAGTTCTGATCCTGTGTGAGAATGCGGATTATTATATTGTAGAAGAGGGAGCCTCCTACAGTCTTTCCAACTATGACCACATTGTTCTGGACGGCAGCATGGTGGAGGATTCTGAGGTCGTGTTCCAGTAAGCGTATCAAAAAGGAGAGTTTGAGTGATGATAAGGGATCAGCTGCATGAAGTAGAGACGAGAATACAGGCTGCCTGCGCGCGGGCGGGGCGGAAACGGGAGGAAGTGACCCTGATCGCGGTCAGCAAGACGAAGCCGGTGGAAGTCCTTAGGGAAGCCTATGATCTGGGCGTCCGGGTGTTTGGGGAGAATAAGGTTCAGGAGCTGACAGAGAAGTCTGACGCCCTGCCAGCGGATATCCGCTGGCATATGATCGGGCATTTGCAGACCAACAAAGTAAAGTATATCGTAGAGAAGGCAGAACTGATCCACTCGGTGGATTCGCTCCGGCTTGCACAGGCGATTGAAAAGGAAGCGGCGAAAAGAGGGCGGATCTCGGATATTCTTGTGGAAGTCAATGTGGCGGAGGAGGAGAGCAAGTTCGGCGTCCGGGTGGATGAGGCCATTCCGTTCATCGAAACGCTCGCGCAATTTCCGCACTTACATGTATGCGGACTCATGACGATCGCCCCTTTTGTGGAAAATCCCGAAGAAAACAGGCCAATTTTTAAAAATTTACATAAATTATCTGTTGACATCGCACACAAAAACATTGATAATGTTAACGTAAATATACTTTCAATGGGGATGACCAATGATTATGAGGTTGCAATTGAAGAAGGAGCAACTATGGTTCGGGTAGGGACCGGAATCTTTGGTGCCAGGGACTATGGGATCTCTGGCTAGAAAGTAAGGGCAGTAAAAAGTTTGATTGGAGTGTAAACATGAGTATATTTGACAAATTCCTTGACATCATGAAATTGAATGATGACGATGACTACGACGATGATTTCTATGATGACGATGATTTTTACGAGGATGATTACGAAGAGAGGCCCAGGCGTTCCTTTTTCAATAAAAAGACGAACAGCAAAGACAGCTACGATGACTTTGATATGCAGCAGGAGAGCAGCCGGGTACCTGCGCCCAGCAGCAATGTAACTCCCATGCGTCAGCCTGCTTCCCGGAGAAGCGGCGGGAACAATGCGGGGATGGAGGTCTGTGTGGTGAAGCCCATTTCCGTGGATGACTCCCGTGAGATTACGGAGACTCTTCTTTCGGGACGCACGGTGATCCTGAATCTGGAGGGGATGGATCTGGAGATCGCGCAGAGGATCATCGACTTTATTTCAGGGGCGACCTTCGCAATCAGCGGGAATCTGCAGAAGATTTCCAATTATATCTTCCTCGTAACCCCGACAAACGTAGACATCACAGGGGATCTCCAGGATCTTCTCAGCGGTTCCATGGAGCAGCCGACCGTGCGGGGAAGATATTGATGATGCGGGATGAAGAATTATTGGCAAAACGGCTGACCGAGCTGTCCCGTCAGTCCTTCCACCGCGGGATCATTACATATACGGATTTTCTCAATCTGAATGAACAAAGTATTCTGCATGCACTGCCAAAGAATTCCTTATATACGGAATATACCCTTTTTGGCGGGTATGATTCTGCAGAGCGTCAGATGGCGGCTTTCCTGCCTGAAGATGCTCTTTCTTTGCGTGGCAGATCTGCCGGGGGCCGGAACGAAAAAGAGGCCGGCAGCCCAGGCGCGGACAAGGTTGTTTTTCTGGATAGGATGGCTGTGCTGCGGATCACTCCTCTCCATGAAAAATATGCGGACGCGCTGACCCACCGGGATTATCTGGGGGCTGTTATGAACCTGGGGCTGGAGCGCGGAAAAATGGGGGATATTCTGATCGATGGTCTGGATGCCCTGATCTTCGTAGACGCGAAGCTTAAGGACTTTCTCAAAGAAGAACTGACCCGGGTCCGCCATACATCTGTTTTGGTGTCGGAGGAGGACTGGGATGATTTCCGGTATACGCAGAATGTGCAGGAGATTCGGGGAACGGTTTCGTCTCTCAGGCTGGATGCCCTGCTTTCCCTTGCATTTGCCTCATCCAGAAGTAAGCTCACCGGATTGATCGAAGCGGGGAAGGTATTTGTGAACGGGAGGCTTATGACCTCCAATGGATACCATATCAAGGAGCAGGACATTATTTCGGTAAGAGGGATGGGGAAGTTTCAGTATGTGGAGCAGCTTTCCGTCACAAAGAAAAACAGGATCTGTGTGCGGATCCATAAATATATTTAAGCTGCAGGGAGGAAAAGGAGAATGGACGGGCAATTTGGAAAAGTAAGAGATTATCTGACGGCAGCCCTCTGCTGTGCCGCGGCAGTGCTGCTGGATCAGGTGACAAAGCACCTGGCGGTGGTGCATTTAAAGCTTCAGAGGGAGATCGTCCTGATCCCCGGGGTGTTTGAGCTTCGTTATCTGGAAAACCGTGGGGCGGCCTTCGGGCTGTTTCAGAACCGGCAGATGTTCTTTGTATGCGCCGCGGTCGTCATCTTTCTTCTGATCGGCTTTTTCTATGGAAGGATCCCCGGCGGCCTTAAGTTTCTTCCCATGCGGATCTGCGCGGTACTGATCTGCGCGGGTGCTGTGGGCAATCTGATCGATCGGATCCGTTATCAGTATGTGGTGGACTTTTTTTATTTCAGCCTGATCGATTTTCCGATATTTAATGTGGCGGACTGTTATGCGGTGATCGCATGTATTTTGTTTGCCTATCTGATCCTGTTCTTTTATAAAGAGGAGGAATTGGAGTGGTTTGCATTTTTTAAGAATAAGGATTTATAGGAGAATGGCTGCATTGAATGAGGCAGGAACATCGTTTGAATTTATCATGGAAGAGGAAGAGCCGGAGCGGATTGACAAATTATTGTCCTCCATGCTTCCGGATCTTTCGCGTTCCTATCTGCAGAAGCTGGTGAAAGAAGGGGCGGTCCTGGTCAATGAAAAAGGAGTGAAGCCCAATCATAAAGTGAATCCCGGGGACCTTGTAGAGATATCCGTTCCGGAGCCGGAGCTGCCGGACATCTCACCGGAGGACATTCCTCTGGATATTCTGTATGAGGATGAAGAACTTCTGGTTGTGAATAAACCCAAGGGGATGGTGGTCCATCCGGCGCCCGGACATTCCGGCGGTACGCTGGTCAATGCGGTCATGTACCATTGCCGGGGGAAGCTCTCCGGGATCAACGGGGTCACCCGTCCAGGGATCGTCCACCGGATCGACCGGGATACCACCGGTTCCCTTGTGATCTGCAAAAGCGACCGGGCGCACCAGGCCCTGGCGGGGCAGCTGAAGGAGCATTCCATTACCCGCAGATACCGGGCGGTTGTGCTGGGAATCATAGAAGGGGAGGGCGGTACGGTCAATGCTCCCATCGGACGCCATCCCACCGACCGGAAGAAGATGAGCACCAGGTGTAAGAACGGAAAGCCTGCTGTGACCCATTACAGGGTGCTGGAGCGGTTTTATAACGACACCCTGCCTCCGCATCTAAGATGTGTTTCCGGGGGCTCTAAGGGGGGAAATTCGAAGGGATACACGTATATCGAATGCCGGCTGGAAACCGGGCGCACGCATCAGATCCGGGTGCATCTGTCGGAGATCGGATATCCGATCCTGGGGGATGCGGTCTATGGGCCGGCAAAGTGTCCGTTTCCTCTGACCGGACAGACTCTGCATGCCAGGACATTGGGATTTATCCATCCGGTTTCCGGAGAATATATGGAATTTGACGCGCCGCTTCCGGAGTATTTTGAAGAGCTTCTCAGGAAAATGAGATAAGTGGTTACAGTTCACAAAAATTTCACAGGAATTCTTGTAAAATATGTTTATATTCGATATAATAAAAAGAAAAGACAGTATTTTAGCTGCAAAGGAGAGTGATTGCTTATGAAAACGAACACAATAATAACAATCGGCAGACAATATGGAAGTGCCGGAAGAGAGATTGGCTACAAGATCGCGGATGATCTTGGAATCAAGCTTTATGATAAAGAGATGCTCGCAAGAGCGGCAAAAGAGAGCGGGATCTGCGAGGAGATCTTCGAAAATCATGATGAGAAGCCTACCAACAGTTTTTTGTATTCTCTTGTTATGGATACCTATTCCATGGGCTATACGGGAAATACATACACGGATATGCCCATCAACCACAAGGTATTTCTGGCACAGTTTGATGCCATCAAGAAGATTGCGGATGAAGGTCCCTGTATTTTGGTCGGAAGATGTGCGGATTACGCACTGGAGTCTTATGATAATGTTGTCAGTGTTTTCATTCATGCGGACATGGATGCCCGCATACGCCGGATCGCACGGATCTATGATCTGCCGGATAACAAAGCGAAGGATAAGATCGTGAAAACAGACAAGAAGCGCGCAAGCTATTATAACTATTATACGAACAAACGCTGGTCGGACGCTGTGAGCTACGAATTATGCCTGAACAGCTCCCAGCTTGGAATCGAGGGCACAGCCCATATTATTGAGGAATATATTGCAAGGAAAGAAAGTCTCTCTTCGGAGCAGAGGAGAATTTAATATAGAGGATATCGATCGAAGATAAAGCACACAAGTGAGATAAGAACAAGGATCCGGCAGAAGTTACATTCTGGGCGGATCCTTGTTCTTATCGTTCCCTCTTACGGAGGATCCGTTCCGGCCATCCCTGAATATTCCCGCTCAGGATGGCATGGAACATCCGCTCCTTGGCCCCGGGATGCTCCCGATTGAGCTGCTGTACCAGTTCCTTAGCGTACTGGCGTTTGGTATATCCGTCTACCGGACACGTTTTCTTCTGGACAGGGAGATCGTATTGATGCTGAAAACCGATCACATCCGCCTCATTCAAAAACATCAGGGGACGTATGACGGTCAGGTCCATCCGGTCCAGATAGGTCCGCGGGGAAAAGGAATGGAACCTGCCTTCAAAAATGAGGGACAGGAGCATGGTTTCGATGATATCGTCCATATGATGGCCGTAAGCCACCTTATTGCAGCCCATTTCCTTCACAGCCTGATTCAGGGCGCCTTTGCGCATTTTCGCGCACAGGGAGCAGGGATTGGATTCCTTGCGTACATCAAAAAGGATCTGGTAGATATCCGATGCAACGACCCTGTATGGAACCTGCATCGTGCCGCACAATTCCCGGATAGGCTCTAAGTCAAAGTCCGGGAATCCCAGGTCCACGGTCACGGCGCTCAGTTCAAAATGCTGCGGATAAAACCGTTTCAGGCCGTGGAGGGCATAGAGCAGGGTGAGACTGTCCTTGCCGCCGGAGATCCCGACCGCAATATGGTCTCCCTCCTGGATCATCGCATATTCATCAACCGCTTTTCTTGTAATGCTTAATAAACGCTGCAGCTGCATTCGTTCAACGTCCTTTCGTAATTTTGCTTCATGGCTCCCGAAGCTTTACCGCGCCTGCGGCCTGCCGGCGGCGGTTTTCATCGATCGCGGCATAGTGCTTCTTTGTGGTATTGACATCCTTGTGCCCGAGCACATCCGCCACCAGATAGATATCCCCGGTTTCCTTGTACAGGGTCGTGCCGTAGGTACTGCGGAGCTTATGAGGCGTAATTTTCTTATTCGGGGTGACCTCCCGGGCATACTTTTTGACCATGTTTTCTACGGCCTGTACGCCGATCCTGCGGCGCTGCGTGGACAAAAACAGGGCATTTTCATGGCCCGGCAGGGGAGTAACGGCCTTTCGGGTCGTATACAGATACATTTTCAGCGCTTCCTCCACTTCCTCGCCGAAATATACAACCATCTCATTGCCGCCTTTTCGGACGACCTTGATCCCGTTATTCTTAAAATCCACATCCTGGATATCCAGGCCCACGCATTCCGAGACACGGATCCCGGTGCCCAGCAGCAGGATGATGATCGCAAAATCCCGGTTTTTCGTCTTTTCATAGTATCGTCTGCGCTGGCCGGTGAACTCGCTGCCCCCATGCTCGATATAATCCAGGAGCATGGCCACCTCGTCCGTATCCAGCCGGATGATCGCCTTGTCATGGAGCTTGGGCATATCCACAAGCAGGGACGGATTCCTGGAAATGACCTGGCGTTTGAAGAAATAGCCGTAAAAGCTCCTCAATGCGGACATTTTGCGGGATAATCCCTTTTCCGCATTGGTGATCTGTTTTTCCTCCGGATTCTTGTAGACCTTCAGATATTCCTGGTATTCCTCAATATCGACCGGTTCGATGCGCTCCAGATCCTGTACCGTAAACTGATCCACGGTATAATTTTTGTAGACCGGGTTATTCTCCATCAAAAAGTGGAAAAACACCCGGATGTCATAGGCATAAGAAATCCGGGTCCGTGTGGAAGTCTGCGGTTCCACAGCCCGGAAATAATCCTTTGCAAATGGAGGCAGCGTTTTCAAAATCTCGCGTAAACGCAAGGTATCATCAATATAAAGCTGCTCATGATATGTTTTTGTATTCGTATCAGCCATGATCAAAACCTCCCCAAAATCCATGAACTTGCCATATTATAGCACGGATCTGTATATTTGTCTATAGATCTTTTGGAAAAATCGGTATTTGTCGTATAGATCTATTTTGCTTGTTTCTGCTGCTGTCCGCGTGATTTTTGGGATACAGGATTCTAAGGAACTGCGCAAAAGGGCAAGCTATTTTTGCGCAGTTCCTAAATACCTTCGGCAATAAAAGCTGGAATAAAAGACCGTATGCAGTTCTCATTGTACAACCAGAACTGCATACGGTCTTTTATAAAAATATAAAGGTGTAGTATGAAAAGATCTGTACGCAAAAAATCTTTTCATCAATCAAAACCCGGTTGCTGATAGCAATGGAACATTCCAAGGGAATGGCCAAGATCGCTTATCAGGGCGGGCTTTTGGATCCGCGCGGCAGTCATCTTGTGTACATGTGGGGACATGTGCACTGCTGGCTTCACTGCTTCGCGGGAATGAATTTATATCAAATAACGTGGGGACGTATATTGATATCTGGTAGGCTGTTTTTTTAGAGTGTGTATTATTGTATACAAAATTATAGACCTATTTCTGAAGCTTTGTGAGAAAAGCCAAAAATCACAATTTATATTGTATACATGTATTCTTCCATAGGTAAAAATAAAAAAACGTAAAATCAATTACGAGAAACAAATGAGTATATAAACAAGTGTTCGCGCCTGCATTACTAAGTATATATCAGGAACGTTTGTTTGTCAATCATTATTTTTAATTTTGCAGATAAAAATTATGATCTGAAAAAAGCGAACATATTTTCGTAACAAGTGTTTGCTTTTTCGGCGGGACTGTGCTATCATTATATCAGATTATAAATTCGTTGATTCCATTTACCAGGAGGTATATTTTATGTCACAGGGAAAGATCACCAAAAAGCAGGAAGAGATTTTATCATACATAAAGGATCAGATTTTATGCCGCGGGTTTCCGCCGTCGGTCCGGGAGATCTGCGAGGCCGTGCATCTGAAGTCCACTTCTTCTGTCCACTCTCACCTTGAGACCCTGGAAAAGAACGGCTACATCCACCGGGACCCGACCAAGCCGCGTGCGATCGAGATCCTGGACGATACATTCAACCTGACCCGCCGTGAGGTGGTGAATGTACCGATCATCGGTCATATTGCAGCCGGGGAGCCTCTCCTCGCCCAGCAGAATATTGAGAACTATTTTCCGGTTCCCATGGAGATGCTGCCCAACAAGCAGACCTATCTCCTCATCGTACACGGGGAAAGCATGGTGAACGCCGGGATCCTGAACGGTGATTATGTCCTGGTCCAGGAGCAGAATACAGCTTCTGACGGGGATATGGTGGTTGCTTTGATCGAAGACAGCGCCACGGTCAAGACCTTTTATAAGGAAGACGGTTATATCCGCCTGCAGCCGGAGAACGACTACATGGATCCGATCATTGTGCAGAACCCTCTCATCTTAGGCAAGGTGATCGGGATCTTCCGCTTCTTTGATTAAAAAAAGAATCCAACTGTACGGTTAAAGCCCCTTTTGAGGATTGCGGCCGTACAGTTGGAAATTTTCTCCTGGTTATTACCGACTTTCCAAAGTCTCGATCCCGATGGTCTTTCCGTCCCGCCAGATGCGCTCCAGGTCATAGAAGAGACGGTTTTCCCGGTCAAAGACATGCACGA
This sequence comes from uncultured Lachnospiraceae bacterium, assembly GCA_949893755.1. Classification (GTDB taxonomy): domain Bacteria; phylum Bacillota; class Clostridia; order Lachnospirales; family Lachnospiraceae; genus Schaedlerella. The sequence goes on along the minus strand of CATLCV010000094.1, from coordinate 6,615 downwards.
TGATGTCGCCAAAATCCAGAAGCACCCATCTGCCTGTCCCGTATCCTTCTCTCTGCTTTACGGAATACCCCGCTTTTTCCAGTTCCTCCTCCACGTTGTCTACCATAGCGCGGATCTGGCTTTCATTGGAGCCGCTTGCGATGAGAAAATAATCGGCAAGCACGGATATGCCCTCAATGTCTATGATCTTAATATTTTCGCCCTTCTTATCCTCCAGTGCACGATAAGCGATCTTGGCCATTTCCTTGGAATGTTCCATTGCATTCCCTCCTTTTTTACAATTTAAACAATATATAAAAATCTGCCCGGCAAGTCTGCTGCATCCTATTGAATGAACATTATGCCGCTCTAATCTCTATAATACCCATAGGTCATCCGGGTCAGGGGATCTATGGGCCGTTTTGAATTTTACAGGTAATTCAGCGTGGCCGCAGCGCAATGGCAGACAGCCTGGTCAATATCTGTAAAAGACAGCTTCCGGATCTCCGGCAGGCCCGGGATCATTTTCCGGCCGGGTTCCACATAATCCGCCAGATAGATGATCTTATCCATCATCGACATATGAGGCCGTCCGGTGGTATGATACCGGATCGCATCTAAAATTCTGGGGTTGTCGATCCCGTATTTTTTTTCTGCAAGATACGCTCCAAGCTTCGCATGGATCAGTGCAGGCACTTCTACTTCTGCCCTCTCCAGCCTGATCTCATGCTTCCGGCACAGCCGGAGCTGCTTTTCAATGGAGCTGTACTTTCCGCAGTCATGCAAAAGTCCGGCTGTCAGCGCTTCCTCCAGGTTTTCATCGTACCGCATTGCAAGAGAGGCGGCCGTATACATGACCCCGAGTGTATGCTGATATCGCTCTTTTTTCAGCTTATTTTTCAGTTTCTTGCGAATTTTCTCCAAGTCTGCCATGGTCCAAATCCCCTTTTTGATGTTTACTATTCACAGTCAGATAGAAGCTTTTTGATACAAGTGATTTTTTTTGATATACTCTGCTGCCGCGTCTGTCACCATATAATAAATACTCTTCCCCTGGGAAACCCGCTCCCGGAGCGTCGTGGAGGAAATCTCCAGCAGGGGAGCCCTCAGGATGCGGATCTTCGCTCCATACGCGCTCTCCAGATATTGAATCTGTTTTTCCATATCCGCCGCGTCCTTGTCATCCCGCATGGCGGCCAGGATCGTGCAGGTGGGAAAAATCTCCCGGAAATACTTCCAGGTCTCGATCGCAAATAAAGAATCCGCCCCCAAAATGAAATAAAATTCATCTCCCGGATAAAGCGCATTCAGCTCCCGCATGGTCTGATAGGTATAGGAATGTTCGTTTTCCTTTGCCTCATGCAGACAGAGCTTAAAATACGGGACCTCCCGGATGGACTGCCGGATCATCTCCACGCGGTGCCGCAGCGCATCCTTTTCCTCCGTCTGCTGCTTGTGCGGGGGATTGCCGTTGGGCAGATACCAGATCTCATCCAGTCCGAATTCCTCATATGCAAATTCTCCCAACAGCAGATGTCCGATATGGATCGGGTCAAATGTCCCGCCCATGATACCGATCTTCATCCCGTCACCTAAGCCTTCTTGGATGGGGAGGACGGCCATACGATCTTCTTTTTATCGTCTTTGCCTTCCTTATATAAAACAATCTTCTTCCCGATCACCTGGACGACCTGGGACCGGGTGCGCTCCGCCACCAGCTCGGCGAGCTCCCGCGGGTCGTCCGCACAGTTCTGGAGCACGCTGATCTTAATGAGTTCCCTTGCATCCAATGCTTCCGCGATGGCCTGGGTGAGTCCCGGCGTCATGCTGGATTTTCCGATCTGAAAGATAGGATCCATGGTCATGGCAAGGCTTTTTAAATAGGCTCTCTGCTTTGTTGTCATATCTATCCTTCTCCTGTTCTAATCATTCCATCAGATTCGTCTGTTGCTGCGGACCGTCAGCGCTGCCTTCCGCACGATCATATCCTTGCGGCGGTACACGGTCACTCGCTCTTTAAATATTCAAACTGCAGGCCGTACATCTTTACGGTATCGCCGTCCTGGATGCCGGCCGCTTCCAGCTCGTCCAGGATCCCGGTATTTTTCAGGAAACGCTGGAAAAATACAAAGCCCTTCTCCGCATCCAGGTTGGTATATCCGAGCATCTTCTCGATCTTCGGCCCTTCCACAACATACATTCCGTCCACAAGCTCTACGCTGTAAGGCAGCTCTTCGTAGATCAGCTCGTCCTCCGGAAAATATTCCTGCTCAAACACGACGGGCTTTTGATCCATCTTCTGCAGCTCCTCCGCCACATAATACAGCAGCTCATGGATTCCCTGTCCGGAAACGCCGGAGATCGGGAATACCCGGATTCCCTTCGGTTCAAATTCCGCCCGAAGCCGGTCCACCGGATCCTCATCTCCGGAATAGATCAGATCCGTTTTATTTGCCGCGATCACCTGGGGTCTTCCTGAGAGCTCCTGATTGTAAGCTTCCAGCTCCTGATTGATCTTATAGATATCATCCACCGGATCCCGCCCTTCGGTTCCGGCCGCATCCACCACATGGATCATCAGCTTCGTCCGCTCGATGTGACGCAGAAATTCATGGCCCAGTCCGACGCCATCTGACGCCCCTTCGATGAGCCCGGGAATGTCTGCCATGACAAAGCCCTTTCCGTTTTCCAGGTCTACCACGCCCAGGTTCGGGTTCAGCGTGGTAAAATGATAATTGGCGATCTTGGGATCTGCGTTGGTCACACGGGACAAAAGCGTAGATTTCCCGACATTCGGATAGCCCACCAGCCCCACATCCGCAATGACCTTCAGCTCCAGAAGCACTTCCAGCTCCATGGCCGGCTTTCCGGGCTGGGCGTATTTCGGCACCTGCATGGTGGCTGTGGCGAAATGCTGGTTCCCCAGCCCGCCCCTTCCGCCCTTGAGTACGACCTGACGCCGGTTGTCTCCGGACATATCCGCAATGACCTTCTGTGTCTTGGCTTCCTTGATGACGGTTCCTTCCGGTACTTTCAGCACCAGGTCCCTGCCGCTCTTGCCGTGGCAGCGGCGTTTGCCGCCCTCTTCCCCGTCTCCTGCCGCAAACTTCCTCTTATGCCGGTAATCCACCAGCGTATTGAGGCCCTCATCGACTTCAAAGATCAGATCCCCGCCGTCGCCGCCGTCGCCGCCGTCCGGTCCTCCATTTGCTACATACAATTCCCGCCGGAAGCTGCAGTGTCCATTGCCGCCCTTTCCCGACCGGATCATGATTTTTGCTCTGTCCGCAAACATACCTACTCTCCTATCACCAAAACTCTAATATACTACGGTATAAAAAAGGCAGGAAATACTTCCTGCCTTGTAGGGACTACAATTATTCTGCCTTCGGATAGATAGAAACCTGCTTCTTATCTCTTCCCTTTCTCTCAAAACGTACAACACCGTCAACCAGTGCGAACAAGGTATCATCGCCGCCGCGTCCTACGTTCATGCCCGGATGGATCTTCGTTCCGCGCTGTCTGTACAGGATGTTGCCCGCCTTTACGAATTGTCCGTCAGCCCTCTTGGCACCTAATCTCTTTGACTCGGAGTCACGTCCGTTCCTTGTGGAACCAACTCCCTTTTTATGAGCAAAAAACTGAAGGTTCAGATTCATCATGATAATTACACCTCCTTGAAAATGATATCAATGTATGGTTCATATTCGCTGTTCTCCTCCAGACTCTCCAGACCAAGAATCATGGTATTGACCAGCAGATCCGCATCATGGGAAGGCCGTCTGCGGAAACGGAACTCAATGGTTCCCTCCTCCTCGTCGCTGACATGGCTTGTCTCATCCTCCGTATACGCTTCCAATGCGTTCATGGTGTTGATCACCAGCATGGAAACCGCCGCGCATACGACATCCTTTCCGGGATCTGAAAACTCGGCATGTCCGCTCACGTCAAAGCCTGTATACACATGATGTTCATTTACATAAATGGTAATCCGGATCATCTTGATTATGCGTTGATCTTTTCAATCTTAACTGCTGTGTACTGCTGTCTGTGGCCGTTCTTTTTGTGGTATCCTGTTTTCCTCTTGTACTTGTAGACAATGACCTTCTTACCCTTGCCGTCACCCAGCACGGATGCGGTTACGGTCGCTCCGTCTACAACAGGGTTCCCAACAACGAGACTCTCATGATTCACCGCAAGTACCTGGTCAAATATATAAGTCTCTCCAGCTTCTACACCAAGCTTTTCTACTTTAATGATATCGCCTTCGGATACTTTGTACTGTTTACCACCTGTTGCTATGATCGCGTACATATGGCACCTCCTATTATCATTACTCGCCAGCTGCGGTGTCCGCATTCCTGTATACCATCGTCTGCAGAAAGGCTGCCAGTGACAGGCTTTCTGTATCAGACCGCAAATCCTATCCGACGGATCTGCCGATCACCCGGGCGTCAGGGACGTGACATATAACATGTACAGCATATCACCTGAGATCAGCCCTGCGGAACTTTGTAAACCTCGCTGTGCGGCATACTCATAAAATATACCATGGGGATTTTATAAAGTCAAGAGCTTCTTTGCATTTTCCCCAAGAATCTGCGACTTTTCCGCCTCTGTCAGATCCATCTTCCGGAAATACGCTACAGATTCCTTCTGACCGGACCATGGGGAGTCTGTGGCAAACAGGATCCGGTCCGTGCCGTGATTTCTGCAGATGCGCACAAACTGCTCGTCCGGGATCTGTCCGAATACCACCGCCGTGTCAAACCAGACGTCCCTTCCCACCAGCTCCTGCTCCACCTCATCCCACCGCAGGAATCCGCCCATATGGGCCAGGACCAGCCTGGTCGGCTGAACCTCTTCCAGCACCTCTGCGGCCATGGCGGGGGTACAGTGTACGCAGTCCGGGTATCCCGGATCAAAACCGGCATGCACAGAGACGATCAGATCCAGCTCACTGGCAAAGGAAATGATGCGCTTGTACCGGATATCGTTGAAAAATGTATCCTGATAATCCGGATGGAGCTTGATCCCGGGGAACCCGTGGTCCTTCAGATACAGAAGCTTTTTCTTATAGTCCCCGTTTTCCGGATGGATGCCGCCGAAGGACAAAATCCGCCCCTCCCGGTACTGCTCCGCAAAACGGTTGATGCTGTCGAACTGCTCCGGATTGGTCATGACCGGAAGGGCGATGGAGCATTCCAGCCCGGCTTCCTCTGCGGAAGCGGCAAGCCCCTGAGGCGTTCCGTCGGTAAAGGGAACGGTTTTGCATCGTTCGCTTAAAAAATGCAGTGTCTTCGGGGCGATCTTTTCCGGAAACATGTGTGTATGAAAATCAATCATTTCATCCTCCTGTAAAATGCGATGTACTCTCGGATTCCAAGAAAAACCTATGAAATCCTGAGAGTACATTTGTCTGTCTGCGTATCATCAGATCCGTGTTTCCACAAAAATCTCATACAGGGCGCGGATCGCATTTTTGAAATCATCATGGCGGACGCCGATGATGATGTTCAGCTCACTGGAGCCCTGGTCGATCATCTTCACATTGATATGCGCATGGGCCAGGGAAGAGAAGATCCTTCCCGCGGTTCCCCGGGTGGCCTTCATGCCCCTGCCTACCACAGCGATCAGGGCCAGATCCGATTCCAGCTCGATGTGGTCCGGATGTACGGCCTTGTGGATCCCCGCAATGACCTGCTGCTCCTTTTCCTCAAAGATATCTTTATGGACAAAGATGGTCATGGTATCGATCCCGGACGGCATATGCTCAATAGAAATCTCGTTTTCTTCAAACACCTGCAGCACCTTGCGGCAGAATCCCACCTCGGAATTCATCATGGACTTTTCAATGGTGATGGAAACAAAGCTGTCTGTCCCCGCAATTCCCGTGATGGTGTACCTGGGCTGCCGGCAGGTGCCCTCCACGATCAGAGTTCCCTTGTCCTCGGGCTGGTTCGTGTTGCGGATGTTGATCGGGATGCCCGCCTTTCTCACCGGGAAAATGGCATCCTCATGAAGCACGCTTGCCCCCATATAGGCCAGCTCCCGCAGCTCCTTGTAGGTGATGGTCTCAATGGCCTTGGGATTCTGGACGATCCTGGGATCCGCGATCAGGAAGCCGGATACATCGGTCCAGTTCTCATACAGATCCGCCTGCACGGCCAGAGCCACCAGCGAACCGGTGATATCGGATCCGCCTCTGGAAAAGGTCACGATGGTGCCGTCCTCCATGGCTCCGTAAAATCCGGGGATCACCGCTCCGGAAGAGTTGCGCAGCCGTTCGGCGAGAAGCATGTTCGTCGTCTCATCATCAAACACCTTCTCTTTGTCAAAGCGGACCACCTCCGCGGCATCAATAAATTCGAATCCCAGATATGCGGCCATGATCTTTCCGTTGAGGTATTCTCCTCTCGACGCGGCATAATCCCGGCCGATCTTTTTGCCGAAATTTTCCCGGATGGTCTTAAATTCGTCCTCCAGAGACATGGAAAGCTTCAATCCGTCAATGATCTCCTGATACCGGGCCTTAATCGCCTCCAGCTGCTCCGTAAAATCCTTTTCCCGGATGGCCGCGCCATAGCAGCCATAGAGCATATCCGTTACTTTGGTATCGCTTGAAAAACGCTTTCC
>CATLCV010000093.1 GCA_949893755.1 uncultured Lachnospiraceae bacterium | reverse complement strand
TTTTAAGATTGGCTGCCTGGAAGGTAAATTCTACTTCTGCGGTTCCGGCTGCTTTTTCCGGGGTGAAGGTGGTTTCTGCCGTGATCTGTTCCCCGTTTTCCAAAAGGGGCTCTTCGGTTTCCTGATCCATCAGGGTTCCCTCTACCGTGTATTCCTGGCCCGGGGTCAGATTGGAGTAAAAAACAGTGTCCACGATCATCGCTTTTTCCGCTGTCTGGGCACTTCGGCTGTTGGTTTCGACATCCCGGGCGGAGGTCCTGACTTTCGGGAAATAAATGGTCTGTTCCTGGCTGTCAATGTCCGCGTGGACGGCATAGATCTTGTTGTTTTTCTCCAGGGTTTCAAATGCGACCAGGGTCTTTCCTTCCAGGTTCGATCCGTCAAAGGTAAATACTACTTCTGCTTTTCCGTCCTTTTCCTTTGGCGTCCATTTTCGTTCCGCGGTAATCTCCGCCCCGGCAGCATCCTTCGCGGTCATGCCCGTTTCCTTGTCCACCAGTTTTCCGCGGAGTGTATACTCCTGGCCCGGTTTCAGATTTTGATAAGTGATGGTATCCACGATGGAAACCTGTTCTCCTGCTACGACTGTATTGGTTCCGGTGGCCTTGTCCAGCGCTTTCGTTTCGATGCCCGGAAAATGGATGGTCTGGCCTTCATCTTGGATATCCTTATGCTCTGCGATCTTTTTTTCCTCACAGTATAGCTCTTCGAAAAGGACGATATCCCGGCCGTACAGCCCGGAGGCGTCAAAGGTACACTCCACCTCGGCCATGCCGGCAGAGGCGGCTGCGGTAAATGTCTGTTCTGCGGTGACCGGATTTCCTTCCGGATCCGTGACAGGCTTTTTGGTTTTTTTGTCCATCACAGCACATTTCAGGAGATATTCCTGTTTTTCCTTCAATCCGCTGTACAGCACGGAATCGATCACTGTCACCGTTCCGGTCTGTGCATAATGGTTTCCGGTCGCCTCGTTTCTGGCGCTGGTGGAGATGGCCGGATTGTCCTCGATCAGATCCTTATTTTCCAGGTTTCCCAGGTTGACGGTTACTTTATCCTTGTAAATGACCAGAGGAATCGTCAGCATTTCTTTTCCTTTGTTTGCATCCGTAGGAAGCTCTTCCAGAATATAGGTATCATAGGGAAGGGCTCCCAGGCTGTTGTCCACAGGCGCGCTGCCTCCTTCTCCGTCCAGTCCGAACCAGAGGCCGTCTTCTGTTCCCCCCTGATTGGGATTCCTGGTGTGCGGATTCCAGTCTGCGGAAGAGGAATAGTAGCCGTTATCGTCTGTTGTGATCCGGTGAGATTCCCCTGTCGTGGTACTGGTCAGGCTGAACTCGACGCCCGGCATCACCTTCTGGGTCTTAGAATCGATCTTGCGCAGTTCGAAGTCGCCCCGCTTTACCCGGTTCAGAATGGAATGATCCGCGTCCGTCAGATCCACCTGTTCTCCGTTCTTTGTGATAAAAAATTCCTGCCGCCAGAGTCCGGTGTCCAGGTATCCGGTGGGCGCGCCGGTTTCAAGAATCCGGTATTTTCCATAGGGAAGCAGCCTTTCCGGCGTCTGCGCTACTCCGGTCTCGTCGGTCTTGATCGTTGTAATGGTCTCATTCCGTCCATAGACTTTTCCGTCCGCAAATATGTTGTTTTCGTTCAGATTCACAACTGCAAATACGGCATTTTCCAGAGACGCGCCGCCCTGGGGGACCGAAGCCCTGGTGTCGAAGTCCCGTTTCCGGATCTTCACGCCGCCGCGGATGACCTGGTTATAGACGGCGTATTGGTTTCCGCCCTTTAAATTCACTTCATCTCCAACATAACGGATCTGCGCGGTATAGAGACCGGTTGTTTTTTCCTCACTCCCTTCCGCCTGCAGGTATGCGCCTTCCAGCAGATATCCGGCAGGAGCCTTTGTCTCTTCTATGGAGATGGTTCCCAGGGGCAGTACCGGGATTCCGTCCATGATGTAAAAATCATCCCCTGAAACCTTGTATTCCTCCCGAAGCAGAGCCTGATATTTCTTCGTTCCCGCTCCGTCCGGCACCGCTCTGGTCTCCAGCACCCAGGTTCTTGTGGGCGTCTGTGGCAGCGTTTCCTTTTCAAAGAATCCGCTGTAGTATCTGACCGTAAACTGCGCGCCCGCGAGAGACGCGCCGTCCTGGGGCGCTCCCCCCGGAGCATCCTGATCCCGCTTCACCAGTTCCAGCCCTGCCGGATCATATTTCGGAATGTCGCTGACATCCAGATGCACATTCTCGCCTGCTTTTACATGGATCATATAAACCTGAGGATCTTTCTGGTAGCCGTGCGGAGTCGTGTTCTCCCTTACCCAGTAATCCCCCTCCGCCAGTTCTATCCTGTCACTTTCACCGGATTTTCTGATGATCGCTGTCGCTGACTGTGTGGTACAGGATGCATCCGCGTAGATTCCATATGCCGCATTTTCTAAGGAATAACACGAATTTCCATCGGTGATATCGGGAACCGCGGAACGTTTGCGCATGGTTAGCGTTCCCTCTGTAGGGCCTTCGTATTCCAGCCATACGATATCCTGCTTCTCATTATAGGCCACATATGCCCGATATTCTTTGAAAATGGACAGCTCCGCTTTCCCGCTGTTCATCTGCTCATCCAATGCATTTTGCATGGCCTGGATCTGCTCCCCTGTGAGCCCGTCGGTTTCTCCGGTATACTCGATGCCGATCATCGCGTGGACATACGGGTAAGGCTCCGCCGTGCCGCCGAACAAGGCGGAAGCCTCTCCTGCCCACGGTCCGTCCGCCCCGAACATCAAAGCCATTTTTATCCTTGGATTGTCCAGTTCAGAAACCTGATAGATTCCCGAAGGGGTCTGTTTGTTAGGCTGTGCGCAGTATCCCATGTAATGCCCCCTGTCCGTCACCACACGAAACTCTGTCGTCGCCCAGTTTCCGTAGCTGTGAGCGGTTCCGGGTGTGATCGTGCAATCGGAACCCGGCGCCGAGCGCATCATCCTTCCGCCGCTTCCGGCTACATAAGCCGTACCGTAATTCCCGATCACCCTTCTTCCGATCGGAACCCTGCCGGAATCCGGATCTTCCGGATCTTTCGAATCGTCGTCTGCATCTGTTTCCTCTCCTTTCACTTCCTCGTTTCCGGATTGGTTCGACCCCCCTCTTTGCGCACTGCTTCCTGCCTGATCCGGAACACTTTTCTGCGCACTGCTTCCGGCCTGGTTCGAAGCACTTTTTTCTGCACTGCTTCCGGCACCGAAAGGCTCCTGAGCGGCTTCGGAACCGCCGTTTTCCTCTCTTCCTGCCGATTCGCTCTGTGCGTCTCCTGTTTCCTCCTGCTTTGGCATGTCTGCCTGATCTGCTGTCTCTTCTACGGTTTCCTGTTTTACTTGTTCATTTGCTCCTCCTGCTGTTCCTGTCATGGTCTGTGCCGTTGTTCCTTCCGCTTTCAATGCGGCCTGGATTTCCATCTGTTCTTCTGCCCGAACGGATGCAGCGCTTGCCGAGGCCATACAGCCAAAGATCAGCAAAAAGGCCGCCGCTGTACGAAACATACCGGGCATGTTGTAAAAAAATCTTTTCATACTTCTTTTCTCCTCCATAAAATGCAGTCAAAACGTTGCTGTTTGGAATGCCTGTACGGAAAAGCGCCACTGAAAATCAGATACTACGTCCTCCTTTCTGAATCTGGAATCAAATGTGGGGAAAACTACATAGCTATGTCCTCGCTTTTGGATTATGGGATGATATTCCCCATGAAAAATAGAAATGTCCTAAGACGAGTAAGTTGATAATAAACGATAAAGGAGAGTTTGTCAATATAATTTTGCAAAGCATTTAAAAAATACACCAGACACAGGATGCGCTCCGTGACCGATGTATTTTTTCCAGACTCTATTTTTTCTCAATATATCCCTTCGCCGTCAACGCCTCCGCGCACAGGACCGCGCCGCCTGCCGCGCCGCGGACGGTATTGTGGGAAAGTCCGATAAATTTATAATCAAACATGCTGTCTTCCCGCAGACGTCCGATGGACACGCCCATCCCGTTCTCATAGTCCACGTCCAGCTTCACCTGGGGACGGTTGTCCTCCTCCTGGTAGCGGATGAACTGCTTCGGAGCGCTGGGAAGCCCTGCCTCCTGTGGGAAGCCTTTGAAATTCACCAGCTTTTCGATGAGCTGCTCCTTCGTCGGCTTTTTCTCAAAGTTTACAAAGACAGCCGCCGTATGGCCGTTCAGCACCGGCACACGGATGCACTGGCAGGTGATCTTCGGAAGCTCCGCCTTGACGATCTCTCCGCCTTCTACCCTGCCCAGGATCCGCAGCGGCTCCTGCTCGCTCTTCTCCTCTTCCCCGCCGATATAGGGGATCACATTTTCCACCATTTCCGGCCAGTCCTTGAAGGTCTTGCCTGCGCCGGAAATTGCCTGGTAGGTGGTCGCCACCACCTCCTTCGGGCCGAATTCCTTCCACGCCGCAAGACAGGGCGCATAGCTCTGGATGGAGCAGTTGGGTTTTACGGCGATAAAGCCGCGGGTGGTTCCGAGACGCTTTTTCTGGTCTGCGATCACGTCAAAATGTTCTACATTGATCTCCGGCACCACCATGGGCACATCCGGAGTCCAGCGGTGCGCGCTGTTGTTGGATACCACCGGAGTCTCGGTCTTTGCGTAAGCCTCCTCGATGGCCTTGATCTCCTCCTTCGACATATCCACCGCGCTGAATACAAAATCCACCGTGGAAGCAACCTTTTCCACTTCATTCACATTCAGTACCACCAGCTTCTTCACTGCTTCCGGCATGGGGGTGTCCATTTTCCAACGGCCCCCGACTGCCTCTTCGTAGGTCTTTCCGGCGGAGCGGGGGCTTGCTGCAACCATCACCACCTCAAACCATGGGTGCTCCTCCAGCAGGGAAATAAATCTCTGCCCTACCATACCTGTCGCTCCTAATATACCTACCTTTAACTTCTGTTCCATTCTGATCCTCTCCTTTATCCTTTCAAAATATCTTATATTCACAGCCACTGAAAATCTGCCTTGAATATTGCTCCGGCCACAGCCGCAAAGCGGCAGATTTCCTTATACGGCTGTGCGCAGTATCAATTTATTTTATTCCCCGATCAGATACGCTTCCTCCTGCGCGATCACCTGCTCCATGGCCGCCTTTCCCGGCGCGCCGATGGTATTGCGCATCTCCACGCAGGTCTTCATGCTGACTGCCTCATAGATATCCTCTTCAAATACCGGGGAAATGTGTTTGTATTCTTCCATCGTCAGGTCATCCAGTGCCTTCCCCTTCTCGATACAGTACAGCACCAGCTGTCCCACGATCCCATGGGCGTCCCGGAAGGGTACGCCGTGGTTCACCAGATAATCCGCCGCATCCGTGGCATTGGTAAATCCATGCTTTGCGCTGTCCGCCATCCGGTCCTTCCGAAACCGCATGGTGGCCAGCATTCCGGTAAACAGGGTCAGACAGCCCTTTGTCGTATCCATGGCGTCAAAGACCAGTTCCTTGTCCTCCTGCATGTCCTTGTTGTATGCCAGGGGGATTCCCTTCATCGTGGTCAGCAGCGACATCAGCGCTCCGTATACACGGCCTGTCTTTCCCCGGACCAGCTCGGCGATATCCGGGTTCTTTTTCTGAGGCATGATGCTGCTCCCGGTGCTGTAGGCGTCATCCAGCTCCACAAACTGGTATTCATTGGAATTCCAGATGATCACCTCCTCGGAAAACCGGCTTAAGTGCATCATCACCGTGGACATGGCGGACAGCAGCTCGATCAGGTAATCCCGGTCTGACACGGAATCCATGCTGTTTCGCGTAGGCCCGTCAAATTCCAGCAATTCCGCCGTATATTCCCGGTCCAGCGGATAGGTGGTGCCTGCCAGCGCTCCGGCCCCCAGCGGACAGGTGTTCATTCTTCGGTAAATGTCCTTCATCCGGGAACGGTCCCGCCGGAACATCTCAAAATAGGCTCCCAGATGATGCGAGAGCGTCACCGGCTGCGCCTTCTGCAGATGGGTGAATCCCGGCATGTACGTCTCTGTATGCTCCTTCATCATATTCAGGAGCGTTTCCAGAAGGCATTTCAAAAGCCGGTCCAGCTCCAGGATCTCATCCCTTGTGTATAATTTCATATCCAGAGCCACCTGGTCGTTCCGGCTGCGTCCGGTGTGGAGCTTCTTCCCCACGTCCCCGATCCGTTCGATCAGATTCGCCTCCACAAAGCTGTGGATATCCTCGTATTCCTCTGTGATCAAAAGCGTCCCGTTCTCCACATCCTTTCGGATGCCGTTCAGCCCTTCTATGATCTGATCTCTCTCCTCTGCGGTCAGGATCCCCTGTCTGGCGAGCATCGTCACATGGGCGATGCTGCCCCGGATGTCCTGCGCGTAAAATCTCTTGTCAAATGAAATGGACGCGTTGAAATCATATACCAGCTTGTCCGTTTCCTTCGTAAAACGACCGCCCCACAATTGTGCCATTCCTGTTCCCTCTCTTCTTAAAATATCAATCATCGTACCATACATCCGTGCTTCTGTCTATAAGAACTTCTTACAGTTTCACTCCCGGATTCCGCGGTTTTCCAGTGAAAACTGACAACCGCAGTAGTCCTGGCGGTACAGCCCGTACTCCCCGGACAGCTCCACCGACCGCTGATATCCGTTTTTCTTCTTAAAATCCGACACCAGGTAAGGCACCCCGATCTGCTTCCCCAGAGCAATGCCGATCTCATTGAGCTTCTGCGCGTTTTTCAGAGGGCTGATGCTAAGTGTCGTGGTAAAATAGTCGAACCCGCCTTCCTTTGCCTTCTCCGCCGCCTCTTTCAGGCGCAGGGCATAACAGCCAAAGCACCGTTCGCCGCCTTCTTTTGCCCGTTCCAGTCCGGCAGCCATCCGATAAAACCTTTTCGGATCATACATGCCTTCCAGAAAGGAAATGGGATGGGCCGCTGTGAATCTTCCGATCAGCATCTGCTGCTCTTCCACCCGCTTGTAATATTCCTCCTCCGGATAAATGTTGGGATTGTAATAAAATACCGTGATCTCAAAATACTCCGAAAGATATTCCAGCACATAGCTGCTGCAGGGGGCGCAGCAGCTGTGGAGCAGAAGGCGGGGCACTCTGCCCTCCTTTTGCAGCGCTTCCAGAATCTGATCCAGTTCCTTTTGGTAATTTATTTTTTGTACCTGCATTCCTTTCCCACACTCCATTCCCTGATTTCCGGGTTTCTGTCCAGTTCTTTTGCTCATATGCCCGCAATCCTGTTTTGAACAATGTAGATCTCTGTCAATTATAGCCTCTTCCCCGGCAGTTTTCAAGAATAAGCCTCCTAAAACCTTTTCAAAAACCAATCGAAATGATACAATAGAGTCAACAATCATGAGGAAAGAGGTTTTGTATGGGAATTTATTTGAATCCGGGAAATGAAGGCTTTGCCGAAGCTGTCCGCTCCCGAATCTATGTAGATAAAACCGGACTGGCGGCGTGTACCAATGAGCTGATCAATACGATGGATAAATATATCTGCGTCAGCCGGCCGCGGCGTTTCGGAAAGTCCATGGCTCTCGAAATGCTGGCCGCTTATTACAGCCGCGGATGTGATTCCCGAACGCTGTTTGAAGGAAAAGCCATTGAGCAGGACGCCGGCTTCCTGGAACACCTGAATCAATATGATGTGATCTTTGTGAATATGCAGCAGTTTTTAATCGGTGCGAAAAGCAAAAGCGCAACGGAATATCTGGAACAGGAGGTTCTGGAAGAGCTTCTGGAGGAATACGGAGACTGCCTGTCAGGCCAGGGCCGGGATAGAGGGCTTGCCGATACCTTAAAGAGAATCTATGCGAAAACAGGGAAGAAATTCATTTTCCTGATCGACGAATGGGACTGTATCATACGCGAACGGCAGAAGGAGGAAGCGCTGCAGAAGCAATACCTTGACTTCCTGCGGGCACTTTTAAAGGACCAGCCCTATGTCGCGCTTGCCTATGTGACCGGAATCCTGCCTGTAAAAAAATATGGCTCTCATTCCGCCCTGAATATGTTTTGGGAATACTCCATGACGGACCAGGATATGTTTGAGGAATACACCGGATTTACGGAGCAGGAGGTCCGGGAATTGTGCGGACGGTTTGACATGGATTTTTCCCAGGCCAGCCACTGGTATGACGGCTACAGATTCCGCAGATTTCAGCACATTTACAATCCCAGGTCTGTTGTGGCCGCCATGAAATGCCGCCGCTTTTCCAATTACTGGACCTCCACCGAGACTTACGAGGCGCTGAAAATTTATATGGATATGGATTTTGACGGGCTCCGGTCCGACGTGGTCAGGATGCTCGGCGGCGAACATGTCAGAGTCCATACCCTGAGCTTCCAGAACGATATGCAGACCTTCAAAACAAAGGATGATGTACTGACGCTGCTGATCCATCTGGGCTATCTCGGATATGACGCGGAGACGGGAGAAGCCTTTATCCCCAACAAAGAGATCGCCGGAGAATTTGAAAATGCCATGAGCGTCGGGGGCTGGACCCAGATCATGGATATCCTCAAGGCTTCCGAACAGCTTCTGGAAGAGACCCTCCGGGGTGATGAAAGGCGGGTCGCCGAAGGGCTGGATCATGCCCATACAGAAGTGGCTTCCATCCTGGCCTACAATGATGAAAACTCGCTGGCCTGCGCCATCAGCCTGGCCTATTACAGTGCCCGGAAGGATTATCTTATGGTCCGGGAATTTCCGTCGGGACGGGGCTTTGCGGATGTTGTCTTTCTGCCTCTGCCGGATACGGCTCCAAAGCCTGCCCTTGTCGTGGAACTGAAATACGACAAATCCGCGGCCTCCGCACTGCAGCAGATCCGGGACAGGCACTACACACAGGCTCTGGAGCACTATACCGGTGAGATTCTGCTTGTAGGGGTGAATTACGCCAAAGACAGCCGGGACAAGCCGCATAGCTGTATCATTGAGAAATTGTACCGGGCATAAGCAAGATACACCTTTCAGAGCCGAAAAACGAATCCCGTGATACGAAAATACAGCCGCAGCCCCTTTCCGAATCTACAGCTGCGGCTGCTCCAATATCGCCACGGACACCCTGGTCACGATCTCCCCTTCCAGCTCTGTGGAGTGGGGAACCTTCTTTCCGTCGATCATATCCAGCATCTCCAGCGCCGCGATCTTTGCCAGATCCCGAATAGGATTCTCCGCAGAGGTCAGCGGGACCTCGCAGTAAGCGGCGACATCGGAATTATCAATACTGATCACCGACAGGTCTTCCGGCACACCGATCCCTCTGCTCTTACAGACAGCCAGCAGCTTGTTCGCCATCACATCATTGTAACACACGCAGGCCGTACAGCCCTCCAGCCTGCGGCAGATCCAGTCCGCATTCTGTTCAAATTCCGACATCTGCTGCGAATCCAGCCACGCCACCCGCCTGTCAAGGATCCTGATATTCGCTTCCATAAGAGCCTCCAGATATCCCGCATAGCGCTGGTGCCCCTGCCCATCGTCGGACTTAAAGATGGCCGCGATATTCTGATGGCCGCACTGCAGCAGATAGTTGGTCACCAGTTTCCCTGCCATCTTGTCATTCAGGCTGACATGAGGAGCCTCCAGCTGGGGATAATAGCTGTTGATGAACAGCACCGGGATCCCCCGTGCCATGATCTCCCTGTAAATGTCCAGATTGGGATTGGGCAGCCCGCTCTTTGTTGGCTCGGCGATCAGTCCGTCCACCGTGTTTTTGTTCAAAATATTTTTTAATATGAAGCGTTCTTTTTCTACAGAATTATTGGTCACTGAGATTTGAAGACTGTATTCAGCGTTCGAAAACTGTGCCTCCAGTTCCCGGATGATCGCAGAAAATATATATTCCTGTACAAAAGTTGTCATCACCGCAATCTGCATGGTCTTCTCTTTTTTGGGAGTCACCTGATCCTTACTGCTGATATACGTCCCGCTTCCCCTGAACCGCTCTACGATGCCTTCCTCCTCCAGCACGGAGATGGCATGCCGCACGGTCTGCCTGCTGACCTGGAACCGCTGGCACAGCTTATATTCCGATTCCACCTTATCCCCCGGTTTCAGTTCCCCGCTTTCCAGGAGTTCTTTCACCCACAGACAGATTTCCTGATATTTCGCAACTGCTTCTTCCAAATGTACACCTCCGCAATCCAAATCTAAATACAACTTTGTTCCTGATCCGTAATAACTTTTCTCTAATATACTATACAGCTTGTATCTTTACAATCTGTAATATGTACTAAAAAAACAATGCATTTTTTGTGCATATGTACTTGTCTTTCGCCACACGGCAGGCCGCTGTTCTGGTGTGCAGAAGCTTCCTGACAGGAATAGAAAGAAAAAAGCCACCCACCGACGGCGGATAGCTTTTTCCATCATAAACTCGTTTTTACGTGTTCCTTCGACTCATATGTCAGTTTTTCTTTTTGCTGGATAATACGTCAAATGTAACTGCTCCAAGGAGTACCAGTCCCTTGACTACTTTCTGCAGGTCGGTAGACAACCCGATTAGAAACATCCCGTTATTCAGGATTCCCATGACGAACGCTCCGATCACAGCTCCGACGACCGTACCCACACCGCCGGATGCCGCGGCCCCGCCGATGTAGCAGGCAGCGATGGCATCCAATTCAAACCCGTCCCCGGCCTTCGGGGTGGCGGAAGCGTTTCGGGCGGACAGCACGATTCCTGCGATGGCAGCCAAAAAGCCCATGTTGGTATAAACCCAGAAGTACACCTTTTTCGTATCAATACCGGACAGCCTTGCAGCCTTTTCATTTCCGCCCAGCGCGTAGACCTGGCGTCCCGCAACGGTCTTGCTGGTAATGAAATGATAGATCCCTACGATCACGGCCATCAAAAGCAGTATGATCGGGATTCCGTTATAGGATGCAATCTTGAAAAAGAAGAACCAGAGGATCGCAAGCGTCGCCGCCACCTTGACACCAGTCTGCCAGGTAGGCGCCATCGCAAACCCGTACTTCTGCTGGGTTCTCATGGTCTTTAATTCCGCACCGATCACCAGGACCGTGGCGATCACGGCAACGAGGATCGTGATGATATCCAGTGTTCCGCCGCCGAATTCCATCTTGCTGGAAGCGAAGAAACCTGCTCCGACTTTCACATAAGCGCTGGGAAGCGGTCCCACGGTCTTGTTTTCCAGCAGTGTATATGTAAGTCCCCGGCCGATCAGCATGCCTGCCAGCGTGACAACAAAGGGCGGGATATTCAGGTATGCAATGAAAAATCCGTTAAACGCACCGAACGCGATCCCCACCAGAATCGTGATCAGAAAGGCCAGCGGAATGCTCATATTGTTCTCTACGATCAGCTTTGCCGCAACCGCGCCGCAGAGAGCCACATAGGAGCCCACGCCCAGGTCTACATTTCCGGTGAGTACGCAGAGCAGCATACCGGTTGCAAGGATGATCACATAGCTGTTCTGCATGATCAGGTTGTTCATGTTCATCGGCGTGGCATTGACGCCTCCTGTCAATGCATAAAAAACGATAAAGATCGCGAGCATCGCAAAGACCATGCCATATTGCTTTAAATTTAAGTTTACGGTTTTCTTCTTTTCCATTGTTATTCCCCTTTCCTGTTATTATGCTGCATGATGCATTTCATGATTCTTTCCTGAGACAGATCTTCTTTGAATATTTCACCGGCAATACAGCCTTCGTTCAATACATAGGTCCGGTCGCATGTGCCCAGGATCTCCGGCATCTCGGAGGAAATGACGATGACCGCCTTTCCGGATTTCGCCAGGTCGTTGATGGCACAATAGATCTCATACTTCGCGCCCACGTCGATTCCCCGGGTAGGTTCATCCAGGATCAGCACATCCGGCTCCGTCAGCATCCATTTTGCCAGGATGACCTTCTGCTGGTTTCCTCCGGACAGGCTTCCCACCGCCTGATGGACCGAGTTGGATTTGATGTTGATCAGCTCTTTGTATTTCTCCGCCTCCAGGATCTCCTTGTTGGAATCCACGATCCCGTTCTGGGAGAAGAAACCGCGCAGGGCTGCCAGGGACATGTTCCATTTGATGTCATTGAACAGGATCAGCCCGTAATTTTTCCGGTCCTCGGAGGTATAGGCAATCTTATTTTCAATGGCATCCTTCACGCTCCGGATCTTCACCGGCGTGCCGTGCATGAGGATCTCGCCGCTGATCTTCTGTCCGTACTGACGGCCGAAGATACTCATGGCAAGCTCGGTCCTTCC
Organism: uncultured Lachnospiraceae bacterium; assembly: GCA_949893755.1. Lineage (GTDB taxonomy): Bacteria > Bacillota > Clostridia > Lachnospirales > Lachnospiraceae > Schaedlerella. The sequence continues at coordinate 8,229 of CATLCV010000093.1, read as the reverse complement.
GGCTCCCATCAGTCCCGCAAGCCCCACGACCTCGCCTGCGCGCACCTTGATGTTGATATCCTTTAACACCTGGCGGTTTGGATCCTCCGGGTGGTAAACATTCCAGTTCTTCACTTCCATGACCACATCCCCGATGGGACAGTCTGTACGCTCCGGATAACGGTTGGTCAGCTCACGCCCGACCATGCCCTTGATGATCCGGTCCTCCGAAAAATCGTCCACGCCCTTGGTCAGCGTCTCGATCGTCTGTCCGTCGCGGATGACTGTGATCGCGTCTGCCACATAGCTGATCTCATTTAACTTATGGGAAATGATGATGCTTGTGATGCCCTGTGATTTCAGCTTCAGCATGATCTCCAGGAGCTGCGCGCTTTCCTCGTCATTTAACGCCGCCGTCGGCTCATCCAGGATCAGAAGGTCTACCTTTTTCGCCAGCGCCTTGGCGATCTCGATCAGCTGCTGCTTGCCGACCCCAAGGGAATTGATGGGCGCTTCCAGGTTTTCGCTTCCCAGTCCCACCTCTTCCAGCATCTTCTGCGCCTCGTTGCGGGTCTGCGTCCAGTCAATGACACCGTTCACCTTCATCTGCTCATTGCCCAGGAAAATATTTTCCGCGATGGACAGGTACGGGCTCAGCGCAAGCTCCTGATGGATGATGACGATTCCCTTTTTCTCGCTGTCCTTGATATTGCGGTTCTTGACCACTTCCCCGTTGTATACGATGTCTCCTGTATAGGTTCCGAACGGATACACCCCCGACAGGACATTCATCAGCGTGCTCTTGCCCGCGCCGTTTTCCCCGCAGAGCGCATGGATCTCGCCCCGTTTTACTTTCAGGTTTACATCATTCAATGCTCTGACACCGGAAAATTCTTTGACAATATGCTTCATCTCCAGAATATAATCAGACATCCTCTCAACTCCTTTCCTTTATTTTGCATTTTGAATCTCTTCCTCTTTGTAATATCCGCTGTCAATGACCAGCTCCCTGTAATTATCCTTGTCCAGGGAAAGCGGTTCGCACAGGTAAGACGGCACGACCATTTTTCCATTGTCATAGGTCTCGGTATCGTTGATCTCCGGCTCGCTGCCCTCGATCACCGCATCGACCATCCCGGTACATTTTTCAGCCAGCAGCTCCGTATTCTTGAAAATAGTTGCGGTCTGTTTCCCGTCGATGATGTTTTTCACCGCCATCACTTCCGCGTCCTGCCCGGTGATGATGGGCCAGTCCTCCTCCGTGTATCCGGCCGCCTCCAGGGCTGCCTTGATGCCGTAGGCAAATCCGTCAAATGCGGAGCAGCAGATGTCCAGCTTTTCATCCGCGTAGAATCCGGACAAATAGTTCTCGCAGTTCTGCAAGGCTACTTCCTGAGACCACCTTAAGATACAGGTGTCGTCAAATGAGGTTCTGCCGGATTTGCATACCAGCGTACCGTCGTCCAGATATTTCTGCAGTACGCTCATCACGCCTTTATATAGAAGGACTGCATTGTTGTCATCCGGCGAGCCCATGAAAAATTCGATGGTCTGGGGCTCAGACGCATCTGCCAGTCCGGCCTTTTCCTCGATGTACTCCCCGATCTTCCTGCCCACTCCCTCGTTGTCAAAGGACGCGTAATAGCTGACCGCATCAGTGTTCATCAGCAGGCGGTCATAGGAGATCACGGGGATCCCTTCCTCTTTTGCCGTCTGCAGAGCGTTGATCAATGCAGAGGAATCGACTGACGCAACGACCAGGCAGTCCACCTTTTTTGCGATCATTGTCTCAATCTGCGCAAGTTGTACCTGTACATCATCCTCCGCATATTGCAGGAATACATCATAGCCAAGCTCCTCCAGCCGCGCTTTCATGTTCCGGCCGTCCTTGATCCACCGTTCCGAGCTCTGCGTCGGCATGGCCACACCGACCAGTTTTCCGTTGCCTCCCTGTTTTTCCCCACCGTCACTCGAACCACACCCTGCCAGTGTGAGCGAAAGCACCATGGCGGCGGCCAGAGCCACGCTGAGAATCTTTTTCTTCATCCTTTTTACCTCCTTTTTTGATGCTTTTTTCAAAACATCTTATATTTTATACATATATTGTACTGTACAAGTTTCTCTTTTTCAAGTCTCAATATATCACAAATTTGAATACAACTTTTTGTGCATTTTTCATTCTAATTGTCTTATTTTATCGTAATTGTACATATACAACTTTTAGATCAGCATTTATGAGTCTGTCTTTCAAAATCTGATATTCAATACATTTTTATTGTTTTTCAATAAATTCATATTGATTTTCAAAATATACCGTGCTATAATATGGAAAATCGAACAGATTTCTTGTATGAACAGCCATATAAAGCTTGGCGGACAAATTGGTTACAAATATCAGGAGGCAGAATTATGCATAGTGAAAAGCTGATCCAGGTTACAAAGTTATTGTTGGACGTGATGTTTTACAGCGGGATTGCGGTCATTGTCACGCTTCCGCTGTCTTTGCGGTACGCTGGGATTTATTATTCCAGGGCATTTCAGGAGTATTATGCGCTGATGCTGGTGATCTTCGCCGCGTCAGGCGTATGCGGAATCGTAATCATCGGAGAGCTGCGGAAGATGATGCGCACCGTGATGCAGAAAAACTGTTTTATCTATGAAAATGTAAAGAGCCTGGAGGTGATGGGTATTACCAGCGCCGTGATCGTACTGCTCTTCTTTCTCAAGTGCTTTTTCCTGCCCACCCCGGCAACCTTCATCGTGGTCCTTACCTTTTTTATCGCCGGGCTGTTCAGCGAGGTGCTCTCCTTTGTATTCCGGGAAGCGATCCGCTATAAAGAGGAAAATGATCTGACCATATAAGGAACTGTATGGAAATAACTTATGCACGCAGTCTGCACAAGTTATTTTCCTACAGTTCCTAAGGAGCCGCTGGGGCAGGGCACGCCTGTTCAAAGGATGGCATGCAGGTACACGAAAATGATATGGAAGGCAGGAAAAGTCTATGGGAATTATTGTAAATCTGGATGTGATGATGGCGAAGCGGAAGATCGGCGTCACGGAGCTGGCCCGAGAGATCGACCTTACGATGGCGAATCTTTCGATCCTAAAAAATAATAAGGCCAAGGCTGTGCGCTTTACGACCCTGGATGCCCTCTGCAAGGCCCTCCGCTGCCAGCCGGGGGATATCCTGGAATATGTGGAGGATGACGAGGAAATCAGTGATTAGAAAACAGCACATGGAAAGGAGAATCACCATGGATCAGGAAACCAGGACTACACAACAAACTATAACTGCATCGGAAACGATACCTGCGCCGGAAGCGATACCTGCGCCGGAAACCATACCCGCACCGGAAACCATACCCGCACCGGAAGCGATACCTGCGCGTCAAAATTCAGCCGGCAGCAAATATGAAGCCGTTCCGGAGAAGCTTCCTCAGACGGCGAACAGCAAAGCCCCGGACAGCCCGCTCCTGCAGCATATGAAGGAGCATTTCACCTGGTTTGGCAAAACAGCCTGCCTGTTTGGGCTGATCTATACCTTCTGCCTCTTTGACAACCCGGCAGGCATCACCTTTCCGGCTGCCGTTGCCGCGGTGATCCTGTTTTCTGTCCTGTGGCTTGGGAAAGCCGGCATTCCTTTGAAACGGGGCCTGTTCTTCTATTTTGCGGGAATGCTGTTGCTTGGCATTTCCACCTGCATGACGGCCAATGCCTGGATCCACCTGTTCAACCGCGCTGGCATCCTGCTTCTGTTCTGTACGGGCATGCTGCATCAGATGTATGAGGACGACCGTTGGAGTTTTTCCGCCAATTTAAAACAGCTCTTATTCTTTGCCGGGACCTGCTTCGTATCACTGTTCAAGCCGTTCGAACATATGCTGTATTCTATTTCGAAGCACAAGGCAGCAAGCTCTGAGGAAGTCCTGCAAAAAAGAGCGAATATCAAAAAGAAAGCCCCGGCCGTGCTCACAGGCGCTGCCATCGCTGCCCTCTTCCTGCTGTGCGTGATGCCGCTGCTGATCGGGTCTGATCCGGTCTTTGCCAGATATTTCCGGATCTGCATCACGATCCCGGATATTCCGGATCTCACCACTGCAGTCCGGATCTGTTGGAGCTTCCTTTTCGGATTTTTCATGCTCTATGTATTTTTTGCAGCTTTGTTCCGGCAGAACCTGAAAAGCCCGGCGCAAAAAGATGGGCCGGAGGCAAACGCGCTGACCGGGATCACATTTACCATGATACTGGCTTTCTTCTATGTGATCTATTCCGGGATCCAGATCCTGTTTTTGTTCCTGCGTCACGGGCTCCCCGACGGGATGACCTATTCCCAGTATGCCCACCAGGGCTTCTGGCAGCTTCTCGCCGTGAGCCTGATCAATCTGGTGACCGTAATGGTCTGCATCCAGGTTTTTGAAACGCACCGGGCGCTGAATGTCCTGCTGCTGGTGATCTCTGTCTGCACCTGCGTCATGACCCTGTCGGCGGCCTACCGGATGCTGCTCTATGTGGGGGTCTACCATCTCACCTTCCTGCGGATCCTGGTGCTCTGGTTTTTGGGAGTCCTGACCCTGATCATGGGCGGCGTGATGGTCAGCATCTTCCGGCAGGCGTTTCCTCTGTTCCGGTATACCGTGGCGGTCGTGACCTGCTGCTATCTTGTGTTTTCCTTCGCCGGGGTGGACCGTATCATCGCCTCCTACAACCTGCAGCATATGGAGCAGATCACCCGGCAGGATGTGGACTATCTGCTCCACGACCTGTCCGTTGATGCCGCGTCTTATGTTGCACAGCTGGCGGATATGAAGATGGAAACGTATACTTACACGGATGAAGACTATTATTATTACAGAGACGAACCCTATGAGTTTAAGAGCCAGGAGGACCTTTCCCAGTTCGAGACCATAGGCGAATATCTGGAATCGGAGTTTCAATTTTATATGGAAGGGTTCTACGAGTGCAGAAAGCCCACCTTGCGGAAATGGAATTTTGCGGAGGCGCGGGCGTGGAAAACAGCGGAGGAATATCTCGCGGAGCACTGAAACATGATTTCCCTACAGTTCCTGACCGGCAGACCCATATCCGTCTGCCGGTTTTTTCCGTTGGCAAAAAAAATAAGAATTGCCTGAAACCTTTTTGCCCTTTCATCGGTCTAATAAGTAAGGCGCCAGATAAAAACAATAGAAAATCTGCTGCGGCAGTATTTTCTACTACAACAGACCCGGTGTACGCGGGATGTACATTTGCCTGATCCTGCGGGTACATGGATATAGTGAGGAGGTTTTATTCTTGAAGTTTTTAGTAAAAAGAGCAAAACGGCATGACAGCAATGCTTTCGTGGAATTGATGGAGAGCCAGAAGCTTACGATGTATAAGGTTGCGAGAAGTTATCTGAGATCCGATGATGATATCGCGGATGCCATCCAGGAGACGATCCTGACCTGCTATGAAAAGCTGGACAGCCTGGAGAACGAACAGTTTTTCAAGACCTGGCTGATCCGGATCCTGATCAACAAGTGTATCGATATCTTGAATGCCGGCCGGAGGGAATGCCCCACAGAACAGCTGCCGGAGCAGGGAGGGAATTGCGTGTCGCTGGAAAATTATGAATTTTATGAATTGCTGAATTCATTGGATGAAAAATACCGTCTCGTCCTGATCCTGTATTATGTGGAGGGCTTTAAGATCCGCGAGATCGCCCAGATACTGGATCTGGAGGAAAATACGGTAAAGACCCGTCTTTCCAGAGGGCGCAGGGAGGCTGCCAGAGAGTACCGTTTTGAACCGCCGGCCAGATATATGAAGCAGGCTGTCCGATGAACAGGGGTTGGGAACATAGCTGCCCGGCCCGCCGCTTCGCAGAAGTCAAACAGCCCTGCAGGCACGGCCGCTTGGCTCGCTGCTTCGCAGGAAGAACGGATACAGACAAACCGCATAAATCAATCAGGAGGTAACACATGAAGAGAACATATACAGATCAGGAAATGATAAGAATCTTAAATCAGGAGCTGGCCATTCCGGAGAAGGTAGATCAGGGGATGCAGGATGCATACCGGAAGCTGGGGATCCAGAGAAAGGGCAGAGTCTCCTTTGCCAGGAGACGCAAAATGCTGCGCGTTCTGGCAGCGGCGGCTGTACTGGCCGCAGGCTCCTCTCTGGTGGTGGCGGCCGCCAATAAATTTTTGACCGCAAATCTGGTGAAGGAGGATTCTTCCGTGACCTACGACCTTGCGATCGACCGCGAACAAAAGGAGGCCCATGAGATTGAGGTGACTCCCACCTATATGCCTGCCGGCTATGAATTAGGCGCGGAAAATACCCCCTACGGCGGAAAATGGCATAACGAGGAGACCGGAGGAACCGTCACCATTATCGCATGGAATGCCGCGGAGTTGGATCAACAGGTCCGCATGGGGAACACCGATGACCTGACCCATGGGCTGAAAGAGGAAAATCTAAAGAAAGAGATCGAGATCAACGGAATGAAGGCCGCATTGTTTTTGTCGGAGAGCCGTTATACGGACAGCGACAAAACCACCAAGAACGCGATGCTGTTCAACGAAGAAGAAGGCTATCTCGTAGAAATCTTTGATATGGACAATACACTTTCCATGGAAGAGACGATAAAAATCGCGGAAGGATTGGACATACAGGTGCTGGATTCTACCGTGCCGTATGCGACGGACGAAGAGATCGAAGCTTTGCTCGCAGAGCAGAAAGCAGACCGGGAAAGTACCATAAAGGAATGGACTCCTGAACTGCTGGCGGACAATAATTTCTTTTCCACAGGAGAAGAATTGAAAATACCTTTCGGGCCGGATAAAAATGGTATAAAGCCGGATGATATCCGCTATACCGTGGAATCCATTGAAATCAAAGACGCGCTTCCGGTTTCCGAATATCCGGTAGAAAATTATTATGACTTTGCGGGCGAGATGGCGGACTGGATCAACGAGGACGGCACCCTCAAAGCTCATGAGCGCTATAAGTATTCTTACGATGAAAATGGAAAGGAAGTCGGAGAACCGACGGTAGAGACCGTAAATTCCAAATTCGTGGTAGCGCATATGAAGGTAAAGAACCATAACACCGTAAATGAATATGACAATGACGTAACCGTATGCCCTTATATCCATTATCTGGATGTCAGTGAAGACGGGATTTCCAAGAGCTATGCCGCTGACTGGAAATACAGCCCCGCCAATGAGGGATATCATCTGCAGACAGACGGATTCCCGGTATATTTTGACAAGATCTATCATACGGACGGTATCAAACGTGTCAAGGATTTCCATTTTGTTCCGATAGAACCGGGCGAGGAACTGGAATATACACTTGTCTATGTGGTAGACGAAGATCAGCTCGACCGCGCATTTTTCCAGTTTTATTCGGAGTATAACGGGTGGGAGGCTCCGGAAGGCGGAAATGACTATGTGTATGTAAAGGTGACGCAGGAAGGATAATGCTGGAGGGGGACCGACGGGTCCTCCTTTTCTCATGCACCTCTCCATTTTTTTGTCATAAAGTATTATATATCTTTTGATTGGAGTGTCTGCATGGAACCTATATTGGAACTTAAAAATATCAATTATGCATATCACAGTCTGGAAGGAGAAACCAAAGCACTGACAGATATCTCATTTTCCGTGTCCTCCGGGGAGTTCGTCGCCATCGTAGGACCTTCGGGGTGCGGCAAATCCACGCTGCTGTCCATCATCTGCGGCCTGATCGATGCCGAGGACGGGCAGGTGAAACTGAACGGAAAGGCTCTCCGGGAGAGCTCTACCAACATCGGTTATATGCTGCAGCATGACCACCTGTTCGAATGGCGGACCGTCTACCGCAACGTCCTGCTGGGTCTGGAGATCCGGCACATGCTCTCGGAGCGTTCCCGGGAATATGCCCATGAACTCCTGGATCTGTACGGCCTGAAACAATTTGAAAACGCGAAACCCTCCGAGCTCTCCGGCGGGATGCGCCAGAGGGCGGCCTTGATCCGGACGCTGGTACTGGATCCGGACATTCTGCTGTTAGACGAACCCTTTTCCGCCCTGGATTATCAGACCCGTTTATCGGTCTGTGACGACATCGGCCAGATCCTTCGGAATGCCCATAAGACCGCGGTCCTTGTGACGCACGACCTTTCCGAAGCAGTCAGCATGGCCGACCGGGTCGTGGTTTTGACTCCCCGCCCCGCTTCCATCGCGAAGATCATTCCCATCACTTTTGAATTAGAGGCAGATACTC